>JAJEAO010000088.1 GCA_022822745.1 Acidobacteriota bacterium
ACACCGGGGAGACCCGGGAGGACGAGGCGATGAAGAAGATCCGGGAGATTCTGGAGTTTCCGGTGGCGGTGGGCGTGGACTGGGCGCGGGATGCCGTGCAGGTGTGCGTGCTGGTGGCCGGGAGCCAGAGGGAGTGGCAGCAGCGTGCGTAACGCCGTGAGAGCGATCCCGTGATCCCGGCCGCGCTGCTGCTGCTGACCCTCGCCGTCGGTCTCCTCGCCATGCGGCGCACCCGCACGGCGGCCGATTACTTCGTCGCCGGACGCCGACTCGGCCCGGTCCGGGCCGGGCTCGCGGTGGCGGCTTCGGCGTTCAGCGGATTCGTATTCCTCGGCGGGCCCGGGCTCACCGGCCAGATCGGCTTCGGTTCGCTGTTCATCGTCCTGCCGGCCGGATTCACCGCAGCTCTCCTGGTGCGCACCGTCGGCCGGCGGCTGGTCCTGATCGCGGAGGCGTCCGGGGCCGAAACCCTTCCCCAGGCGCTTCGCTTCCGGTTCGGGGGCCGCACGCCGGCGGCGCTTTCCGCCGGCGTCATCCTGCTCGGAAGCGTGATCTACCTCGGAGTTCAGCTCGCCGCCCTCGCCCGGGCCGCCGCCACCGCGTTCCCCGGTCTGGACCTGACCGCCGCCCTCCTCGCCGGTCTTTTCCTGCTTCTCGCCTATTCGCTCGCCGGCGGCATGGTGGCCTCGGTGAACACCGATGTGCTCCAGGGGATCGTGATGGCGGTCGCGGCGACGGCGGCCTTCGCCTGGGCCCTGTCGAGCGCGGGCGGCCTTGCGGGACTCGCCGCGACCGTCGCCCCGGAGCGACTCGATCCCCTCGGCGTACTCGACCCGGGCACCGCCTTCGGGTTCCTGCTCCTGTTTTCGGTCGGCGTCCTGGGCCAGCCCCATATGCTCCACAAATTCCTGATGCTGAGGAGCCCCGAGGCGCTGCGCGCCATGCCGGCGGTCATCGCCGGCGCCCAGGGCCTCAGCCTCCTCGTCTGGATCGGGCTCGGCGCCGCTGCCCTGACCCACGCCGGACGTCTCGATCTCGCCCACCCCGACGACGCCGCGCTCGCGATCCTGTCCCTCCCGGAGGCGCCGGCGATGCTGGCGGGCCTCGTCAGCGCCGCGGTGCTCGCCGCGATTCTCTCCACGAGCGATGCGTTCCTGAACCTCGGCGCCGCGGTCCTGGTGCGGGATCTCCCGGCCGCGCTCGGACGCCGGACGCCCTCGCTCGAAGGGCTCCGCGCCGCCCGCGGGGCCTCCGTCCTCGTTGGGCTCGCCGCGCTCGGGATCGCCGGCGCGCACCTCGCCGGCGGCGGGATGATCGTCTGGCTGGGCACGATGGGCTTCGCCGTCTTCGCCGTGGGCCTGGCCCCTGCGCTCACCCTCGGGCTCTCGTGGGAGCGCGTGGGTGGCCGCGCGGTCGCCCTCGCCATCGTCCTCGGGCTCGCCGCCCTCTTCCTGCTGGAAGCGGTCCCCGGGCTGGTCGCCGGACCGCCCGCCGCCGCCGCGCTCGGCATCGGCTTCGCCGCGTTGCTCCTCGGAGCACTCCTCTTCCCTTCCGGACCGCTGCCCGAGCCGGTCCGCCTCTCGCTCAGGCTGTGATGACCCGATCCCCGATCCCCCCTCTCCGGGTCGCCCTGATCACGGGCGGCACGACGCCCGAACGGGATGTTGCGCTCGCCGGCGCCGGAGAGGTCGTGCGCGCGCTCCGGGCCTCCGGACACGAAGTGACCGCGGTGGACACGGTGTACGGCGAACTCGGGCCCGACCGGGAAGGCAACGCGCTCGCGCTCCGCGTGGGGCATCGCCCGCCGCGGGAATCCGAACTCGCCCGCCTCCGTCGGATGGAGGATCTCCCCGGCCTGCTGCGGCTCCCGGCGATCCGGAGCGCGGATGTCTGTTTCCTCGTCCTCCACGGGCTCGACGGCGAAGGCGGGCGGGTCCAGGCCGTCCTCGACCTGGGAGGCCGGACGTACACCGGGAGCGGCATGCTCGCGAGCGCGCTCGCCATGGAAAAAAAGGCGGCGAAGCGGGTGCTCCTCGGCGCCGGGATCCCGACCGCGCCCTTCGTGGTCTGCGACCGCGACGACCCGGACCCGTGGCGCGCCGAAATCGAGGCCCTCGGGCTGCCGGTCATCGTCAAGCCCTCGCGGGTCGGCTCCTCGGTGGGTCTCACGCGCGCCGAGTCCCATGAGGACATTCGGCCGGCGGTGGCGAAGGCGCGCCGCCACGACCGACTCGTCCTCATCGAGGAGATGCTTCCCGGCCGCGAGTTCACCGTCGGAATCGTCGGCTCCGACGAGGAAGGGCCGCAGGCGCTCGGCGTCGGGGAGATCGTGGCCCACGGCGGGCTCTTCGACTACCACGCCAAGTACACCCCGGGGCTCGCGGACGAGATCTTCCCCGCGGACATCCCGAAATCCCTGGAACGGCGGCTCGGCGAGCTCGGCGTCGCCACCCATCGGGCTCTGCAGCTACGGGACTTCTCCCGCGTGGACTTCCGTCTCGACGCGGCCGGGGAACCCGCCGTACTCGAAGCGAACACGCTCCCGGGCATGACGACGCGAAGCCTCCTGCCGCAGTCGGCGGCATCCGTGGGGATCTGCTTCCCGGATTTCTGCGACCGGATCGCGCGACTGGCTGCCGACCGGCGGTGAACGCGATCGCCCGGTTCGGCGCGCCGATTTCGAGGTGCTTTCCGGCCCCATCCCTTCGCCGCCGGACCGGCCCCTCCTCGACCCGCACGTCGTCTCCACCTGGATGAACGGCCAGCAGATTGCCAGCGCCGCCGAGTCATGACGCGATCCGTCACGGCGCGACGCCACACTCCTCAGCTGCCCCTTCCCGAACCCCACGTTTCCGAGGGATGAGGCCACTTCGACCCGCCAGCCCCCTCGCCGACGCCCGATGAACGACGCCACGACCCCGCCGACCGGGATCTACGGCGTCGCGCCTCCCGGGGTCCAGGCGACCCGTGACCGCGGGGATGCGCCGGCGCTCTCGTGTCCGCTGTTCGAGGACGAAGGCGCCTTCCGGGCGCATCGCTCCGACGCGCCCGAACGGCCGAAGCGGCTCGCCTTCGCGGGCGCGGTGATGCGCACCGACGCGCAACTGACGCGCACTGGCGACGACGGCGAGGCGACGACCGGACTCGCCGGGAGCGTGGCGGCGGGAGCCGTCCTCGTCGCCGCTGGACAGGAGGCCCAGGTCGCCCGCACCACGGTCCGCCGGGTCATGATCTCCGGGGGCTCCCCGCGGATGCGACTGCCGGACCAGGCGGGGGGTTGGCGCTGGAGCGCGCTCGCCGCCGGGAGGCGCAATCGGCGGGCGCCGCGGCAGCGGCTTCAGTCGCTCATGCGGAGCGAGCTCGCCGGGGTGGCCGAGCGGTTATGCGCCGAGGGCTGGCTCACGCTCCTCGATGGACCGCTCCACGGGATCCGCGGTCGGCGAGGCCTGCCCGTCGTCGGCTACGTGAAGTCCCATCCGCGCCGGCTGCTCGACCCCGGGTCGTGGGCGCGAGTCCCCGGGCTCGCCGTGGGGGAGCGTTCAGGCCTTTTCGCCATCGGCGGGGAGCGCTTCGCCGCCTTTCTCCGGATGGCGGCGCCGGGTCCCTGGGGGAACGCGTGGTCCGGGATCGCACGCATCGAGGTGTCCGCCGCGATCGGCGAGCGGAAGGCCGCCGCGACCGCGGATCGCGTCCAGGCCTGTCTCCCCCGTTTCGCCTCCGGCCAGCCGGAAACCACGCGGGCCGCGGTCGCGCTGAGGCCGATCGCGGGTCTGAAGCGGCAGCTCCGTCACCTGCAGGGCGAACCCCGACTCGCGCTGCGGGCGGTGCGGGACGCCGTCACCGAACACAACCGGGAGGCATCCGCTTGACTTCGACCCCGACGCGGATCGGGCTGGTGGACGGCTCGGTCGCAAGCGACTCCCGCATCTTCCACATCGTGCTCGATCCGGACGTGGATGTTCAGCTCGACGAGCTGCTCTGCGTGACGACCGAAACAGCCGATTCGGGCGCGGTGACCCACTACGGCGTCGTCACCGAGCTGAGGTCGCGCTTCGAAGGCGCCGATCTCCCCTCCGACACGAGCCGGGTGGTCGAGCAGACCCTGCCGGCGGTGCTCGTTCGCCGCGCCGAGATCCGGGTGCTCCGGGTCGTGCCCGAGGTGTTCATCCCTCCGCGGCCAGGGGCGCCGGCGATGCGCGCCGAGGGCGAGCACCGCGCCCGGGCGCTGTTCGAGGACGTGATGACGCGGGGCCGGCTGCCGGTCGGGCTGGACCTCGGTGGCGAACCGGTCCACGCCGACATGCGGTTCGTGGATGGCCGCTCCGGCGGACATGTCTCGATCTCGGGGATCTCCGGCGTCGCTACGAAGACCTCCTACGCCCTCTTCCTGCTCTACCAGCTCCTCGAAACCGACCAGGGGATGGATCTCCTCGGCGGACGCTCCGAGCGGGAGAACGTGCGGGTTCTCATCTTCAACACGAAGGGAGAGGATCTGCTCCATCTCGACCGGCCGAACCGCGAGTTCGCCCGGCGGCCGGAGGACCGGGCGCGGTGGGAGGCGCTCGGGGTCGCGACGCCGGGGCCGTTCCGCTCGGTGCGGTTGTACGCGCCGCGCGGCTCGGAGGCGAACGTCGCGAACGTCCGGTCGCGCGCCGCCGGCGATGTGGCGGCCTACGGCTGGACGCCGCAGCGGTTCATCCGCGAGCAGCTCCTGCAGTTCTGCGTCAGCGCCGGGGACGAACGTTCGACTCAGGTCGGCCTGGTGGAGCAACTGATCCGCGTCCAGCTCCTCCGTCGCCTCGCGCGACCGGAGGGCGACGATTCGGGCGCGGCGCTCATCCTCGAAGATCCGCCGGCGGGGGTGGGGACCGATCCGGATCAACTGGCGCGTCGCGAGCCGCAGTCGGCGCCCGCTTCCGCCGGGCGGATCGTCGGCGACTTCGGAGGACTGATCTCGCTCCTCGAGGAGGTCGCCGATGACAAGGCGCTGGCGAAGGAGTGGTACGGCCGGGCCACCGCCGGCACCCGCAACGCATTCCTCCGCCGCCTGTGGAAGCTGCGGCCGCGGCTCGGTCCGCTGATCGGACGGGATCTGACCCCGGTCTCGGCGGAGAACGGCCGCATCCACGTCGTGGACATCTCCCGGCTCCACGACGACGCGCAGCGCTTCGTCGTCGGCGCCCTCCTCGCCGAGGTCTGGGAGACGAAACAGGGGACCGGTCGCACCCCCCTGCGCTTCGTGCTGCTGGATGAACTCAACAAGTACGCCCCCGCCACCGGCTACTCGCCGCTCAAGGAGCTGCTCGTGGACATCGCCGAGCGGGGCCGATCCCTCGGGGTTCTGCTTGTCGGGGCGCAGCAGGCAGCTTCGGCCGTGACGCCCGCGCTTCCGCGGAACGCCTCGCTGAAGGTCGTCGGCCGGCTCGACGCCAGCGAGTCGGACTCCTACCGGTTCCTGTCCCCGGGACTGCGGCAGCGCGCCACGCGGCTCATGCCCGGGACGATGGTCGTCTCGCAGCCGGTCGTCCCCGAGCCGATCCCGATCCGCTTCCCGTTCCCGCCCTTCGCGACGAACCCCGACGAAGCGGCTCGGGATGTCGAGGCCGAGAAGACCGAGACCGAGCGCATCCTGCGCAACGTGCGCTCCTACGGCGGGCTGGAGGACATCCTGTGAAGCTGCTCCACACCTCGGACTGGCACCTCGGCGCCCGGCTCGGCCGGGTGGAACGGGCGCCGGACCACCGGGCGGCGCTTCGCGGGCTGCTCCGGATCGCCGACGAGGAGCAGCCCGATCTGATCCTCCATACCGGGGATCTCTTCGACGCCTACCGGCCGCCATACGGCGCCCTCGAACTCGGCATCGTCGCTCTCGGTCGCCTGTCGCGGATCGCCCCGACCGTGGTGCTGTGCGGAAACCACGATTCCCCGCGGCTGCTCGGCGTGCTCGACCACCTCGCCGGCGCGCAGTCGCCGAAACGGCTGTGGTTTCTCACCCGGCCGGCCGTCTGGAGCCAGCCAGGCCATCCGGCGGTCGTCGCCTGCGTCCCCTTCCTCCGACCGGGCGCGATCGCGAACTACGCGACCGACGACCCGTCGCAGTTCGAGGGCAACTACGCCGACGGCATCCGGCTTCTGAACCATCGGCAGCTCGATCTGGCCCGCGAGGCGGCGGGATCGCGCGGCATCGTCCTCTACGCCGCCCATCTCCACGTCCACGGGGCCCGGCCCGGCCGGTCGGAGAAGCGCATGACCGTGGGCGACGACTACGCGACGCACCTCGACGGACTCCAGCGTGCGCTCTACTGCGCTTTCGGCCACATCCACGACCCGCAGCTCCTCCCCGGCGGCATCACCCGGGGACGCTACGCCGGCTCGCTGATCCCGCTCGATTTCGGCGAGAGCCGCCAGACGAAACAGGCGGTCGTCGTCGAGGTCGCCGAGGAAGTTCGCGTCGAGCCGCGGGAGCTCCCGGGCGGGCGGCCGCTCGTGGACTTCGACGGCACGCTCGACGAACTCGAGGCGCGCGCGGCGGACGGCGGGCTCGACGAGAGCATCCTGCGAGCCCGGGTGGTCTCCGACGAACCGGTGCCGGACCTGATGGACCGTCTCGCCGAATGGTCGCCGCGGTGCCACGTCTTCCATGTCGCCAACGCGGTTCGGAAGCAGGCGGTCAAGGCCGTCGCCACCCATCCCTCCGATGGGTCGGAGCCGCCGATCGAGGAGCTCTTCGAGGAATGGCGGACGACCCGGGGGGCCAGGATGGCGGCGCCTGCCGAGGCCGTTCGCAGCCTGTTCTCCGAGGCGCTCGGCGCCGCTGCCGGAGACGCGCCCGACTTCGGAACCGCCCGGCTGGCCGCCGAGGCGGACCGTGTCCTCGCCTCGCTCGCCGCCGCGCGGCGCCATCGCTGAGCCATGCGCCCGCTCCACCTCAAGATCGAGGGACTGCGCTCCTTCCGCGCGCCGGTGACGCTCGACTTCGCCGGCCGCGACCACATCGCGATCGTCGGCGACACCGGCGCCGGGAAGTCCTCCATCCTCGAGGCGATGACCTGGGCGCTCTACGGACGCACGACCTTCAGCGCGCAGGGCAAGCAGGAGCTGATGAACGACACATCGCGCGCGATGCGGGTCGTCCTCCGTTTCGGCCTCTCCGGCGAGACCTGGGAGATCGTCCGGGGCGCCCGCCGGAGCAAGGCGGGGAGAGTCGGCGCGGTGTGGGCGCAGCTCACCCGGATCGGCGAGGACGGCGAGCCGGAGGAGCGCATCGAGCAGGTTCGGCTGGTGAAGCAGCGGGTCGAAGCTCTGATCGGGCTCGACGGCGAAGCCTTCCTGCGGACCGTGATCCTCCCCCAGGGCCGATTCGCCCGCCTGCTCGTCGAAGACAAACCCGGCGCACGGAGCAAGATCCTGCGGCAGGTCTGGCGCACCGACGAGCTGGAGGCCGCGGGCCAGCGGGCCACCGAAGCGCTCCGCACCGCCGAGGCGATCCGCATCCGTCTCGAGCAGGAGGCGGACGCCAGCCCGGAGGACCCCGACGCGCACCTCGCCGAGCTGCGGCGGGCGCTCGAGGCGGCGAGAGCGCAGGTCGAGGTGACCGGCAGCGCCGCGTCGGAAGCCGAGGAGGCCGCAGACGCACTGGAGCGGGCGCAAGCGAAGGGGGCGACCGCGGCGGCAGTCCGCCGGCGACTCGGCTCGGTGGATCTCGATGCGATCGCCACCGGACTCGCGCCGCTGGCCCGCCGAGCCGCCGATCTGGATCAGGAGGAGCGCGAACTCGATCGGGGCCGGGAGGCGCTCGAAGCCGAGCGCGACCGGATCCCGACCACGGATGGCCCCACCGTCCAGCAGGTCGCCACGGCGCTCTCGAAGCTCGACGGCCTCGGCCACTTCATCGAAGCCGCGGAGCGGGCGGCCGCCGAACTGCGGTCCGGCAGGAAGCGGGCTTCGGAGCAACGGGCGGCGGAGGCGGGTGTGGCGGCGAAGGCCGCCAGAGCCAGGAAGGCGAGCGAGGAACACGCGCCCGGCCGAGCCCCGCTCGAAAACGCTGCCCGGGAGGCGCGGAACCGCCGGAACGAGGTCGAGCGGCTCCACGCCGCGGCGGAAGATCGAAGCCTGGAGCTCCGGGGCGGCAGGCGCCGGCTCGACGGCCTCCAGCAGCAGGTGAGGCGCGCCGAGGCCGACTTCGCGGCTGCGGAAGAGCGCGCGGCTCGCGCGAAGCGGAAGGCGGACGAGGCCGACGAATGCCTCGCAGCCGCGCAGCGTTCGGACGCCGCCGCGCACGCCGCCCACGGACTCGCTCCCGGCGATTGCTGTCCGGTCTGCGAACGCGATCTCCCGGGTGGCTGGATCCCGCCGCCAGGAGAGGACATCGAGGCCGCAGCCGGACTCCTCCGGGAGGCCCGGCGCCTCGCGAGCGCCGGGGAGCGGCGACGGGAGAGGCTGCGCGGCGAACTCGGGGGCGCCCGGAACCAGGCTGCGGAGGCCAAGCTCTCCGCGACCGCGTTCACCACCCGTCTGGCGGAGGCGCGTCGCCGGCTCGCCGCGGTCGCCGGTGGGGATCCCGACGGCCCGCTGCCCGGACGGGATGTTCTCCTCGCTCCCCTGGACGAACAGCGGAAGCGGGCCGACAGCGCTCTCGCGGACCACAACCGCGTGGCTGAGGGACTCCTCCGGGAAGCAAGGGCGCGGGAGACCGAGGCACAGCTCGCCCGCCAGGCCGTGGTGAGCGCCGACAGCGCGACGGCGAAGTCCCACCGATCCGCGATTCGCCATCGCGAGGCGCTCGCCGCCGCGATCGGGGCCATCCCCGGGGACTTCCGGCCGACGCTCGCCCTTCCTGCGGAACCGGCGGACTTGCGGGAAGTGGACCGGGCGCCGGTGGAGCAGACGCGGGAAGCCGCCCGGGCTCGACAGGCGGCGCTGAGGAAGCGGGAGCAGAAGCTCGCCCGTCTCGCGGCGCGGATCGCCGAGACCGAGCGCGGCCTGCGGAAGCTGGCCGAGCGGAGACGGAGCCAGATCATCGGGCCGCTCGTGGCGTTTCGGCGGCGGCTCGGACAGGACCGCGACGCCCTCGTCGCATCGGCCAGCCCGGTGGGGCTGGCGCGAGAGGTTCCCCATCCGGCCGGCGGCGAACCGCCGGCGCTCCTGGCCCATGCCCGCGACCTGGCGACGCTGCTCGAAGGAATCGAAAACGCCGCGAGCGCTCTCGCGGAGGAGGGCGCCCGGGAGGAGGCGATGGTTCGCGCCCGCGTCCGGGAGCTCGGCGAGCCGTCGGGCGATCCGGCTTCTCTCCTCGGGCGAGCCCGGCGACAGGCGGAGGAAGCGCGCCACCAGCAGCGCACGGCGCGGCGCGAGGTGGAGCGTTTCGCCGCGGTCGCCGACGATATCCGGCGACTCCGCGAGCTGCTCGACGAGGCGCAGCGGAGGGAGTGGGCGCTCCGAGACCTGTCGGAGGCGCTGAAACCGGGACGTTTCCTCAAGTGGCTGACGCTGCGGCGCTCGAAGGAACTTCTGATCCACGCCTCGAGGAAGCTCGGGGAGGTGAGCGGCGGACGCTACTCCTTCGTGGATCCGCAGGAGGTGGACGAGCGGTGGAGCGTTCTGGACAACGACTCGGGCGAGCCGCGCACCCCGGCGACGCTCTCGGGCGGGGAACAGTTCCTCGCCTCGCTCTCGCTCGCGCTCGGGATGGTCGAGATGATGGAACGCACCGGAGGCAGGCTCGAGGCGCTCTTCCTCGACGAGGGCTTCGGGTCGCTCGACGCCCGGAGTCTCGACGCCGCGATCGCCGCCCTCGAAACGGCGGCCGCGCATCGGATGGTCGCGGTGATCTCCCACATCCGGGCGGTGGCCGAGCAGGTGGACGATGTGCTGGCCGTGACCCGGGAGTCCACCGGGAGCCAGGTTCGGTGGCTCTCGAGGGCGGACCGGGAACGCTGGGCCACGAAGGAGGTCGGGCTCGATGCTCTGGCCTTGAGCGACGAGGCGGAGTCCGCCGCCGTCAACGGCCTCCTCGACTGATGCCCCCCGGCGGGGGCCATTTTCCGTAGAATCGTCGGTCCGCCCGGCGCGGAACATGGAGGGCAGAATGGATCGATTCACGAACACGAGGCGGGTGGCCTGGACCGGTCTTTTCCTCGCGGCGGGACTCCTTCTCGGCTGCGGCGGCGACGCCATGAGCGAGCCGGAACCGGAGGCAGCGCAGCCAGCGGTCCCGGAGCACGACGACTACCCGAACCCGTTCGCCGGGGAACCGATGTGGGGCGACCTGCCGGGGGAACGGACATTCGGCGCCGTCAGCGCGATCTACCCGGCCGCCGACGGGAACATGTGGGTGGCCGAGCGTTGCGGCGCGAACTTCTGCGGCGACCGGCCGGAGGTGGACACGGTCGTCCTGTTCAGCCCCGAAGGCGAGGCTCTGAAGAGCTTCGGCGCCGGGCTCATCGCGTGGCCCCACGGGATGTTCGTGGACCACGACGGCAACGTCTGGGTCACGGACGCCAAGGGCTTCGTTCCCGACGAGATGGTTCCCGAGGGCCTCGGCCACTTCGTGATCAAGTTCAGCCCGGAGGGCGAGGTGCTGATGCGCCTGGGCGAACCCGGCGTGGCGGGGACGGGCGACGGGCAGTTCAACATGCCATCGGATGTCCTGGTGGCGCCCGACGGGACGATCTATGTCGCCGACGGCCACAACGCCGGCGGAAACAACCGCATCGTGATGTTCTCGGCGGAGGGGGAGTTCCTCGGGAGCTTCGGCGAGACCGGGACCGGGCCGGGAGAGTTCCGCGACCCGCACGCTCTCGCGATGGACTCCGCCGGACGGCTCTTCGTGGGCGACCGGGCGAACAACCGCATCCAGCTCTTCGACCGGGAGGGCAACTTCATCGAGGAGTGGCTCCAGTTCGGGCGGCCGAGCGGCATCTTCATCAGCGCCGACGACACGATCTACGTGGCCGATTCCGAATCCACCTCGGGAGCGAACCCGGGGTTCGGCCGGGGCATCCGGATCGGGAGCGCGGTGGACGGCGCGGTTCACTACTACCTGCCGGATGACGTCTCCGACCTCGAACCCGGCGCCGAGCCCGTGACCAGCGGGCCGGAAGGCATCGCGGTGGACGGCGAAGGGAACGTGTACGGCGGCGAGGTGCGCCAGATGATGGTGCGCAAGTTCACCCGGAGCGAGTAGAAGGACGACCTGACGGGAACGCGGAAGGAGACCCGCCCGATGAGCGACCGACGTGCGACCCGGCGCGCCGCCGGAGCGGTCCTCGTCCTCCTCGCGGCGGGCTGCGCCAGCGACGAGACCCGCGCCGACCTGCTGCTGACCGGGGGATCGGTCCTCGACGGCTCCGGCGGCGAGGCCGTGACGGCCGATGTGGCGGTCTCCGGGGACCGGATCGTGTTCGTGGGAGACGCCGCCGAAGCAGGGTGGACCGCCGTCGAAACCGTGGATGTCACCGGACTCGTCGTCACGCCGGGCTTCATCGACATGCACTCCCACGCCGAGCTCGACAGCGACCACGGACGCGATGCGCGCGCCTTCCTCCACCAGGGCATCACCACGGTCTCCCTCGGCCTCGACGGCGGCGGGACCGCCGAAGTCGCGGCGCGCATGGATCTCTGGCGCGAGCAGGGCATCGGGGTCAACGGCTTCCTGTTCGTCGGACACAACCACGTTCGACGCCAGGTGCTCGGCATGGAAGACCGGGCCCCCGACGCGTCCGAGCTCGACGCGATGCGGGATCTGGTGCGCCAGGGCATGGAAGAGGGCGCCCACGGCCTCTCGTCGGGGCTCTTCTATCTGCCGGGCAACTACGCCGAGACCGAGGAAGTCATCGAGCTGAACCGGGTCGCGGCGGAGTACCCGGGGGCCATCTACGACACCCACGACCGCGATCTGGGGGCCTCCTACCCGCCCTTCGGCTACCTCGAGTCCATCGCCGAGGGCATCCGGATCGGCGAGGAGGCCGGCACCAAGGTCATCTTCAGCCACTTCAACGCCCAGGGCGCCCACAACTACGGACGGGCCCACGAAGGCGCCGCCCTGATCGAGGCCGCCCGCGAGCGGGGCGTGGAGGTCGCGGGGGCGCACCACATGTACACCGCCACGCAGTCGAACCTGCGCTCCTACACGGTCCCGGGCTGGGCCGTCGTCGGAGGACAGGAGGCGATGGTGGAGCGCTTCGACGACCCGGAGACGCTCAGCGTGATCGAGGAGCAGCAGCGCGAGATGCTGGCCATCCGGGGCGGCGCCCAGCGCATCCTGTTCGCCGACGAGCGCCCCGACCTGAACGGCCGGACCCTCGAGGACCTGGCCGAGGAATGGAGCCTCGATCCTCCGGCGGCTGCCCGGCGGATCCTCCGCGAGGGCAACGCCTCGGTGATGAATCTCGGCCTCTACGACGGCGAGAACCTGCGCGACCTCGCGCAGCGGGACTGGATGATGACCTGCACCGACGGGCGCGATCCCGGACCCACCCGCCCGATCACCCATCCCCGCGCCTTCGGCTCGTTCACGAAGAAGATCCGGAACCTGGTGCTGGACGAGGAGCTGATCGCGCTCCCGTTCACCGTGCGATCCATGACCGGGCTGGCGGCCGACTTCCTCGGATGGGAGGACCGGGGGTATCTGCGCGAGGGCTACGCCGCCGACATCACCGTGCTGGACATCGAGGCGGTCGAAGACCTCGCGACCTACGAGGATCCGCACCAGTTCTCGCGCGGGACGGTGCACGTGCTGGTGAACGGGGTCTTCGCGGTGAAGGGCAGCGAAGCCACTCTGGAGCTCGCGGGACATCCGCTCCTCCGCGGGGGCGTCGTCCATGAGCCCGGGCAGTGAGGTTCTCGCGTCGCGGGACGGCGCGCTCCTCGTCCTCACGCTGAACCGGCCGCACCGCCTCAACGCGGTGAACGCCGCCCTCTACCGCGGGCTGATCGGGGAACTGGACCGCGCCCGGGTCGACCCGGCGATCCGCTGTATCGTGATGACCGGCGCCGGGCGCGCCTTCTGCGCCGGCGCCGACCTGAAGGCGCATCGCGACCACCCGCCGACCTCGGAGGAGCGCCGCGCCTATATCGGTCTCGGCCAGCGCGCGAACCTCTCTGTCCAGTCGATCCCCAAGCCGGTCGTGGCGGCGGTCAACGGACACGCGATCGGCGCCGGACTGGAACTCGCGCTCTCGGCGGATCTGGCGATCGTGGCGGAGGAGGCGAAGCTGCGTTTTCCGGAGCTCGCCCTGGGGACCTTCGTCGGCGGCGGGACGATGTACACGCTGGCCGAGCGCGTGGGCGTGCCGAAGGCCCGCGAGCTCATCTACCTGGGGGACTTCTTCTCGGGGGCGGAGGCCGCGCGCCTCGGCGTGCTGAATCGCGCGGCCCCGGCTGCCTCGGTGCTTACCGAGGCCTTGCGGCTCGGGCGGCGTCTCGCCCGGCGGGCCCCGATCCCGCTCGCGAGAGCGAAGGGGCTGATCGGCCCGGCAGGGGGCATGACGCGCCAGCAGATGCTCGAGAGCGAGCGAGTCGCCCTCAACGAGATCTTCCGGACCGACGACTGGCGCGAGGGCATCGCGGCATTCCACGAAGGGCGCCGTCCCGTGTACCGCGGCAGATGACCGATGCTGGGGCGCATCTTCGAGCCGCGCTCGATCGCCGTCGTGGGGGCCAGCGCTGACCCCGCCAAGCGGGGCCACCAGATCCTCCGGACGCTCGCCGAGTCCGACTACCCGGGCCGGGTGTACGCGGTCAACCGGAGCGGCGGGACCATTCTGGGTCACCGGGCCCACCGATCCGTGGAGGATCTGCCGGAGGCGGCCGATCTCGCCGTTCTCTGCACGCCGGCCGGGACGGCGCCGGAGCTGGTGCGGGCCTGCGGGAAGCGGGGGGTCGGTGGGGCCGTGGTCCTCGCGGTGGGGTTCGCCGAATCCGGCGCCGCGGGCGCGCGACTGGAGTTCCGGCTTCGGGAAGCGGCTCGCAGCGCTGGCGTCCGGGTGATCGGGCCCAACACCTCCGGGCTGCTCAACCTCCCCCGCGGCATCAACCTGATCGGCGCCAGGGGCGTTCGACCCGGGGGGATCGGACTGCTGACCCAGTCCGGCAACATCGCGCTCGACCTGATGAACCAGGTCAGCCGCCAGCCCGACGCGGGGTCT
Source organism: Acidobacteriota bacterium (assembly GCA_022822745.1). Taxonomy (GTDB): domain Bacteria; phylum Acidobacteriota; class Vicinamibacteria; order Marinacidobacterales; family Marinacidobacteraceae; genus JAJEAO01. Next base: position 14,148 of record JAJEAO010000088.1, read on the forward strand.
TCGATCGGGGGCATTTCGATCTGCGCCGGTCTCGGGAACGAAGCCGATCTCGGGTTCGGCGAAGTCCTGGAGTACCTCGGCGGCCACGACGAGACCCGCGTCGTCATCGCGCATGTCGAGGGATGCCGGAGGCCCGCGGAGTTCCTCGCCGCCGCCTCCCGGGTCACCCGCAGGAAGCCCGTCGTGGTGATCAAGTCCGGACGGACGGCCGCCGGCGCCCGCGCCGCGCTCTCCCACACCGGCGCGGTCGCGGGCCCGTACGAGCGGCTGCGCGCCGGGCTCCGCCAGGCCGGGATGGTCGAAGTCCGGCGCACCGACGAACTCCTGCCGGTGGCCGCCACGCTCGGATCGCAGCCCCCCGCCCCGCCGGGGACCGGAATCGCGATCCTGTCGGACGGCGGCGGACAGAGCGCGCTCGTCGTGGACGCGCTGCAGGAGCGGGGAGTTCGTCTCGCCGAACTCGCGCCGGAGACGTCCGCGGCGCTCCGTCGCCTCCTGGGCCCCGGCGCCGCGGTGAGAACGCCCGTGGATGTCGCCGGCGCCGCTGATTCCGATCCGGGCGCGATGGCTCGCGCGCTGGACGTCCTGGCCCGGGATGCGGTGGTGGGAGGGGTTCTGCTGGTCGGCATGTTCGGCGGCTATGCGCTCCGCTTCTCGGAGACGCTGGCCTCGTTCGAGGTGGAGGCGGCGGTCGCGATGGCGGGCGCGATGCGGAGGCGGAACAAGGGGTTCGTGGTCCATTCGCAGTACGCCTCCCACCCGAGCGCGCCGCTGGATGCGCTGCGACGAGCCGGTGTTCCCGTGATCCGTTCGCTCGAAGCCGCCGGTCGCGCCACGGAGGAACTGCTGCGCCGGGGCGAGCGGATCTCGAGGCGGCGGCCGCCATGGCGTCCCATCGGCCCGGCGGCGGGGCGGCGCTCGACGGCGACGCACCCGGCAATCGAGGCGGCTCGCCGCGAGGGGCGCGTCACGCTGACGGAAATCGAATCGGGGGCGCTTCTTCGGGATGCGGGCCTCGCCTTCGCCCCCGCACGGGTCGTCCGTTCCGCCGATGAGGCCGGCGACGCAGCCGGCCTCGCCCTTTCCGCGGTCGCGATCAAGCTCCTCTCGCGCCACATCAGCCACAAGACGGACGCCGGGGGCGTGGCGCTGAACGTGGTCGGGAAGGAGGCGGCCCGAACCGCGTTCCAGCGCATCGCGGAGAGCGCATCGCGCTACGCCCGGCGCCACGGGCTCCCCTCAGAGGATTCGGCCGCGACCGTGACCCCCATGCTCCCGGCTCCGGTCGTCGAGCTGATCGTGGGCGCCAGCCGCGATCCCGGGCTGGGACCGGTCCTGACCGTGGGGGCCGGCGGAGAGTGGGTCGAACTCCTGCGCGACGTGACCCATCGGGTGCTGCCGGCGGACGAGGACGAACTGGAAGCCGCGATCCGGGAGCTGCGAGTCAGCGCGCTCCTGACCGGCCATCGCGGCCAGCCAGAGGTGAACTTCCACCCGATTGTCGAGGCGGCCGCCGCGGTGGCCCGGTGCCTGACCAGGTGGCCGGACGTGGCGGAAGCCGAGGTCAATCCCCTCTTCGTCTATCCCGACCGCGTCGCTCCCGCCGACGCCCGCGTGATCCTCACCCGGTAGCACCGGCGACTCGCTATGGACCGCCGCTCTTCCTATGGAGCGCCCCGGTTCTCCCGGTAGGGGTTAGAGCGGCAATTCGCGCCACCTCTCGGCGGCGCCAGCGTACGCACTGCCGGGCAGGGGCCTTAGCGGGAGAAACGCCCCGACCGGCCGGCGTGGCGCGCTACGGCGCCTGCCGGCGCTCCAGTCTCCAGTCCAGCTCGCGCAACGCGCGCTTCCGCGTGCTGTGCGTCATGCGCTTGCCCTTGCCTTCCCGCTGGTGCTTGTGCGGCTTGCACCAGAGACAGCCGCTCCGCGTCGATTTCGGCCCCTTGCGCTTGTGATGCATCGCTCCCGAAGCCTATCCCGACCGACGCCCGCAGTCTCTCCCGGACACGACAGATTCCGACCGAGTGGCGCCCGGGATCCCAATCGCGAGAGGATTGCCCCCATGAACCACCGCCCGATCCCCCTCCTGCTCCTTCTCTCCCTTCTCGCGGCCTGCGCCCCTGAGCCCGCGCCCGCACCCCCGGAAACGACCCCGGAGCGGTCGTACGTCAACCCTCGCACGCCGGATGACGGGGATGTCCTGCCGTTCAGCGGCGGCGTCATGGTGGGAGACACCTTCTACGTGTCCGGGAATCTCGGGCTCGGCCCCGACCAGACGGTCCCCGACACACCCCAGGAGGAAGCCCGGAACGTCCTCACGAACGTGCAGGCCACCCTCGAAGCCGCCGGACTGACCATGGACGATCTGGTCATGGTTCAGGTTTACTCCTCGGACGTGGCCGACTACGCCGCCTTCAACGAGGTCTATCGCACCTTCTTCACGACGGAATTCCCGGCCCGCGCATACCTCGGCTCGGGAACCCTCCTCTACAACGCCCGCTTCGAGGTCCTCGGCATCGCCGTCAAGCGATAGATCGAGTCAGATCCCGCGCTGCCCCGAAGTCGCGCCGCAGGCCACTCGCTGGAGGATCCCGCCGGGGTTCGGGATCCCGCACTCCCTGTTCGGCCGGCTCCGCTCTCTTGAGAGCTCGCCTCACCGATGGAGCAAATCGCGGTGCCGGGCGGGGGCCCCGCCGGGAGAACTGCCCTGGCGCGCCGGCAGAGTCACGGCGCCGCGGGGAGTCCACCGCGCCGGCAGCGCGCCGCGACTCGGGGCGGCGGACCGGGCCGGGCTTCCGGCTGGCCCCGTCAGGCGGCGGTCCGTTGGCCGTAGCTCAGGCGGAACACGACGCCGGTCATCCAGCGCTTGAAGTCGGGGTCGTCCTGGAAGCGCCGGAAGAGCTCGGTGTCGTCCTGCATGATGGCCATCATCACGCGCTGCAGCGCCCGGTCGTGCTCGATGCGGGCGTTCTCCCGGTCCGAGTTCTCCCGGGCGTTGCGGAACGCCGGATCCTTCCCCACCATTCCGGGCAGATCCTTCGTGATGATCCTCCTCACCCGGTCGCTGTCCTCCCACGGAATGTCCCCCCAGCGAGTGTTGAAGTCGGCCACGATGTTGGACAGCAGGTCCAGCTCGACTTCTCCCCTGCCCCCGCCCTGCTCTCCGAGCACCGGATCGATCTCCGCGTCCGCGTTTTCGAGCAGGATCTTCTGGACGGCCTGCTTCTCGGCCCGGTAGCTGTCCATGTCGATCGTCTCGAGGATGCCCTTCGAGAGATCGTCCTCCGCGGGTGACGGCAGCTTCGGGATCAGGAAGTTCAGGAAGATGGACAGCTCCTCCCATCGCCTCCGGTTGTAGGGGAGGATGGAGCCCAGGAACGCGTAGAGCCGCCCGAACGCCTTGGCGCGGCCCTTGAACCGCACCTGTTCGTCCTCGCCAAGGTCGCTCGCATAGACATCCACGCAGCGGTCGAGGATCGGGTCGAGGACGTCCCGGTCCGCCCCGTCGAGATACCGCTCCACGAACTTCCGCACTTCGTCCGGCGAGTACACCCCGGCGGCGTCCAGTTCGCCCTGGAGGTCGTGGAGCTTGTTCGGGTCCGTCTCGTCGGCGAGGATCGTCGTCTGGTAGTAGTCCGAAAACGCCTTCTGGATCGTGTCGGTGTCGTTCTGAAAGTCGAGCACGAACACGTCGCGCTTCCCCGGGTGCGCCCGGTTGAGCCGGGACAGGGTCTGCACCGCCCGGATTCCCGAGAGCGGCTTGTCCACGTACATCGTGTGAAGCAGCGGCTCGTCGTAGCCGGTCTGGAACTTCTCGGCGCAGATGAGGAAACGATAGGGGTCCTCGCGGAACATCGCGGCGATCTTCGCGGACGGGAAACCGTTCAGGCTGGTCTCGGTCACGGCCGAGCCGTCGTGCTTTTTCTCGCCAGAGAAGGCGACGATCGCCTGGTAGGGGCTGCGGCACTCGATCAGATACTGACGGATCGCGTGGAAATACTGGATCGCCCGCGCGACGCGGCTGGTCACCACCATCGCCCGGGCCTTGCCGGCCACGCGGCGCCGGGCGGCGACCTGCTGGTGGAAGTGGTCCACCATGATCTCGGCCTTCAGGCGGATCGCGTGATCGTGCCCCTCGACGTAACGCCGGAGCTTCTTGTGGGCCTTCTTCACGTCGAACTCGGGATCGTCGTCCACGCTTCGCGCCAGCCGGTAGTAGCTCTGGACCGGGGTGTAGTGGCGGATCACGTCCAGGATGAAGCCCTCCTCGATCGCCTGCTTCATGCTGTAGTTGTGGAAGGGCCGGTGCTTGACGGTCCCGTCGCTCTGCGGGGCGGCGGCGCCGAAGATCTCCAGGGTCTTGTTCTTGGGCGTCGCGGTAAAGGCGAAGTAGCTGGCGTTCGTGAGCAACTTCCTCGACTCCATCAGCCGGTTGATCTGGTCCTCGGTGGTCTCGTTCTCGCGCTTCGCTCCGGCCTCGCCCAGCGCCTGCGCCATCGCCGCGCTCGTCTTCCCTCCCTGGCTGGAGTGGGCCTCGTCAATGATGATCGCGAAGGTCCGGCCGCGCTGCCGGTTGCCGATCTCGTCGAGGATGAACGGGAATTTCTGGATCGTGGAGATGATGATCTTCTTGCCCTGCTCGAGGAACCGGCGCAGGTCGCCCGATTTCTCGGCATGGCCCACGGTGGACCGGACCTGAGCCGACTTCCGGATCGTGTCGCGGATCTGTCGGTCGAGGACGCGTCGGTCGGTGACAACGATGATCGAGTCGAAGACCGACTTCCCGTCGCGCTCGAGCGGGATGAGCCGGTGCGCCAGCCACGCGATCGAGAAGCTCTTGCCGCTCCCCGCCGAGTGCTGGATCAGGTAGCGCTTGCCGGGCCCGTGTCGGCCCGCATCGTCGAGGAGCCGACGCACGACATCGAGCTGCTGGTAGCGCGGCCAGATCTGGACCTTCGCCTTGTTCCGGCCCTTCGCGTCCTTCGGCTGCAGGATCTGCGCGTAGTTCTCGAGGATGTCGGCCACGCTCTCCCGGGCAAGGATCCGGCGCCACAGGTAGTCCGAGCGGAGTCCCGTCGGGTTCGGCGGGTTCCCAGCCCCGGAGCGCCAGCCGCGGTTGAACGGGAGGAACCACGACCTCCGGCCGCGAAGGTGGGTGCAGAAATGGACCTCGTTTTCGTCCACGGCGAAGTGCGCGACGCAGCGTCCGAAGCGGAAGAGCGGCTCCCGCGGGCTGCGATCCTTCCGGTACTGCTCGACGGCATCGCCGACATTCTGCCGCGTCAGGAGGTTCTTCAGCTCGAAGGTGAAGACCGGAAGTCCGTTGATGAAGAGTGCGATGTCCAAGGCGCGCCCGGTCTGGTCCCGGCTGTAGCGAAGCTGGCGGGTGACGCTGAACCGGTTCTGCCAGAAGAGCCGCCGGGCGGTCTCGTTCGCGGCGGACGGGATGCCGTAGAACAGGTCGAGGTCGAGAGGCCCGTGCTTCAGCCCGCCGCGCAGGACGGCGATGGTGCCCCGGCGATTGATCTCACCCTGGAGGCGGGCGAGGAACTTGCGGCGAGTGGGCCCGTCCTCGTCGAGCCGGAGGGCGGGCGCGAGGTCCGGCTGGGTCTCGCGGAGGAAGGCGCGAAGCTGAAAGAGGTCCACGCACCAGTCGCGGTCGTAGTCGCGGTGATCCCCGGGCGACCAGCCGACCCCGCCGTAGGGGCGCGGCTCTTCTCCGGCTCGCTCGCCCGAGGACGGCTCGCAAGGATCGCCGGTGAGGGCCCGGCAGATCAGTTCCTCGAGGCTCCGCTCGCTCAGGTCACTGCTCACCGCTGATCCTCCCCAAGGTTCTCCCCCACCCGGTCCTCCGTCTCCAACAGAACCTCCTGCTCCCCGTCTCCACCCGATCCGTCCTCATCCAGGGCCTTGGCCGCCTCGCGCACATCCAGCTTCCCGGTGACCACATCGGAGATGAGTCGCGACCGATACTCCTGTGCGAGGTGAATCTGCCGCCGAACGGTCGCTATCGCGCCACTCGTCCATTTCATGGTACGCGAGAGATGGGCAACCACAGCCCTTTGCTCGAGTACCGGTGGCACGACAATCCGGACAGCCGCAGCGCCGCTAGCACTCAGATTACGCATCGTCGTTCCGACGGAGTGGGCTTCTAGAGCCTGCCGGCCAGGGCCGGAGCCCAAGACATATACCAAGAATGCCGGAAGGAGTGAGGTGCCTACTGTCCGGATGCGCATACTCCCGGTCCCGCAGACCCAGCCAGACTCCGTTTGGCCTATTCGAGCACACCGCCCCAGATCCCCGCGTCGCGCCATCACTACGTCCCCATGCTGGAGTCGGTGTCGCTGGAGTTCGCGAGCCTTCGATGTCGAAACGGTCACACTCCGATTGGATACTACCCGCCCACGCTTCAAGTGGGATGGGTTGATGACGGGTACTTGCCCATCCACGTAATCCCTCTGATGGAGTTGACTCCCGAACGGCCCAGTCTGAATCAATTCGCACACTGCTCGAAGTGAAGACACGTGCCAGTGTGAAGGGATCCTGCGCCGAGATTCCACTCCCAAGTCCATGTAGGTAGGATGCGGTCGGCCGGTTCGAACATCAATCTGACCCGTGACGGCCTGATGGATGACGGCCTGCTTCTGCTCCTCCAGCAGCTCGATCAGCCTCATCTTGGCTGAGACATATGCCTCAAGGGCAGCCACGGCGTTGTGCAGATACCGCGCGATAGCCCTCTGCTCGAAGAGTGATGGCGTGAGAATCACGAGGCGCTTAAGATCTCTCGTGTACAGATGTACGATCGTAAACCCACACCCCATCTTCGCCTTCTGAGATGCTGCCCCCGGTGCGGAGGTGGCCCACCCCAGATAATCGGGATCCACGGACGTAACCGGCCGAAGAATAATGACATCACCACCACAACACGCTTGACATCTCATGAGGTTCACCGCCGACCGGCCGATCTCGTCCGTGGTTTCGCCCGAGCTTGCAAAGAGTACATCGCCATGCCGAATCGGCGTGTAGGAGCTTACGTGAGACTCCGAGACGTAGGCCTTGGTATTCGTGATATGCGCCTCGTGGAACGTATAGAGATCTCCGTAACGAACGCACGGCACCCCAGACCGAACTTCATCCCGCTTGCTGCCACCAGAACCCTTTGTGAACCGCCCCAAGGAGCGCAGTTGGCGTACGCCCCACGCAGCTGGGATCTGGCCCAGGCAATCCCGGCCGGAGTCCTTGTAGGCGGCGTAGGGTCGTAAGCCGCTAGCGGCGATGGCGGGCGCGGTCGTCACTCGTCGTCGCTGGCCTTGGCGTTGGTCGCCGCCTCGGGGTCCGGGCGGGGTGGCACTGCACCCGGCGCCACGATCCGATCGAGGATCGCGGCGAGGCCGGGGTCTCGCCGGATCCTGGCGTGGCTCCACGCCCGCTGTTCCTCGAAAGACATGTCCTTCGTCTCCTCGTAGATCCGATCCCGAGTCTCGCGCGTCCACTTGACGCAGTCGAAACCCTCGATGGGAGGCCCCCACTTCACGGGCATGTCACACCCGAGGCGCATCGAGAGTATCCCTCCCGGCCGCCTGCTTCCGGATCGGCCCGCGGCGGGGGGGCACGATCCGCGCCTTGGGCATGCGCGAGAAGAAGGGATGCCGATCCGCCTGTCCTTCCAGCCAGGTCGTGAGCTCCTCCCAGGTCATGGTCGCCATCTTCCGGCTGAGCCGGTCGCGGGTCTCGCGCTTCCACTTCATGCAGTCGAAACTCTTCTCGCTGCCATCACTCGTCATCGTCGAAATCCTCCGGTGTGCAGATCCCCACGGAACGGTATCCCAAATTCCGGTTCACGCGGTCGTACTGGCGCATTCGTCTTTCGTTCACGATGTCCCGGAAGTTCCAGCTCACCAGAGCGTCCACCCCCGTCGTCGAGGCGATGGCGATATGGAGGGCATCCGCACGCATCTTCTCGGTGAGGGCGCCGCTCGCGATGTAATGGTCCGCGAGGGCCCGGGCCTCCGCCGTGAGCTGGACGCGCTCGGTAGCCTCGGGGGGCAGAGAGAAAAAGGCATCCTGAACGGCCTTCGGAGCACCATCGAGCTCCTCCAACATCACGGAGGACACGACCAGGGTGATCTCGCCGCCCGCGACTCGATCCATCAGGCGGCGCGACGCGGTCCGAAACTCCTCGTCCTCGCACCCACCGATGACCGAGGTGTCGGCATAGACCCGGAGCTTGCGGTACCTGACCCGTGACTCGCGGGCGAGGAAACCTCCGGTGATCTGGCTGAGCAGGCCCTCGGCCTCGCGCTCGGTGGCGAGGATGTCCGCGGTGATCTCCTCCAGCGTGCGCATCGGCTTGGGCTTGTAGAACACCCGGTTGAAGCTGATCTCGTAGCCGATCTTGACGCTGCCCTCGTCGTACCAGGCGTCCGCCGCCCACGGCAGCACCTCCTGCCGGAGGAAGGCCTCGATGCCACCCTCCTCGAGGAGCGAGATCTGCTCGGTGTCGCGAAGCTCGGAGTCCCTTTCGTACTCGACGACGCGCGTCCCCCGCCCCTCGCCGACCGCGAAACGCCCGCGGATCGGATCGGCGGCCGTTCCCCGGGGCAGCACCTTGTCAATGACCGGCTCCGCCGCCTCGTCGCGGTCCGCGAGATGGGCGTGAAGCAGCCCCCTCCGCTTGATCGTGAGTCTGGTCCTCCGGCCGCCGAGCCGCTTCAGCTCACCCCTCACCTCGTCCTCGACCGCGGCCAGATGCCGGTGCGGGCCGGCGCCGATGCGCTCCGCGACCGCTCCCGCCGCCTCGGCGAGCGCCGGATCTCCCGCCGCCCGGCACGCCACCCAGAACGGCTCCAGCCGCGCCTCCGAGAGATCCACCGCGAGCCGCAGCGGCCGATCCACCGTGACCCTCCAGTGGCCGAAGAAGCGGTTCTCGAAGATCCGGCTCTCCTCGCTCTCCTCGAAGTCGAGGAAGGTCCGGCAGATCCGCTCGATCTCCGCCTCGCCGAGCTCGCAGTTCTTCTGGCCCAGGTTCTTGCGGAGCGGCCGGAACCAGTTCGTCGCATCGATCAACTGCACCTTGCCGCGGCGGTGCTCGGGCTTCCGGTTCGTGAGAACCCAGATATAGGTGGCGATCCCGGTGTTGTAGAACATGTTCAGCGGGAGGGCGACGATCGCTTCCAGCCAGTCGTTTTCCAGGATCCAGCGCCGGATGTTGCTCTCCCCTGCCCCGCCGACCCGGTGAAGAGCGAGCTGCCGTTGTGGACTTCGGCGATGCGGCTGCCGAGTTTCGTCCCCCGCTTCATCTTGGAGAGCATGTTCACGAGGAAGAGCATCTGCCCGTCGCTCGTCCGCGTCACGAGCGAGTACTCGGGATCTCCGGCGTGCTCGATCACGAAGCGCGGATCGCGCATCTCCTTCTTGCCGCCCATCCGCTTCAGGTCGGTCTTCCAGCTCTTCCCGTAGGGCGGGTTGGAGAGCATGAAGTCGAACTCCCGATGCCCGAACGCGTCGCTGGAGAGCGTGGAGTGCTCGGGCCCGCCGATGATGTTGTCGGCGGCTCGCCCCTCCCCCTTGAGGAGGAGGTCGGCCTTGCAGATGGCGTAGGTCTCGCCGTTGATCTCCTGCCCGTAGGGATGGGCCGAGACCTCCTTGCCGCGGTCCTCCGCGATCTGCTGCAGCACTTCCTCGGCCACGGTCAGCATGCCGCCGGTCCCGCATGCGCCGTCATAGAGCAGGTAGGTGCCGGACTCGATCCGGTCGGCGACGGGGAGGAAGACAAGCTTCGCCATCAGAGTCACGGCGTCGCGGGGCGTGAAATGCTCGCCCGCTTCTTCGTTGTTTTCCTCGTTGAACCGCCGGATCAGCTCCTCGAACACGGTCCCCATGCCGTGGTTGTCCAGCCCCGGACGAAGGATCTCGCCGTCCGGCCCCCGGATGGGCTCGGGGCCCAGATTCAGCTCGGGGGCGGTCAGCTTCTCGATGAGCGATCCGAGCGCGTCCGCCTTCGAGAGACGGGGGATCTGGTTGCGGAACTCGAAGTTGTCGAGGATCTCCTGCACGTTCGGCGAGAAGCCGTCGAGGAAGTCCTCGAAGTCGGCGCGGAGCTGCTGCCGGCTGGCGCGGGAGCGGAGGTCGTGGAGGGTGAACTTCGACGTGTTGTAGAACGCCTGCCCGGCGGCCGAACGGAGCGGGCCATCCTGCTCGACGAGCCCGATCCGGTCCACGGTCTCCTTCATGGCGAGCACCTTCTCCCGGGTGGGCTCGAGGACCGCATCCAGCCGCCGGAGGACGGTCATCGGAAGGATCACGTCCCGATACTTGCCGCGGACGTACACGTCGCGGAGAACATCGTCGGCGATACCCCAGATGTAGCCGGCGACCCAGCTCAGATCCCGGTTCACGGCAGCGGGTTCACCCGCGGATCACGACGAGCCAGGAGGATGGCGCGCCTCGACCCAGGCACGGCCGGACTGCATGAGGCCCCGGAAGGTGTCTCCCTCGCCCTCGGCGACAGCGCGGCGGAGGCGCTCGACCGCGTTCGCGAGTCGGGCGAGGACGTGGGCGCCGTCGGGGTTCAGCCGCTGGATCTCGAAGTAGAGGTCGGGATTTTCGCCGGAGACGCCCGCCGCGACCCGGAGCTGGCGATCGAAGGTGACGCTCGAGATCCGGGCGAGTCGAGGCGCCTGCTCGCCGCTCGTCCGGAGCGCATCCAGAAAGGCCAGGTTCAGGGCGTGGGAGAGGCCGAGGACATAGGCGATCAGCGCGTCGTGCTCCTCGAGGGGGAGGTGGAGGATCTCGGCCATCGTGTCCCGGAACACGGCCGCCGCCTCCTCGGCAGCCTCGGCGTGGCCGGCGTCCATGACGAGGATGTGCCGCCCGTGCAGGTGGGTCACGTCGGGGCCGAACATGGGGTGGACCGACGCGACCCGGACGCCCGCGGCGGCGAGCCGGCCGAGCGCCGGGAGGAGCGGCGCCTTCACCGAGCCGATGTCGAAGACGAGTCCCGGCCATCCGTCCCGGGCCATCCTCTCCAGGATGCGGGCGGACACGAGGATCGGCGCCGCGACGACCGTGACGTCCCAGTCGGGGCCCCGGGCCTCCCGCCAATCCCGAACGGTCTGTAAGTCGGTCTGCGAGTCGGTCTGCGAGTCGGATGGACAGGCGGCCGGATCGGCGACGGTGACCTCGTAGGCGAGATCGGCGAGGAAGCGCGTGAACCAGCGCCCCATGCGGCCGAACCCGCCGATGACGAGAGCTTTCGCGCCATCACCGTGATGGTGCGCCTTGACCCGGATCGCCTCCTGTCGGGCCCGGGACGTCTCGATGACGACCCGCAGCACTCTCTCGACGGCATCGGGCGACAGCCCCCTCGCCCTGGCGCCGGCGCGGGCCTCCGCGATGACGGGAATCTCCCGCGCCGGGTCGTGGATCGGGAGGTTGCGCTCGGTCTTGAAGTGGCCGATGGCGCGAACGGCCGCCTCCCGGCGCTCCCAGGCGTCGAGCAGCGCCCGGTCCGCCTCCGCGATCCGCTCTCTGAGGGCATCGAGGGACATGGCGGCCCGAATGTTACGGGTCCGGGGCGGAAGCCCGGCCGGATCGGAGCGCCGCCCACCTCGACGACGATGCGGCCTGACTTCCGCATACCATGATCCGCCATGAACGCGCGCTCCCGAGCCCATCGCAGCCCGCCTCACTCCCTCGGGTGCGGCGCCGCCCTGGTGCTTCTCGGCGCTCTCGCGTGTGGGGGCGCCGACGAGGATCGGCTCACGGTTGTGAGCTGGGGCGGCGCCTACACCGAAGCGAGCGGACCCGCCTACTACGAGCCGTTCGAACAGCAGACCGGTGTCACGGTGCGCCGGGTCCAGTACAGCGGTGGCCTGGAGGAAATCCGGGAGCAGGTCACTTCGGGAGACATCGAGTGGGACGTCGTGGACATGGAGATCTTCGACACGGTGCGAGGTTGCGAGGAAGGCCTCCTGGAGCCGATCCCGTTCGTCATGATGGCGCCGGCGCCTGACGGAACCTGGGCGGAGGAGGACTTCTTCCCCGACACGACGACCGAATGCGGCATCGGGGCGACGATCTACTCCACGATCTATGCCTACGACAACCGGCAATTTCCCGACGAAAGGCCCGCCACGATCGCCGACTTCTTCGACCTGGAGCGATTCCCCGGAGGACGGGGGATGCGGCGCTCCCCGCAGGTCAACCTGGAGTTCGCCCTGATGGCGGATGGTGTGCCGGCGGAGGAGGTCTATCCGGCGCTTCGCACCGCAGCCGGCAGGGAACGGGCTCTCCGCAAGCTCGACACGATCCGTGACGAGATCCACTGGTGGACCGACCCGGGGGATACGGTCCGGCTGCTCGCGGAGGGCGACGCCGCCATGAGCACGGCGTTCAGCGGGAGGATGTTCCACGCCCGCTTCGTCGAGGAACACCCCTTCACCGTGGTGTGGGACGGACAGGTGGTGGACCTCGGGCAACTCGCGATCGTGCGTGGAACGCCTCGGCTCGGGGACGCCTTTCGTTTCATTCGCCTCGCCTCCTCCACCGAAGCGAACGCCACCCTCGCGCGCCACGGCGCCTACAGCCCGTCGCGGAGGTCGGCCCTTCCGTTCGTCATTCGCCACCCCGGAACCGGCGTGGAACTCGCGCCGCACCTGCCCACGACTCCGGCGAACCTCGAGCGGGGCCTCCGCAGCGACTGGCGCTTCTGGGTCGAACACCTGGACGAGATGAACGAGCTCTTCGAGACCTGGCTGGACCGCTAGAAGCCCGAGTGGGTGGGCGCGTCGGCTGGCGCGTCCGCGACCGGCTGCGCGGGGTCGGGGCGGCCGGGTTCGGCATAATCGGCGGCCCATGAGAGTGGAGGTCGTTCGCTGCGCGCCCCCGGTGAACGAGAGCGAGCGGCTGGCCGCCGACCAGCTCAAGACGCGCCTGATCTCCCAGCTCGGAGACGGGACGTGGTGGCTCTTCACGAACCTCCTGTTCTCCGCCACCCCGGAACGCCAGCCCGACGAGATCGACATCGTGGCCCTCGGGCCTCCGGGGATCCGTCTCATCGAGGTGAAGCACTGGACCGGCTCGTGGGTCCGGCGGCACCCCGGCCGGGTCGAGGACGAAGCGGATCGCGTCACGCGCAAGGCGCAGCGACTCGGCACCACGCTTCGCCGGACCGTCGCGAGTCTCCGCTTCGTCGAGGGGGTCTTCCTCGTCACCGAGTCCGCCCGCAAGGTGCGAGAGCTCCGGAAGCTGGCGCCGGTTCGGGGCGTGCCGTTCTACACGCTCCCGACCTGGCGCGAGGCGCTGGGGCTCGGCGCCCCGGCCACGCTTTCCGAAGGCGAGGTCGAGGTTCTCGCCCATCAACTCAAGCGCCGCCAGCCGCCCGGTCGAGCGAAGCGGCCCCAGCGAATCGCCGGATACACGAACCTGAAGCTGCGGTCCCCGACGGAGGAGCGCTTCCACCGAGTGTTCGACGCGGTTCACCATTCGCGTCAGGATCGCGTCGTTTTGCACCTCTACGACCTGTCGGCGGGAGAGGATCACGGGCAGCCGGAGCGGGACTGGAAGCGGCTCCACGAGCTGCAGCGCTATGGATGGGCGCCTCGCCTCGTGGATTCGCTCCAGGATCTCCCCGGCCACCACGGCGAAGTGCAGTTCTTCACGGCCGCGAACGAAGCGGCCCCCGACCTGCGCCGCCGCGTGGCGGACGCGGACTGGGATTCCCGCGACCGGGTGAAGTTCGCCGCCGAAACGGTTTCGGGGCTCCGGGAACTGTGGAGCGCCGGAAGTCCGGACGGCGAGCTGCTTCGGGCGGCCGCCCTCAGCGACAAAGTGATCCGCGTCCGCCAGGACCAGACCCCGCTCTTCGACACCTTCGTCCCCTTCCCCTCGTCGGAGAGCGACAGGCCGGAATCCGGCGGAGGGGACGCGTCTGCGCCCGCAGACGCCGCCGAAGACGGTGTGAACGCGCTTCTCGCGATGCTGGCCGATGTCTTCGAGGGCCGGAAGGATCGCTGGGGACGCGGGGCCCGCGAGATCCTCGAACGCTGGCCGCGAACCGCCCCGCCGAAGCGACTCGGAAACATCGGTTCGGCGCTCACCGAGTTATCCGAAAAAGCAGCGAAGCCCGCGCCCGGGAACGCGGATTCGTGGGCGGAGGGAGAGGAGATTCACTGCGACGGCCACCTCTACCGCGTTGTCGCGCCGATCGGCGTCACTTCCGCCATCCGGAACTTCCAGGTCGTGGAACTGGATCAGGCCACCGGTCGGGAACTCGGGGCGCACATCGCGCTGGCGTCGGCCGACGAAGCCGCGGGGCGGGATCTCCGCGCCGCGTACGCTCGGGCCGCCTCCCTGCCCGCTCACCCCTGCCTCGGAGCAGTCGGCGCCGTAGCGCCCGAGTGGCGCCCCGATCGGTTTGCGGCCGTGCTGCCGGCAAGCGACGGCGCTTCCCTTGATGAGTACTCCGGGGTGCTCCCGATTCTGGCCGAGGACCTGGGCGAATCCTCGACCGAGGCGCTCGTCCTGAGGTGGCTGCGCGGCGTCTGCGGCGCGCTCGACGTGATGCACCGGAACGGCGTGGTCCATCGGAATGTGCGTCCCGGCAACCTGATCGTCACCGGAGGCGACCTCGTGCTCTCCGGCCTCGAGCGGGTCGAACGCTCCGATGCGACGCGACCGGCATCGGGACGCGCCACCGCGCAGGACGATCTTCGCGCCCTGGCAAAGAGCATCCACGACGTTCTGTGGCCCGAAGAAACCACGGATCCCTCGACACAAGTCGAACACGAAGCGGACCGGGACGAGTTCCCGGTGGTCGCACCGTTCCTGGATCGCGCGATGGGAGGCGATTCCGGGCGACCGCTCGACTCGGCGGCGGAGGCCCTCCGGCTCCTGAGCCCGAAGGAGGAACCTCGGGATGTCGCGCCCGAGCCGCGGTCCCGAAACCGCGTTCCGTGGCTGCGTCAGCTTCTCCAGTCCTATCCGGGGTCGCGCTGGGGAAACCGCGAAACGCGCGGGCTGGACAGCGAGTTCGCCGAGAAGACCTATGTTCCGACCGAGCTGGAGGTGTCCCTGGAACAGGACATCCGGGAGCGCCGCGTCCGCCTGGTGGTTCTCTGCGGGAACGCCGGTGACGGGAAGACGGCGCTCCTGCAGCATCTCGCCAGGCGCCTCGGGATCGGGACGGCCAGCTCCGCCGAGCGAATTCTCGAAGGCAGGCTGTCCGACGGCGGGACCGTGCGCATGAACTTCGACGGCTCCGCGGCGTGGGACGGACGGTCCGCGACCGAGCTGCTCGACGAGTTCCTGAACCCCTTCCAGCAGGGGCCGCCCGAGGAGGATCTCGTTCATCTGCTCGCGGTCAATGACGGCCGGCTCCTCGAGTGGATCGAGGAGTACGAGAGCGAGACTCCCCTCACCGAGGCGCTCTCGGAGGCCGTTTACGGCAACCTGCCCGCCGAGGCTTCACACATCCGGTTCGAGAATCTGAACCACCGCTCGCTGGTGGGGAAGCGGACATCCGATGGATCCCGAGTCGAGACCCGCTTCGCCGACCGGCTCGTTGACGCCCTCTACGGCGGCGAAAGCGCCGCCGAGACGTGGCGCCCCTGTCGGACCTGCACGGCGCAGGAGCGTTGCGAGGTCTTCCGCGCGGCCAGCGTCTTCGGTCCCGCGCCGCTCGCTCCGGCTGAAGTACGCGACCGTGCGCGCGGGCGGCTCTTCGAGGCGCTCCAGGCGGTCCATCTCCGTGGAGAGACCCACATCACCGTGCGCGAGCTTCGCGCGGCGCTGGTGTACATCCTCTTCGGGACCGACGACTGCGAGGACTACCACGAGAGCGACCGACCCGCCGGGTCCAGGCCCCGCTACGGCGAACGCGCCTTCGCGCCCCGGTCCCGAGCGCGGCAGGGAGAGGTTCTGAAGGAGCTGGTGCGGTTCGACCCGGCGCTGGAATCGGATGCGCGGCTGGATCGCGCTCTGTGGAAGGAGCACCTCGCCCGGATTCCCGAGACGGATCTGGCGCTCTCCCATCGAACGCTGCTCGGTGAGCTTCGCCGGTGGGCGTACTTCGAGGGCGACATCTCCGGCGGCGGTGGCGCGCCGCTCGCCGGGGGCGCGAACCTCCAACGCTTCCTCGATCTGGCGAGTGGGTCCGAGTCCGCGGAGCTGACGCGTCGTCTCTGCGCCGGGATTTCCCGGCTGCAGTCGCTGCCCGATGCGGCCCTCGACCGACCCGATGTGGTTCCCCTACCGATCAATCCCCGAACGCCCACGGAGACCGCCTTCTGGGTGGAGAAGCCGCTCGCCTCGTTTCGGGTGGAACCCGATCGGGCGCGCGTCGCGGGGGACGCCGGTTGGCTCCACCGACGAGCGCTCCTGATCTACCACTACGACGACGGGAGAGAGGAACAGCTCCCGCTGGGCGCCGAGCTGTTCCACCTCCTGCTCGAGCTGGGCGGGGGCCGACAGTTGGGCGACGCCGGGACGGAGGGGGCGTTCGCCCGACTCTCGATCTTCGTCCAGCGGGTCATGCAGGAAGACGAGCGGAGGATCATGGCCTGGAATCCAATGCGGGAGGATCAGGTGTTCGAAGTGGAGGCAGCCGTCGAGCGGGAAGCAGGCGAGCTGCGACAGATGCTCCGGATCACTCCGGCGGGAACCGAGGGCGACGGTGGCCAGGAGCTCTGACTCGAACCCCCGCGCGCTCGTGCGCGAGGTGCTGCCCCGCGCCATGGCGGACCGGATCTGGTCGGCGAGTTACCGCAAGGTGCTCCCGGTGGACCTCCAGGACTTCGATCTGCAGGATGTGCTGCCGGCGGTGTTCTATCTGTTCCGCTACGGCTTTCGTCGAGGCAAGGGGCGCTTCCTGGACGCCTTCTCCCCGCCGGACCTCGCGAACCTCCCCGAGCGAAGGCGAAAGACCACGGCAAAGCGCATCGCCAGCGTCCTGTCGCGGCGCCCGGATCTGGACGGATTCCGTGGAGAAACGGAGCAGGCCGTGCTCGCCGATCTCCTGCTCTGCTTCTGCGTCCAGAACGCCCGGCGCGCCCTGGGTCGCGATCAGCAGGTGCAGCGGGTGGCGCCCACGCACTTTTTCGCGAGCTGGATCGATCTGCCTGCCAGCGCGGCAAGCCTGCGCCATGTTCCGGAGATGCTGACGGCAGTCCTGGCGAACCAGGAGGGACCCAGTGTGGAGAGGACCGTCAAGGGTCCGACATGGTTCGCCGTGGCGAATCCGCGCCGGAGCGCGAAGCGGACCAACCTGTTGCTGGAACCGTTCACAGGCGGAATGCAGTGGTCGAAGGTCGGCGCGGACCTCGCTGGCGACAGGTTCGACGAGGACGAGAAGTCACTGGGTCACGACCAGGTTCTCACCGTTCGCCTGGCCCAGCAGCTCAAGCAGGCGCCGATCAAGCTGCGGGGCAAGGCGGGGTCGCGGATCCCGAACCAGCGGCCGATCGGACGGAGGTCGGCGGAACGCTTTTCCGAGGACATTCGCCGCTTTGTGCGGGGATACTCCGGATCCATGCCGAGGCAGGTCTTCCTCGACTGTCTGGAGTCCTCGGTGACGATCGGCCTGACCACGATCCTGGGCGGCAGCGCCGAAGTGCTGTTCCACTGGATCGAGACGGGGGAAGTCCTCCGGCCTACTGATCAGCGTCCACCGCCACTGCTGGTGGACTGCTCCCGCGGTCTCGACTGGACGATCCGCCGGCACGCCGAGGACTCCATGGATGACTTCACGCGCCGGCTTTCCCGCCTCCCGGAAATCCTCATGGCGCTGCGGCTTCTGGACTACACGGTGTGGGGAAACCGGCGCACGAAGACGGACGCGAGGCGAACCCCGTCCCGGCCCGACCCCAGCGACTGGATCCGACTGCTCGGGAAGATCCTTCACGGACGTCACGAGGGGGCCAATTCGATCCACGAACGGCTCTACGAATACGGTCAGGATCTGGCGGACACCCTCGACGCCGACCATCCGGAGATCGCGGCGGCGCTGCGCGACGAGGGCAGGCAGTCGAACGCAGTCCGGCGGCTCGCCACGGGTCTCACGCGCCTCATGGGACGCGGGGTGACGACGGGGAGGCTCTTCATTTTTCTGGACTCCGGGGCCGGCGTCGGCGGACCGAATGCGCTCGTGCACAAGCGAAGGACAACGCGAGGAACAGACGCGGCGAGTGGGCCGCGCAGCAGGCAAGTGCGGTCGCTCGTGTTCGGCGATTCGATGCTGGAATACCTGGTCCATCGCCACTTGCTGAACACCCGAGGAAAGCAGCGACCACTGTCCGTGCAGGCGTTCCTGCGCGTGATCCAGACCCGTTACGGGTTCCATGTGGACACGCCTCCACGGCACTTCGCGGTCTCGGGGGATCTCCTGCAGCGGAACCGCTCCTTCCTGGAGCGACGACTGCGGGATCTCGGACTCCTCCGCGGCGTGAACGACGCCGAATCCATGAAGCGGCTGCGGCCGCGATTCACTCCGGGTGCCGCATCGTGACGCGCGAGCCGTCCCGGACCGCCGCCCTGCTGGGTCGAACCCTCGAGACGTTGCTCGGCAGCGCCGAGGACGGCGCCATCGCCTTCGTGCGGTGCCTGTCTCCGGACATGGTCGAGCGCCTTGCCCGGAGCGCCTCCTTCGCTCCCGAGGGATGGCGGGTTCTGCGCGTCGCCGCGGAAGAAGATGTCTCCTCCCGGACGATTCCCGCCGACCGCGCCGTGGAGGAGCGCGAGTCCAAGGGCGGCGCGTTGCTCCTGCTCGTGGACACGGCCCTCGCCGGCGCCGGGATGGACGGGATCTACAGCGCCAGTCGGGAGGTGACGGAGGCCGACCTCTTCGACCGGGCGGCGCGAATCGGCGCCGACGAGATCCAGAGAAGGTGCGGCGCCCCCGTCCGCCGCTATGCGGAGCGAGCGATTCGCGCCGCCCGGCGCGGCCCGTTCCCGAGCGCCCGCTCGGACGAGTTCGACTTCCTGTGTCGCGTGGCCGGAGGGGAGGATCCCCCGGGTTCCCATCTGGCCGGACTCGGACTCTGGCCGGTCGCCGATGATGCGGAAGCGGAACCCGGGGAGGCTCTGAGACTCTCGCGACTCTTCGCGACGCGGCTGCTGGGCGCCGCCGGCTCGCAGCTTCCGCCGGACGAGCGGGTCCGCGGTCTCCGCATCGATCCGGACCTGCAGGCGGCGCAACGACGGCTGGAACAGTTCCTCCACCGCGTGGACACCCTGCCCGCGCGCGAGGCGCTGCGACAACTGGAGCAGCATCGCGAGCTCTGGGTCGGCCCCCTCCGGCTTCAGCCGACGGACCGGATCCGGGGGATCGAGCTCAAGTCGTGGCGCAACCGCAACGGCACCCTCGCCAGATGGTCCGGACTGAAGCCGGGGCCGGACCCCGAGTCGCCCCCGGAGCTCGTGCTGCGTCTGACCGGAGGCGATCGGGACGCCACCTCCTTCCTCGAGGTGCGTTGGAAGACGGATCCCCCGGGGCTTCCCGCGGGCGCCGTGGAGTACCAGGTCTCGGTTCGCACCGATCAGGACGAGCTGCTCGCGGTGAAGGAACCGCAGCATCGCGGTCTGAAAGGGGGAGAGAAGGTCCGCTTCACCGCCGAGGACCTGGAGGATATGCCCGAGGACGCAGTGGTCTCGGCTTCGGTCGTCCTCGAAGTCGTCGGCCAGACCGACAGGATCGAGCCGGGAAGGAGCGAGGAGTTCCAGATCCGCTTCGGAGACCCCGGCGAGATCGCCGCCACCGGCGCCGGGAAGGAGGTCCGCGCGTTCAGCGAGGGGCTCATCGAACTCCCGGATCGGGCTGCCGTGACCCGGGCGGTCTCCGGACCCGACCGGGCCCGATGGGACCCCGGCAAGCAGTGGGTGACTCTCTCGACTCCGGTCGTGAAGGGCCGACGCCGCAGCTTCAGGGTGCGCCGGCCGGCGCTCATCGCCGAGGTCGAAGACGAGTGGGCGGCCCGGCAGGGGGAGCCCGGCCGCTGGACCGTCCATGTGCGCGCGGACGGCAGCCTGGCGGGGAGCCCGGCATTCGAGCCGGTCCCCGGAGAGGAGAGCGAGGCGTGGGAGCGGATCCTGTCGGCCAGCCGCCGGCTCTCCCGCCGCTTCGCGGACGGCGGGGGTCTGGCACAGGTGTACGACGACGCCCGAGCCGTCATCCCGGTGGTGCGGGAGTACCTCGCCGGGTGGTCCGAGGTCATGGAGTCGGACTCCCCCGACCTTGCGCTCGCGAATACGCTTGAGGTCCGTCAGCAGTCGGGACGCACGATCGGTCTCATCGTGCTCCCGGCGCACCCGATCCGGGTCGCCTGGCACGCGGCCTACGACAGCCTCGTCTTCCACGCCGCGTTCGTCCACGAACGGAAGCCGAACGAGGTTCGGAAGGAGCTGGCGAGCCTGGACGGGGCGATGTTTCCGGCCTTCCTCCCGAATCCCGCCGGGGGCGCCTTCGTCTTCGCCGACATGCTCGGATTCCAGCTTCCGGCGATGGTTCCGGACCTGGATCCGGAGCCCAAGGCCGCGGTGGCCCTGCTCGCCCGGGCCCTTGGCGGGGGCCGGGCGGCGGAGCAGACGCCGACCGTCGGGGGCCGCAGCGCCCGGGCCCTGGCTTCCGAAGTGATCCGCTACCTAGAAGCGCACCACCGCCCGCGCGTCCTCGGCATGCATGCCCTCCGGGCCGGCGACGGTCTGACCGTCGCCCGGGCGCTGGGGCAGGTCCACGAGGAGATGAACCGGGGGGAGGCGGGCGAGACGCGAGACCCGGAGAGCGAGGTCACCTTCTCCCTGGACCTCTATCCGTCGGCGGAGGGGCGCTATCTCTCGGGACGCTTCATCACCGAGGCCCGCGAGAAGCGGCGAACCCGGGCGGCCGGCCTGGCCGAAGAGGACCGGTGGATGCTGGGCTCACTGAACCTCCCGGGCGGGGTGACGCCGCCGCGTCTGCGCTGGGCCCGAAAGGAGGAGGAGATCCCCCGGACCGGCGCCCACCTGGCGGCGGCGTTCGACACCTTCGACTCCACTGTGGAGGTGGCCCCCGGCGAAGGACAGTCAAGGAACCGCCCGTTCCACGCCTACGGGCTCTCCTCGTTCTACGAGCGCCGCTACCGGAGCGCCCCCGCGCCGACCTGGACCAGCCGGCCGGCCGTCGGCGCGACCGGCGAGAAGCACCCCGGGCGGCGGGCGCACACGGAAGCCCTGGTCCGAGTCCAGAACGCGATCGAGAGCGCGGTGGCGCGGCATCTCGGAGAACCGGAAGGGTCTCCCGTGCTGCAGACCCGGATCACGCCGGAGAAGTCCGAGAGCCTGGAGAAACTCCATGGGCTCGCCGACTGGGTGGTCACGCTGGATCGGAACGCCGGGATCGAGTACTTCGATTCCCCCCGGGAGCACCGCAACATCTACGATGCCTACGTCATCGACTGCGTGCCGGAGCGCGAGGATCTGGGCTGCCTGCAGCTCATCACCTCGACCGCGAACCTGGACGAGATCCGGAGCATCCTCGACCCGGCTCTCGGCCGGATGGGACTGCCCCAGAGCCAGCGGAACGCTGACTTCCTGCTGGAGCAGCTCAAGGCGCTCAGCGGTCGGCTCGCGATCCGGCTCACCGGACAGCACCCTCCGGCCGCCGAACTGGTCGCGCTGGCGGTGACCCGGGCCAACTGCCGCATCGGAGAGGACGAGGGCTGGGTCTCCCTTCGCGACGGCTTCCTGGTCCCGGTGGACGATGTCCGGGAACTCCTCCCTCCGCTGCGGGACGGGGCGAAGAACGACGCTGGCGGGGCGTCGCGGCCCGACCTGATCTTCGTCTCCATCGTGCGCCGGCGGCTCTGCCTCCGGTTCATCGAGGTCAAGTATCGGCGTCATCTGCGCGCCGCGAGAGCCCCCGAGACGCTGAACCGGATCTCGCGCCAGACCGGAGAGTTCCGGAAGCGGTGGGAGGCCTGCTACGGCCTCGAGGCGCCGGGCATCTTCCGGGCCATCCGGCGGGCCACTCTCGCGCGGGTGCTGCGGTTCTACGCGGACAAGGCGGCTCGCCACGAGCTCTCGGCCGAACGGCGCGAGGCGCTGGTGGCCGAGATCGCCGCCATGATCCGGAGCGGCGGACGCTACGCCTTCGCGGATCCGCCGGAGGGCGACCTGGGGTGGATCTTCTGTCCCGAATACACCGGCGCCAGACCGCTCGGGATCTGGTCGGATCCCGGTGGCGCGCGGGTCTATCTCTGTGGACCGGGCGCCATGCTGGAACCGGGTGGATCGGCCGCCGCGCCGCGCCCGGAGTCCGGCGACGCCGACCCGCGGAAGGCGCGGAGGGCCCCCGAGTCACCGGCGCCGGCGCCGGTGCCTCGAGGCGACCAGACGGAGAGTCCCCCGTCCGCGTCGGATGCAGGCGGCTCGGAACCGCCAGCGACAAACAGCTCTCCCGGGAAATCGTCAGCGACTGGCGACTCTCCCAGGAAATCGTCGGCGACTGGCGACTCTCCCGAGGAATCGTCAGCGGGCGGCGACTCCCCTGCGACGGCGGCGGGCGACTCTCCCGCCGGTCCCGCCCGCGTCAGGCTGGGGAAGGACACGCTCACGGACACCTCGGTGGAGTGCGCGCTGTCGGTGAAGGGCAATCCGCACCTCCTGATCGCCGGACTGCCGGGGATGGGGAAGACCACCTGTCTCGTGAATCTGTGCCGTCAGATGGTCCGTCAGGGCGTCCTGCCCATCGTGTTTTCCTACCACCAGGACATTGATGCGAGCCTGACCGAGGCGGTGGGTCCGGTGCGGTTCGTGGATTTCGACGGTCTCGGCTTCAACCCGCTGGAGGTGATCGCCCGCGGGAAGTTCGGCGCCCATCTCGATGTCGCGGGCGCGATCCGCGACATCTTCGCCGCGATCTACCCGGAGCTCGGCGATGTCCAGACCGAGATGATCCGGAGCGCGGTCAAGCAGAGCTTCGAGGAAGCCGGCTGGCGCCGCGATGAATCCGGCGAGCGACTGCCTCCCTTCGGACGCTTCATGGAGATCCTCCGCGGACACCCGAAGCCGGACCGCAGCCTGCACACGCTGCTCGCCCGCCTCGGAGAACTCGACGACTACGGCCTGTTCGCGCCTGCCCCGGACGGCTCGACCGGACTCTGGACCGGCGACCGGCCCACGGTCGTGCGCGTCCACTCGACGCAGAACGAGGTTCTGCAGCGCGCCTTCTCGTTCCTCGTCTTCTATGGGCTCTACAAGGACATGTTCCGGCGGGGCATCGGCGAGAAGATCACCCACGCGCTGGTCTTCGACGAGGCGCACCGGGCGGCGAAGCTGAAGCTGCTCCCGACGATGGCGAAGGAGTGCCGCAAGTACGGGGTCTCGCTCGTCCTCGCGTCGCAGGAAGCCCGCGACTTCCATACCTCGGTGTTCTCGGCCATCGCGAACTACCTGATCCTCCGGTGCACCGAAGCCGACGCCAGAGCGCTCGTCCGGAATGTCGCCACCCGACGCCAGGAGCAGCGACTCGTGGATCGGATCAAGCAGATGGAGCGGTACCACGCGCTCCACTTCAGCGAGGGACGGGCGCGACCCGCGCAGGTG
This sequence comes from Acidobacteriota bacterium, assembly GCA_022822745.1. Classification (GTDB taxonomy): domain Bacteria; phylum Acidobacteriota; class Vicinamibacteria; order Marinacidobacterales; family Marinacidobacteraceae; genus JAJEAO01. The sequence continues at coordinate 37,722 of JAJEAO010000088.1, forward strand.
GCGCTGGAACCGCCGGCGCGTCCGGGCTGAGGCCGCCGGAGCCCCCTTGCCGGCGCGCCGGGCCAGTTCTCTCGGAGGGGGCCCCGCCCGGCAGCGAGTACGCCGGCGATGCCGAGAAGTAGCGCCAATTGCCGCTCTGGAGAGCGGCGCTCCATGGAGGGTCGCGCCGAGCAGGGCAGGAGACGGAGCCCTCCATACACCCTACACTCCCCCGGCATGTCGGGTCGGGGCCGAGTCACGCCGTCGCGGGAGGAGTTTCGCCTCCTCGCGCGCACCGCGGATCTCATCCCGGTGCGGCGGGAAATCGTGGCGGACTGCGACACCCCGGTCTCCAGCTTCCTCCGACTCGGGCGGAGCGGACCATCGTTCCTCATGGAATCCGTCGAGGGGGGGGAATCGGTGGCTCGCTATTCCTTCCTCGGCGCCCGACCGCGCGAGATCCTCGAGATCCGCGGCGAGACCGTCACTCGCCGCTCGCTGCCGGACGGAGCGATCTCCACGACGACCAGCCGCGATCCACTCGACGCGCTGCGGGCGGTCCTCGCCGAGGTGACTCCGGCCCGCACGGACGGCCTGCCTCCGTTCCACGGCGGCCTGGTGGGCTACCTCGGCTACGACGCGGTCCGGCGCTTCGAGCGGCTCCCGGACACGAACGCGGACACCCTGCAACTGCCGGACGCCGCCTTCCTGCTCACCGGCGCGGTCATCGTCTTCGACCACGCCCGCAGCGTGCTCGAAGTCGTAGCGAACGCTCGCGTACACCCCGCGGAGGATCCCGACGCGGCGTGGGAACGGGCGGGGGCCGAGATCGAGGCGGAGCTGCGGCGGCTGTGGGCCCCGCTCCGCGAGAGCGCGCGCATGGCGCCGGTCCAGCCCGGCCCCTTCCCCGCGCCGACATCGAACGTGACCCGCGACGACTACCTGGATCGGGTCCGGAAGGCGAAGGCCTATGTCGCGGCCGGAGACATCATCCAGGTCGTACCCTCGCAGCGGTTCGAGATCCCGCTGACCGTTCACCCGTTCGACTTCTACCGGGCGCTGCGCGTCGTGAATCCCTCGCCCTACATGTACTACGTGGACTTCGGGGATCTCGTCGTGGCGGGGGCCTCGCCCGAGATGATGACCCGCACCGAGGACGGGATCGTCGAGACGCGGCCCATCGCCGGCACCCGGAGGCGCGGGGCGGATCCGGCCGAGGACGAAGCGCTCGCGCGGGAGCTCCTCGCGGATCCCAAGGAACGCTCCGAACACGTGATGCTGGTGGACCTCGCCCGCAACGACCTGGGGCGGGTCTCGGGCTTCGGCGACGTCGCGGTCGAGGGCTTCTTCGAGGTCGAGCGCTACTCCCACGTGATGCATCTCGTCTCGCGGGTCCGGGGGCGGCTTCGTCCCGGACTCGACGCCTTCGACGCGCTGCGAGCCACCTTCCCCGCGGGGACGCTGACCGGCGCCCCCAAGATCCGCGCCATGGAGATCATCGAAGAACTCGAGACCGATCGCCGGGGCGTGTACGGCGGCGCGGTGGGCTACTTCTCGTGGAGCGGCGCGTCGGACACCGCGATCGCGATCCGCACCCTGATTGCGCGGAACGGGATCGCCCACTTCCAGGCGGGGGGCGGCGTGGTCGCCGATTCGGACCCCGAGGCCGAGTACGACGAGACCTGCAACAAGGCCGACGCGGTCCTCGCCGCCCTTCGCCTGGCGCACCGCGGGCTGGCCTGATCCGGATTCGGAGGTCCTCTGATGACGCTCGTCGTGGACAACTACGACTCGTTCACGTGGAACCTCGTCCAGCTCCTCGGCTAACTCGGCGCGGAACCGGCGGTGTTCCGCAACGACCGGATCACGGTGGAGGAAGCCGAAGCGATGGGCCCGGCGCGGATCGTCATCTCGCCCGGCCCCTGCACTCCCGCGAAGGCGGGCATCTCGGTGGAGCTCGTGCGCCGTCTCACCGGCAGAGTCCCGATCCTCGGGGTCTGTCTCGGCCACCAGGCGATCGTGGAGGCGTTCTCCGGCTCGGTCGGGAGGGCCCGCCGGCTGGTCCACGGCAAGACCTCTCCGGTGCGCCACGACGAGGACGGACTCTTCGCCGGACTCGAAAATCCCTTCGACGCCGGCCGCTACCACTCGCTCTCGGCCGCCGAGCCGCTGCCCCCGGAGCTGGAGATCACCGCCCGCTCCGACGATGACCGTGAGATCATGGGGATCCGGCACCGAACCGCCCCGGTCTGGGGGGTTCAGTTCCACCCCGAGTCCATCCTGACGCCGGCGGGACGCTCCCTGCTGCGCAACTTCCTCGACCTGACTCCACTCTGAAGGGGGTCCAACATGCAACGCCGCCCACCGGAACCGGCCACCATGGTGCTCATCCTGCACCAGGGGGCCACCTCGCAGGACATCGACTTCATGATCCGCCGGATCCAGGCCCGCGGCCTGGACTACGCGGTCTATCGCGCCGCCGTCCGCAGCCAGATCCACGTCCTCGGCGACCTGTCCGGGGAGACCGAGGCCGACTGGCGAACGCAGCCGGCGGTGAAGGAGGTGTACGGGCTGCCAAAGCCCTACCGGCTCGCGAATCGCACCCACCGCCGCTCCAGCACGCGGATCCCGATCGGAAGCCAGGAGCTCGGCTCCTCCGATCTGATCGTGATCGCCGGCCCCTGCGCGCTCGAGAGCGAGGAGCAGGGACTCGCGGCGGCCCGGATGGTCCAGTCGCTCGGTCTGGAGGTGATGCGGGCGTCCGTCTTCAAGCCGCGAACCTCGCCGTACTCCTTCCAGGGCCTCGGACGGGAAGGACTCCGCATCCTGAGTCGCATCCGCGAGGCGACGGGCATCCTGGTCGAGACCGAGGTCATGGATGTGCGGGACGTCGAGCTTGCCGCCGAGCTCGCCGACGTGATCCGGGTCGGAACCCGCAACATGCAGAACTTCGATCTGCTCCGGGAGGTCGCTCTGGTCCAGCGGCCGGTGATCCTGAAGCGGGGGATGGCGAACACGATCCGCGAGTTCCTGCTCGCCGCCGAGTACATCCTCCAGGGCAACGAGCAGGTCATCCTGTGCGAGCGCGGCATCCGCTCCTTCGAGACCGCCTACCGCAACACGCTCGATGTGGGCGCCATCGGAATCCTGAAGCAGGAAACCCACCTCCCGGTGATCGCCGACCCGAGCCACGCCGCCGGAAACAAGATCCTCGTGCGGCCCCTGGCGCTCGCCGCCATCGCAGCCGGCGCCGACGGGCTCCTGATCGAAGTCCACCCGAACCCCGCGGAGGCGCTGAGCGACGGCGCGCAGTCCCTCTATCCGAGCCAGTTCGAGGACATCATGGCCGCTCTGCGACACGTGGGCGCCGCGCTCGGGCGTTCCGTGGCGGAGCCGGTCCCGGTCCGGGTTTCCGCCGGCGGGTGAATCCGGGTCCGGCCTCCGTGCTGGCCCGGGTTCCCCTCAGCGCTCCGCCGCGCCGATGGTCGGCGGAGGCGCTCGTCGGTCCGGGCGCTCTCGGACGGCTTCCGGGACTCCTCCGGAACCGATTTCCCGACTTTCGGGTGGCCGCGGTCGCCGATGCGGGAGCACTGCGCCGCCACGCCGGGAGGCTCGAGGCCGCGCTCCCGCCGGGATCGCTGATCCTGGAAAGGCCCTGCGGGGAGGAACACAAGACGCGGGCGGAGAAGGTCCGGGTCGAAGACGAGATGCTCCGCCGCCGACTGGGGCGGGACACCGTGATCCTCGGCTTCGGGGGCGGCGTCGTGACGGACCTCGCCGGGTTCGTGGCGGCGACCTACCTTCGCGGCGTACCGTACGTGAGCGTCCCGACCACGCTGCTCGGCGCAGTGGACGCCTCCGTGGGCGGGAAGACCGGCGTGAACACGCGCTGGGGCAAGAACCTGATCGGCGCCTACCACCAGCCGGCCGCGATCCTGGTGGACACCGAAGTTTTCGGAACGCTTCCGGACGCGGAGTTCCGGAACGGGCTCGCGGAGGCGTTCAAGATGGCGGCCACCAGCGATGCTGAAGCGTTCGCAGCCTTCGAACGGGAAGCCGGCGCGCTGCGGCGTCGCGAGCCGGCGGCGACGGCGCGCCTCATCACGACGAGCATCCGGATCAAGGGGGCCGTCGTGGGCGCGGATGAACTCGAGGGCGGGCTCCGGGAAGTGCTGAACTTCGGGCACACCGTGGGGCACGGGCTGGAGCGGGCCTCGGACTACCGGCTCGCGCACGGGGCTGCGGTCGCGGTGGGGGTCGTGTCCGAGTGCCGGATCGCGCGGTCCGAAGGGGCCCTTCGCGCGCGCGACGAGGCGCGCGTGACCGCGCTCTTGGCCTCCGCCGGGCTTCCCTCGCGCGCGCCCGCCGGGATGCGCCGTCGCGATGTGCGGAAGGCGATGGGAAGCGACAAGAAGGCCCGCCGCGGCGAACTGCGGTTCGTCGTCCTGGAGGGGATCGGACGGGTCCGCGCCGCGGGAGACGGTTCGGGCCGCCGGTTCGCATTCCCCGTCTCGGAGTCCTCGCTCGACGCCGGACTGAGCCGGATCGGCCTGTGATCCCGCCGGCGCGCCGGGACGATTCTCCCTGCCGGGACCCTTCCGGGACCATGCCGGGCCCCCGCCGGGACCCCTCCCGGACCATGCCGGGCCCCCGACGGGATCCCGCCGGCGACCGCGAATCGCGTCGCGCCGACGCCGCATGATCCGGGTCCGTCCCCCCGAAAGGGCCATCCGGGCCGCCGTCTCCGTCCCCGGCAGCAAGTACGAGGCGAACCGGCTGCTTCTCGCCGCCGCGCTCACCGATGGCGAGACCCGCCTCTCCGGCCTTCCCGACAACGAGGACATCGGGGCCGCCGTCACCGCGATCCGGGCGCTGGGCTGCGAGGTGCGCGAGGAGGAGGACGCCCTCCTGATTCGCGGTCTGCCGGCCGACGGGGGCGGCCCGCCCGACCCCGTCACGGTGGACGTGGGCGAGTCGGGCACGCTGTTCCGGTTCCTGACCGCGGCCGCCGCGACGGTGGAGCGGCCCATCACGATCCGGGGCCGCGGCCGGATCCACGAACGCCCCATCGGGGGGCTGGTCCGGACGCTCCGGCGGCTCGGGACCCGGGTCGAGACGACCGGCGGATTCGCCCCGCTGACGGTGATCTCCGGTCGTCTCGCCGGCGGGCGGGCGCGGATCCCGGGAGCGGAGACCAGTCAGTTCGCCTCGGCGCTCCTGCTCGCCGCGCCCCGAAGCCGAGCGTCCCTCGAGATCGAGATCGCCGGGCCCGCGGTCTCGACCTCCTACCTCGATCTCACCGTGGCCGTGATGGGTCGCTGCGGCGTTCGGATCGAGCGGACGGGGGCCCGGAAGTTCCGGGCGCCGGCGCATGCCCGCTACCGCCCCGGGGCGCGGCGCGTCTCCGGCGACTGGACCAGCGCCAGCTACTTCCTCGCCGCGGCCGCGCTCGGCGGCGGCGTGGACGGCGCCCCGGGACGCGTCGAGGTCCGCGGGCTGGACCCCGACTCGCCGCAGGGAGAGCGTCGTTTCCCCGACCTGCTCCGGCGGATGGGATGCGAGGTCGCCGAGGAGCGGGACGAAGGCGGGTTCCGGGTTCGGGTCACCGGGACCGACCGGCTCGTGGGCGTGGAGGCGGACATGGGCTCTCTCCCCGACGCGGTTCCGACCCTCGCCGCGCTGGCGCCGTTCGCCCGGACGCCGACGCGGATCACCGGCATCGGCCACCTGCGCCTCAAGGAGAGCGACCGCATCGAGGCGCTCGCCGCCGGGCTGTCGGCGCTCGGGGCGAGGGTGGAGTCCGGAGCGGACTGGCTCGCGATCCGGCCGTCCCGGCTGCGCGCCGGGGAGATCGAACCGCGCGGCGATCACCGGATCGCCATGGGGCTCGCCCTCGTCGGCTTGCGCGTCCCGGGCGTCCGGATTCGATCCCCCGGCGTGGTCCGGAAGTCGTTTCCCGGGTACTGGGACGCGCTCCGCGGACTCGGGGCGTCGGTGGCGGACGGGGATGCCGCCGGATGAACGATCTCCCGACCGGACGGTTCGATCCGCAGCGGTTCGCCAGTCTCGTCCTGATCGGCGCCCGAGCGTCGGGGAAGAGCCGGGCGGCGCGGATCGCGGCGCAGCGGACCGGCTGGAAACGCATCAGCACCGACGAGCGGATCGAGGCCCGTCTGGGGCCGATCTCCACCTTCGTGGCCCGCCACGGCTGGGAGCCCTTCCGGGACGAGGAGACGGCGGAACTGGCGTCCATCGCCGGGACCGGCCTCATCGTGGACTGCGGCGGCGGCGTCCTGGAGCACCCCCGGAATCTCGCCCTGCTCCGGCGGCTGGGCGCCATCGTCTGGATCCGGGCGACGCTCCCGGTCATCGAGGCCCGACTCGATCGAGCCGGGCGGCGGGCCCGGCGGCCGCCCCTTCTGCCCGGCTCGACGGACCCGGTGGCGGAGGCGGCCGCGGTGCTCGCCCGGCGCACGCCGATCTACCGGGAAGCCGCCGACTTCGAGGTCTGGAGCCATCCCGAGGGCGAAGCCGGCGACCGGCTCGTGAAGGCCCACTTCGGTCCCTCCATGGCCGTGGTCGCAGCCGCCGGCGCCGACCCCGTGGACACTCCGGAGCGGGTGACAGCGGAGGCGTTCGCCCACGCCGGGCCGTTCGACCTGGTCGAGCTCCGGTGGGACGGCTTCGCCCGCCAGCGACTCGACGCCTCCCGGCTGCGCGGCGTCATCCGGTCCCTGCCCCGGAGCCGGCGCGCGCGCCTCCTCGTCACGGTCCGCAGCCCGGAGGAGGGCGGGCGCCTCGATCGCCCGGACCGGGAACGGGCGCGACTGCTGCTGGAGGCGGCCGATGCCGGCGCGGGCGCCGTGGACCTCGAAGCCGCGACGGACCGCCGCTCCGGATGGACCCTGTCGCGGCGACTTCGGGAGGCCGCGCCCGCCCTCCGGATCTTCGGGTCGGTCCACGACCTTGCCCGCTGTCCGCGGCGACTCGGCGCGCTCGCCGCCGGGATGGATCCGATGGACGGCCACGCCGGTCCGGCGGTGCGGAAGATCGCGGTCCGCACCCGCAGCGCCGGGGACCTCGCCCGCGTCGGCCGCTTCCTGCGGGACGCCCACCGGGGCTCCCGACGCGTCATCGGGATCGGGCTCGGCGAGCGGGGCGCGGCGCTTCGGGTGGTCGCCGAATCGCTCGGGAGCGCGCTCGCGACCTACGCCCCGCCCCCCGGCCGGAACCGGACCGCTCCCGGACAGCTCGACTCGGATGCGGTTCGGTCCCGCGCCGCCCGCTGGGGGCGCCATCTCGCCGCGCCGGTCCCGGTGTACGGCGTCCTCGGCCACCCGGTCGGACACAGCCTGAGCCCCCCGATGCACGAGGCGGCCTTCCGCCGCGCCGGCCTCGAGGCGACCTACCGGAAGTTCGCCGTCCCGCCGGATGAACTCGCCACCTTCCTCGACGCCGCCCGGCTGCTCGGGGTCGCCGGCCTCAACGTGACCGTCCCGCACAAGACAGCGGTCCTGGAGCTGCTCGACGATGTGGATCCGGAGGCAGAGCGGATCGGCGCGGCGAATACGATCGTCCGCGTGGGCGATCGCCTGGTGGGACGGAACACGGACGCCTCGGGAGCGGTCCGCGCGCTCGAAGAGGGCCGGCCGGCCGGTTGGCTCGACGGTCTGCGGGTCACCGTGCTCGGCGCTGGAGGCTCGGCGCGGGCCGTCCTGAGCGGGCTCCTCGCGAGCGGCGCCCGCCCCGTCGTCGTGTCCCGGGACGACGGCAAGGCAGCGCGGCTCGCTCGGGAATTCGAGGCCGGGAGCGCGCCGTGGGCCGATCGCGCCCGGCTGGAGGGCGATGTCCTCGTGAACGCGACGCCGGTGGGGATGCGCGGCGGGCCCGGCGGATCCGGCTGGCGCGAGGCCCGGGCGGCGCCGGACGGGACCATCGCCGGCCACGATGCAGTCTTCGACCTCGTGTACGAACCCCGGCGCACGGCGCTCCTGCGCCGGGCGGAGGCCCTCGGCAAGCGAACGATCCCCGGCCTCTCGATGCTCGTCTTCCAGGCCGAGGCCGCCTTCGCCGCCTGGACCGGCGTGGAGGGGACGGCGGGGGTGATGCGCGAGGCAGCGGGGGCGGCGTCCGGGATGCGTCGGAGCGCGAGCCGTGGCCGGTAGTTCGTTCGGTCGCCTGTTCCGGGTCACCGCGTGGGGCGAATCCCACGGGCCCGGGATCGGCGTCGTCGTGGACGGTTGTCCGCCGGGCCTGCCGCTCGATGCAGCCGCCGTGCAGGAGGATCTCGACCGACGCCGCCCCGGACAGAGCGAACTCGTCACGCCGCGGCGCGAAGCCGACCGGGTCCGGATCGAGTCGGGCGTGTACCGGGGGAAGACGACCGGCCACCCGATCGCGATGTCGGTTCGGAACCGGGACGCCCGGCCGGCCGACTACCGGGCGTTCGGAACCGCCTTCCGCCCGGGGCACGCCGACTTCACGATGCAGGCCAAGTACGGACTGCGCGATCCGGGAGGCGGCGGCCGATCCTCGGCGCGGGTCACGGTCGCGCATGTGGCGGCGGGGGCCGTGGCGCGCCTGTTCCTCTCCCGCCGTTACGGCGTGACCTGCACCGCCTGGGTGCGACGAGTCGGGGATGTGGAAGCCGCGGTGGACCCGGAGCGCGTGACCCGCGAGCGGGTCGAACAGAGCCCGACCCGCTGCCCCGATCCGGAGGCGGCCGAGCAGATCCGGGAGCTCATCGCCCGGACCCGCTCCCGCGGGGATTCGCTCGGAGGCGTCGTCGAGTGCTGCGCCCTCGGAGTCCCTCCCGGGCTCGGCGAGCCGGTCTTCGACAAGCTGGAGGCGGATCTCGCCCGGGCGATGCTCGCGATCAACGCCTCGAAGGGGTTCGAGATCGGGAGCGGCTTCGCCGGAACCCGGTGGACGGGAAGCCGCCACAACGACCTGTTCCGGACCGAGGGCGGACGCATCGTGACCGCGACGAACCACGCCGGCGGAGTGCTCGGCGGCATCTCGACCGGGATGCCGGTCGTGTTCCGGGTGGCGTTCAAGCCGACCTCCACGATCCGCAAGCCCCAGCCCAGCGTGGACATCGCCGGCAATCCCGTCGAGGTGGCCGGCAAGGGTCGCCATGACCCCTGCGTCCTCCCCCGGGCGGCGCCGATCGTGGAGGCGATGGCGTGTCTCGTCCTCGCGGACCACGCGCTCCGACAGACGGCGATCCGCACGGGCGGCTGATCCGGCCGGGAGACCGGGGCGCGTGGCCTCATCCGGCCGGGAGACCGGGGCGCGTGGCCCCGCCGCGAAGAGGGTTACAATTCAACAAGGTACGGGCGGCTAGCTCAGCCAGGGAGAGCGCGGCGTTCGCAATGCCGAGGTCACGGGTTCGATCCCCGTGCCGTCCACCACCTCCCGGGACGACTGCCCGAGGGGCCCCACGAGAACGTGGAGGCGCGAGGGCGGCCCCGACCTCCCGAACTTCCCCCGGTGCAAATTCCCCCGACGCGCTTCGCAGTCCTCCTCCGACCCGCTCGGAGAAAACGCTGCGTCGCGCGCCTCTCGATGCTCTTCGGCGGACTGCTCGCGGGAGGGATCGTCACCGCGCAGCCCGCCGTGCAGCAGGGCTCCCAGGCCGTGGAGACGCAGCCGACCCGGGACGGGACGACGACCGGATCGCCTTCGCGGGAGGCCGGCGGCGACCAGCCGGCCGAAGAGAGCGACGCGGGAGCGCAACCGCCCCTCGCCGAAGCCGGATCGCCGGATGACGAGGGGCCGGGCTCGTCGGTCCCGGACCCGTCGCCCGACCCGTCGCCGGACGCACCGTCGGACGCGCCGGACGATGCCGGGGGGGAAGCGCCGGCGGGCGGGCGCTCCGAATCGGAGTCCGTCGCGCGCGGCGACACGGCGCAGCATGTCGCGGCGCTGATCGACCGGATCGAGTCCCACCACCGATCCCTTCCCCACTTCGAGACCCGGTTCGAGCAGCGCTTCATCCCGCGCATCTTCGGGCGGGAACGAGTGGAGAACGGGCGGCTCACGGTTCGGAATCCGGGGCGGATGCGCTGGGAATACGAGGATCCCGAGCCGAAGGTGTTCGTCACGGACGGGGAAAGCACCTGGTTCCATGTCCCCGCGGACCAGCAGGTCGTCGTCGGCTCGCTGGGAACGGACGAGGACGCCGGGGCGGGAGCGCACCCGCTGCGCATCCTCACCGGCGAGGCCGCCATCCTCGACCACTTCGACGCCTACCTCGCCGGGAACCTCCAGCCCGACGACGAGGGCGGCGACGAACTCACCGCCGTGATGCTGACTCCGCGCGAACCGGGAGAGATCGCATCGCTCCGCCTCGAAGTGGAGGAGGCCACCGGCCGCGTTCAGGGGATCGCGACCGAGGATCCGGAGGGGAACCGGACCGAGTTCCGGTTCTGGAACTTCACATTCGGGGAGGTGCCTCCCGACTCGCTGTTCCGGTTCACGATCCCTCCGGGGACGGAAGTGCTGACCGCCGGGTCCGGAAACTCCCGGTGAAACGCGCGCTCCGGGCCGCGATCGCGGTCCTGGTCGCAGCGGGTCTGTCGGCATGCGCCGTCCGGAGCGGGGATCTCTCCGCCGGCGCCGCCGCCGAACGAGCCGGGCGCTACGACGAAGCGGTGGCGCACTACGCCCGGGCAGCCGCCGAGGGGGCGACGCCGGAGGCGCTCCAGTCTCTCGTCCGGGCGAAACAGCGCGCCGCCGCCGCCCACGCCGCGGAAGCCGAGCGGATGGCGGCCGCCGGCAATTTCCATGGCGCCGCCGACGAACTGCGCACCGCCGTTCTGTTCGCTCCCGACGAGAGCGCCTACCAGGAGCGCCTCGCCGAGATCCAGGCGGCGGCCGCCGACGGCGAGCGGGAGGCCCGCCTCGAGACGCTCTCCGCGCTCAAGGCAGAAGTGCTCGGCCGGCCCCTCGGCATGGAAGTGCTGGAGGGCGCCCACGCCCCGGCCCGGTTCGTGTTCCAGGACGCCAGCCTGCGGGATGTCCTCCTGACCCTCGCGGACATCGGCGGAGTCAACATGGCGTTCGACGGCGACTTCCGGGACCGCACCGTGTCGGTCGAGGCCGAGGACTCCACCTTCGAGGACGCGCTGCGCATGGTGACGGCGACGACCGGCCACTTCTTCCGCGTCGAGAGCCCCCGGCTGATCACGATCATCCCGGACACGCCCGACAAGCGCGCCCGCTACGAGGACGAGGTCGCGCAGACCTTCTACCTCTCGACGGCCGACCTCACCCAGACCACGGACACGCTGCGCATCGTGCTCGGACTGCGGCAGATCGCCGCGACCGAGGGAACGAACTCGATCACGATCGTGGACAACCGGGAGCAGCTCGCGGCGGCGGCGCAGATCATCCGCGCCCTCGACCGCAGCCCGGGGGAAGTCGTCGTGGACGTCGAGCTCATGGAGGTGAACCGGACCCGCTTGGAGCAGTACGGGCTGCCGCTGATCTCGGGCGAGACGACCGGAATCGCCACCTCCGTGACGCCGCGCCTCGACACCCTGCTCACGAACCCCTACACGACGGAGAGCCTGCGGGTCGCGGGACTTCCCGGGGCGATCCTGCAGCTCGTCCGAACCGATTCCGACACGCACGTGCTCGCGAACCCGCAACTGCGCGCTTCGGACGGGCGGACGGCCACGGCGGACTTCGGCGAACGCGTTCCGGTCCCGGTGACGACCTTCGCCCCGATCGCCACCGGCGGCCTCGCCCAGCAGCCGACGACGACCTTCGAGTACGAGAACGTGGGCGTGAGCATCGAGGTCATGCCCCGGATCCACCACGACGACAGCGTGACGCTCGACGTCCAGATCCGTCTGGACAACGTCTCCGGCACCGGCTACTCGGGGCTGCCCACCTTCGGCAACCGCAGCGTGGCCACGACGCTCCGGCTCCGGAACGGCGAAACGAGCATGATCGCCGGGCTCATCCGCCAGGAAGAGCGCACCACCCTGAGCGGGCTCCCGGGCATCAGCGACCTCCCGGTGCTCGGTCGGCTGTTCGCCCGGAACGAGGACGACTCCCGCGAGTCCGACATCATCCTCACGATCACCCCCCGGATCGCCCGGCGCGCCGACCTCGACCGGGAGGCGATGCTGCCGCACGTCATCCGCCGCTGACCGGCGCGGACCAGGCCCCGACCTCCCTCGCATCCTGCCGGCGGCTCGCCGGGAGATGCCGAATCCGGGTTCCGGGTCGGAGACTCACTGGTTCCAGCGTCCGACCGGGCTCCGCGCGACCGGGGAGCAGCCTCGGATGCGGGCAGCCCGGGCAACCCGGGCGCCGGGAACTCGGAGCTACCGGTTCGCGCCGAGTTCGCGCGCGGCGGCCTCGGGCGCCCCGCCGAAGTAGCCGTTCGAGAGGAACAGGAGGACGACGGGGCGCGTCCCGGCGGAGGCATGTCCCGCCGCGGCCGACGCCACCGAGGCGTGGTCCTCGTGGACCGAAGCAGGGACTCCCCGGGCTGACAGCTCCGCAGCCAGCCGGTCGAGATCGAGTCCGCCCCCGCCGGGACGACGCCCCCGCGACTCCCCGGCCGGGGACGCGAGCAGAACGGCGTCCGCCGCGGCGAACGACCGGGCGTAGTCCGCCTGGAAGCGGGCGCTTCGCGAGGTGTAGGAGCGGGGTTCGAACGCCGCCACGACCCGGGCGTCCGGCCACCGGCGCCGAACCGCTTCGAGGATCGCGGTCGCCGCCGTCGGATGGTGGGCGAAATCCCGGACGACCCGGATGCTCCCGTCCGCCGTCTCTCCCAGCACCTCGAGCCGGCGAGCCACGCCGGTGAAGGTCCGGACCGCCCACCGGACGGCGTCCCATTCGACCCCCAGCCAGCGGGCCACCGCAGTGGCGGCGACGGTGTTCCGCGCGGCGGCGACGCCCCAGAACGGCCCTTCCAGCGTGACCGGGGCTTCGCCGCGGCGCCGGACTTCGAGCCGGCTTCCCGCCGGTCCGGACTCCCCGGGCGTCCCTGCCCAGTCGGCCGGGAAGGCGCCCGGGGGAGCAGCGAATGTCTCCACGGTCGTGTGGGCGTGGCGCCGCAGATCGAGGGCAGCGGGCGAATCCGCGCCGAGCAGCAGCAGCCCCCGGCGCGGCGGCAGGCGGGCGAGAAAGGAGAAGGCCCGGCGGACCGCGGCGAAGTCGGCGTAGATGTCGGCGTGGTCGAACTCCACGTTGCCGATCACGGCGACCTCCGGCAGGTAGTGGAGGAACTTCGGGCCCTTGTCCCAGTAGGCGGTGTCGTACTCGTCGCCCTCGACGACGAACGGATGCCCCTCCCCGCCGAGCCGGAAGCTGGTCCCGAAGTCCTGCGGCACGCCGCCCACGAGGAAGCCCGCATCCATCCCGGCGACCCGAAGGATCCACGCGAGCAGCGAAGTCGTGGTCGTCTTGCCGTGGGTGCCGGCGATCACGACCGGCCGCCGCGGGCGGAGCACCAGCTCCCGCAGCGTCTCCGGCATCGAGACGAGCGGGAGCCGCCGGTCGAGCGCGGCCTCGAGCTCGGGATTGCCTCGCGAGACGGCGTTCCCCACGACGACCGCGACGTCGCCCGGGGGCAGATTCTCCGGCGCGTAGGGAGAACGCACCGGGATGCCCTCGCGCTCGAGCAGGGTGGACATCGGCGGGTAGGCGCCCTGATCCGAGCCGGTGACCCGGTACCCGAGCCGCGCGAGCAGCCCGGCGAGCGAGGCCATGGCCGTCCCGGCGACGCCGAGGACATGGAGCGGGTCGCCCCGAACGAGCCCGGAGATCACCGGCCCGGTCCCTCGAGAAGCGTGAGCCCCGCCTCATCCATGCGCGCGCCGACCTCGAGCGGCGCCGTGCGGCACAAGGAGCCCGGTTCCGTGTGACCGGTCGCGTACCGGAAGACGGCGGGCGCGCCGAAACTCTCGGTGAGGCGGCGGAGGAGGTCGGCCGTCGTGTAGCCCTGATCCGGATGCTGGACACAGCCCGGCATCTCGCCGAACACGAACCCCCGCACCCCGTCCAGCGCTCCGGCGTAGCGGAGCTGGGTGAACATCCGCTCGATCTGGAACGGCTTCGTTCCGATGTCCTCGAGAACCGCGATCGCGCCGGCGAAGCGGATGGCCCACGGGGTCCCGACGAGCGCCGCGACCAGCGAAAGGCAGCCTCCGCGAAGAACCCCCTCCGCGACGCCGGCGTGAAGCGTCTCCGCGCCTCGCCACGCCAGCCGCGTCCCGGGCGCGGCGCCGGCGAGAAGCGAGAGGAACTCGGCCGAGTCCCACGCGGCCTCGCCCCGCGCGATCTGCTGGGCGAGCATCGGGCCATGGAAGGATGGGATCCCCGCCCGCGACGCGAGCGCGAGGAGCGCCGTCGCATCGCTGGCCCCGATGATCGCCTTGGGCGCGGCGCGGAGTCGCGACAGCGGAACCCGGGGCAGCAGGTCGAGGCAGCCGTACCCTCCCCGCGCGCACAGGATCGCTTCCACCTCCGGGTCGTCGAGGAAGCCGAGGAAGTCCCCGACCCGCTGCTCCGGACTCCCGGCGGTGTAGTCGGCCCTGGCGAAGAGGTGGGGCGAGCGCCGGACCCGGAACCCGAGCCTCTCGAGGTTCCGCTCCCCCGCCTCCACGTACTCGATCCGGACGGGACTCGCGGGCGCCAGGACGCCGATCACCGCCGGCGGAACGACGGCGGGCAGCCGCGGCGCAACGCCCGGTCTCACCGAAGCACCGCGACGACGAACAGGATCAGGGCGATCACGACGACGCCGATCCCCAGCCCCACCAGCCGGTTCCGCCGGAATTCCGCCGCGATCCCCCGCGCAAGCAGCGTCCACGGAGAAGCTCCGGCCTCCGGCCCCTCCGGTGGTCCCTCGTCGTCCTCGGGCGTTTCCTCGAGGCCTCCGTCCCTTTCGGGATCCTCGACGGGCACCGGGAATCCCGACTCGATCCGGCACAGCGACTTGCCGAATTCGAGGACGTCCCCGGGGCGGACCTGGACCCGCGTCTCGACGAGATCGCCGTTCCGGCGGGTGCCGTTCGTGCTCCCCAGGTCCTCGAGGTGGAGCTCGTGGTCGCGCAGGAGCAGGACCGCGTGCCGCCGGCTCACGAACTCGTCGTCGAGCCGGATGTCCGCCGCCGGCTCCCGCCCCACGATCGTCTCCCGCACCTCGATGCCGTACGCCGCGGGCGGAGGACGCCGTTCGCCGACGGCGGCGCCGGATTCCACCGTGTCCACGATCAGCCGGTACGGCGGCGGGGCCTTCGGCCCCGGGGCTCGGGCGGCGACGGATCCCGGTGGCCGGGGAGCGCGTTCGCTCATGCCCTCCTCAGTGCGCGAGCCCGGCCCGGCGGAGCGCGAGCGGCGCGAGCACCGGACCGTCATGGGTCCGAAGCGTGGCGCCGGGCACCGCCGCCGCCGCCTCGAAGGCCTCGCTCGCCCTCGCCGTCTCTCCGAGCGCGGCCAGAGCCGCCCCGCGCTGGTAGAGCAGAGTTCCCCGGCCCACGCCGGCGTCGAACAGCGCGGTCGCTCCGGAGTCCAGCGCGGCCAGGAAGTCCCGCATCGCGCGCCCGGGATCTCCGAGCAGGATCCAGCAGGCCGCGGCCTCCAGCCGCCGCGTCGGATCCGTGGCGCCGCGCGCCAGCTCGCCTTCCAGAGCGACGAGCCGCCGATTGCATCGGCCCCCGCGCGCCTCCGGCAGAACGGGAGTCTCGGCGACCTCCACCCGCAGCAGGCGGTCGGCCCCGCCGCGGCGAACGAGCAGGTCCAGGGTGGCCCCGGTCTCCGCCGCCGCGACCGCTCGCCGCCAGCCCAGCTCGTCCCGGATGGCCTCCCCGCCGAGTTCGAGCACTTCGTCCCCGGGCTCGACGCCGGCCAGCGCGGCCGGGCCGCCTGGATGGAGCCCGGTCACCTCGAACGGGCGCGCCTCTCCGTCGGCGGTGACCACCCGGCGCACCGTGGCGGTGAGGCCGATCCAGTTCCGCCGTCGCTCGGGAGGGTCGAGAAGACGTCGGAGCGCGTCGCCGGCGCTCGTCGGCGAGAACCGGTCGAACTCCGCCCGGTCCGGCGTCGGCGAGTCGGCGACCAGGAACTCGACCCGGGCCGGACCGGCGCCCGGCTCCGGGAGCAGAACCCGCACCCTCGCCTGGACCCGGCCGCCATCCTCGCCGTCCTCGAGGAAGTGGAATCCCGCCGCCTCCTCGAGCGCGCCGCGCAGCACCGGCTCCAGACCGGGGACCGCGTCGAGCCCGGCGTCCTCGAGCAGGATCGCCGGAAGGATCTCGCACCGCACGGCGGAACGGGATCCGCGGGTCACCTCGAACGACCGGGCGCAGCGGCCCACCCGGTGCCGGATCTCCACCCGGTGGGGCCCGGAGCACAACGCCGAGAAGGAGAGAGGCGTGACGCCTCGTTCCTCTCCGTCGAGGATCACGGCGCCGCCGGCGGGGTCGCTCTCGATGCGAAGTCCGCCGGTGGACAGCCCGAGCCGCACGAAGCGAGGCAGATAGTCCCGCACCTCGTCGGCATGGAACACGAATCGGGACGGCCGCCGGCAGGGCGCCTCCATCGTGATCTCGTTGGGCCCGGTCGCGAGCACGGCCAGGTCGAGAGGAGCAGAGAAGGTCTCGCCGGAGAACCGGGGCGGCACCAGCGGCCGCAGCTCCTCGGGGAGCTCGCCCCCGGTCACGCCGATGACGCGGCCGCCGACGCGGACCGTGGCCCCGGCGGGCGCCGTGACGACCGGAAGGACGGGGCCGGTGCGCTCGAGCTCGTGTTCGAGGATCAGCATGTCTCCCGGGAGCAGATCGCGGCGGCCCTCGTCCACCGGAGCGAACCCCGGGCGCTCGATCCGGATCCGCACCTGGCCGGCGAACACCGGGTGCCCGGCGAGCGGGGTTCGGCCGACCGACCGCTCTCCCACGAAGACGGTCGCTCCGGGAGGCTCGGTGACGACGCTCAGATGGGCCAGCAGGGAAGATCGCTGCATCTCGAAGAGATCGAGCACCGCGGGCGTCAGTCCGGTGACCTCGAGTCGGTGCGCCGGGGCGGCCAGGACCAGGAGCCGCAGGTCGTCGGCGGCCAGCGCCGACTGGCCCCGGGTCAGGTGGGCGCGGGCCCGGTACTCGAGGGCGCGCAGGTGCAGCTCCATCTCGATCGCGGGGAGCCTCCCCGAGGCGTCCCGGAGCGCATCCAGCTCCTGGAGGATGTCGGAGAGTCGAACGACCGCCCCGAGGGCGCCGTCCGGATCGGAGGCGGTGGCCCGCAGGCCGCTCAGTTCGTCGGCGAGCGCGGCCAGGTCGGGGCCCGGCTCCTGCGCCTTCAGCGGCCCCGCGAGGGTGAGGCCGACTGCGAGCGCGAGAGCCGCCTCAACAGGGCCGCCGGGCCGGGTCATTCGAGCACCACGACGCTGCGGGTGGCGTCGTCGAGGATGAAGAGCGCGCCATCGGGGCCGACGTCGAACGAGACCGGCTCGCGGGCCGAGCTCGGCCAGTCGGCGCCCTCGAGAGTCGCCACCGGACGGAACGAGGCATCGAAGATCGCGAGGCGCGGCGTCTCGCGGTCGAGCACGTACAGGTTCCCGAGATCATCGAAGGCGAGATCGGCCGGTTCCTCGAGAGCGCGACCCGGCCGAAGCTGGAAGACGCGGGTTCCGCGGGGATCGAAGGCAAGGACTCCCTGCTCGCCGTCCGCGACGACGAGCACCCCCGCCGGGTGCCTCGCGATCCGGCGCACCTCGTCCAGGGGGCCGTGGGGCACCCGCCCGAGGGGACGGCCGGCCAGATCGAAGGCGAAGACAGCCTTCTCCCGATCGTCCCAGATCCAGACTCCTTCCGGAGCGGTCGCGACGGCCCGCATCCGGTCGAGCGGCCGACCCCGCCCGGTGGGGGGCGCCGAGAGCGGCAGGACGTTCCCGCCCACGGCGATCGTGTCGTCCGCCACGACGACCGGGAGCGTCTCCCCGCCCACCGTGAGGATGGCTGCGTCCCGCGGGCTGTCAAGGCCGTAGGCGCCCTCGAGGACTCCCTGCGCGTCGAAGGTCTGAAGTTCGTCCTCGTCCCGGTCGAGAAGGTGGATCCGGTCTCCGGCGAATCGGACCCGGATCGGCTCGTCCAGCTCCCGCGGCGGACGGATCGCTCCCCGGAGCCGCCAGGTCGGCCCGCCGCGCATCCGGAAACGGCTCAGGAGAGTCGAGAGGTCTTCGGCGCGGGCGGCGAACTCCCCGGCGTGGGACGCCTCGGCGGGATCCGTGGCGTGGTCGCTGACGAGTTCCAGCAGGTCGGCCCGAAGCGCGGAGATCTCGGCGTAGGCGGCCGTCGCGTCGGCGCGCGCCAGAGCCCGGGCGAGCCGGAACCGGGCTTCGAGACGGTCCGCCGGATCGGGCGGCGGTGGGCTCTCGTGGAGCGCGGCCAGCAGGGCTCCGGCGGCGGCCCCGTCTTCCATGTGCGTTTCGGCAACGCCGGCGATTCCGCCCAGCGCAGCGAACGACCACCGGGATCCCCCGGGGCCCGAGGTCATGAGAACCCGCTCGAATTCGGCGCGGGCATCGGCCAGCCGGGGCGGCGAAGCAGCGAGAGCCATCTCTCCCCGCAGCAGATGGGCGCCCGGGACCGCGTCGCCCGCGGGAAACTCCCGGAGGAGCCGCCCCACCATCGCCTCGGCGGCGTCCTCGTCCCGCTCGACCTCGAATCGGTGTCGCGCGATCCGGAGCGCGGCGTCGTCGGCGACGGAAGCGCCGGCCATGGAATCGAGGATGACCTCGAAGTCGCGCAGCGCCTGAGCGTGGCGCCCTCCGGCATAGAACTGCTCGGCGCTCCGGAAACGACGCTCGGCTGCCTCGTCGAGCGCCGGATCGGATTCCTGCGCCGACGCGGCCAGAGGGCTGGAGAGCAGCGCAGCCAGAAGGGACAGGGCCGCGCGGGCGGGCATGAGGCGGGGCGGCAGTTTACCGGATCCCCGCTTCGGCGGCGGCTTCGAGAGTCGCGGCGGCCCGTTCCGGCGTCGCCAGCCCGCGGATTGCGGCGAACCCGGACAGGCCGAGACCCCGGAGCCCGCCCACGGTCGCCGGGCCGAGCCCGCCGATCGCCCAGACCGGAACCTCGACGGCCGCGGCGACCGCCCCGAACACGGCGCGCGGGAGCGGACGCTTCGGGCCGGTCACCGGATCCCGGGTCGGCGCGAACGGACCGAGGATGAGATAGTCGCTGCCCGCTTCCGCGGCGCGAAGGGCGCCTTCGCGGGAATGGACCGAGCGGCCCACGAGAAGGCGCCCCCGCGGAAACCGCTCGCGCACCGCGCCGGCGGGGAGTCCCGCCTCGGGGAGATGGACTCCGGCGACCGGGAACGTGGCGGCGAGAGCCAGCCGATCGTTCACCAGCACGCGAGAGAGGAGGTCCGGGGCGCGCCCGGCGAGCCGATCCAGAAACGCCTCGAACTCCCGATCGGTGGCGGCGCGGTCCCGAAGCTGGAAGAAGTCCACGCCTCGATGCCGAAGCGCCCGGAGTGCGAGGGGATCGAGGCCCCGGACGCCGAGGACCGCGCAGCAGACGGGACGGGCCGGAGAGCCCGGACGAACCGGGACCGCCCGGCTCAGCGGCGCTTCTCCCGCAGGCGGGCCGCCTTGCCCTTGCGCTTGCGGAGGAAATAGAGCTTCGCCCTCCGCACATGGTGGGAGCGAACGACCTCGATCTTCGCCACGAGGGGCGAATGCAGCGGAAAGATGCGCTCCACCGCGATGCCGAACGAGGTCTTGCGGACCGTGATCGTGCGCCGGTTGCCCCCGTGCTTCAGCGCGATCAGGATCCCTTCGAAGACCTGGATCCGCTCGCGATCCCCTTCCCGGATCGTGGCGTGCACCCGGACCGCGTCCCCTGGACGCAGATCGGGCCGATCCTGGCGCAGATCCGCCGCTTCGAGCTCGCGGATGACCTCCTCCCCGGAGGGGAATCGGGTCGGATGCCCGGCGCTATCCCCGGCGTCAATGGACAGGACTTCGGTGGACATCATGGCGTGGTCTCCTGGAAACTGGAATCCCGGCTCCCGGGGCCCGAGCGGACCCAGGCCGCATAGAGATCCGGGCGGCGCTCGCGGGTGAGCGCGACGGACTGCTCCCTTCGGAACCGGCGGACGGCGGCGTGGTCGCCGGAGAGCAGGACCGGGGGCACGCGGGCCCCCCGGAACTCGGCCGGGCGAGTGTAGTGCGCGTGTTCGAGCAGCCCGTCGCTGAACGACTCCCGGACGACGGACTCGCTGTCTCCGACCGCGCCGGGAAGCAGCCTCGCGACCGCGTCCACGAGGACCATCGCCGGGATCTCTCCTCCGGACAGGACGTAGTCGCCCACCGAGATCTCCTCGGCGCCGGAGAGATCGAGAAAGCGCTCGTCCACGCCCTCGTAGCGGCCCGCCACCAGCAGCAGGCGCGGCTCGGCGGCGAGCTCCGAGACGAGCCCCTGATCGAGGGGGCGTCCGCGCGGCGAGAGCAGGGCGACGCGCGGCGGCGCCGGGTCGAGCCCCCGGATCGCCTCGACTCCGGCGACGAGCGGCTCGACGCGCATGACCATCCCCGGGCCGCCGCCGTAGGGCGCGTCGTCGGCGAGCTGGAAGCGTCCCGAGGTCCACCGGGTCAGGCCGTGGACCTCGATGCGGAGGAGATCCGCCTCCCGGGCCCGGCGCACGATCCCGTGCCGGAAGACCTCCGCGAACATCCCCGGGAACAGGGTCAGGATGTCAACGCGCATTGAGACCCAGGAGGCCGTCCGGCAGATCGAGCACGAGGCGCGAGGCCGGGAGGTCCACCTCGACGCAGAGCGCCTCGACGAACGGAACGAGATCCTCGCCCCCCTCGGCGCCGCGGAGCACGAGCAGGCTGGGACCGGCGGTGTCCTCGAGGCCCACGATCTCGCCCAGACGGCTCCCGTCCCGAGCCACGGCGGCGCAGCCGATCAGGTCGTCGAGGTAGAACTGGCCGTCCGGCGGCGCGGCGCGCTCGGAGGGGCGAATCCGGAGTTCGTGGGACCGGAGCGTCTCGGCCCCGGAGATGTCGCGGACCCCTTCGAAACGCACGACTGGTCGTCCCTTCAGGAGGCGCACCGACTCGATCGAGCGACGGGCGCCGGGACGGCCCGGAGGTCCGATCTCGACCGCCGGGATCTCGAAGAACCGGGCGGGATCATCGGTCAGCGCCTCGACGACGACCTCGCCGCGGCGACCGAACGGCCGGGCCACGCGGCCGACGACGATGTCGGCCGTCTCGCCCGGCGGCGTCAGCGGTCCATCGGATCCCGTCGGGCTGCCCATGGTGTCGAGGAGGATCGGATCACGCTCGGGGGTGGGCGGCGGCGACGGGTTCGATGGGGGGACAGGCGGCGGGAGCGGGCGGCGAAGCGCCCCGGCCTACTCGCCCGGATCGGCGGGGACCGCGTCGGCTGCGGAGGACGCCCGCTTGAGCAGACTCCTCACCGTGGCCGTCGGCTGCGCTCCCTGCCCCATCCAGTACCGGGCCCGCTCGGAATTCACCGACAGGCGGCCCTCGGCATCCTTGGGCAGGCGGGGGTGGTAATGCCCGACGGTCTCGACGATGCGGCCCACGCGGCCACAGGCGGTGTCCGAGACGACGACGCGGAAATGCGCGTCCCGCTTCCGGCCGGTGCGGGAGAGTCGGATGTTCAGCATGGGGGAGCGACGGTTCCGGGACCGCCCGGTCGGGGCGGCGCGGCGATCCGCGAGAGGGGGAGTCTAACCGGGATCTCCCGTGGTGGCTACTGTTCCGCGCGAGGTTCAAACGGAGACGCTGCCGTGCGAAGCCTGGCGGGCGGCGCGGGTCCGCGCTCCGGATGCGACCGACTGCTCCTCTCCGGACGCGGGGTCCGGAGAATCCGGGGAATCCGACGGGGACGGCTGCTGCCGGGTCAGGCGTCGAGTCCCAGATCGCGGAGGATGCCGGGATTGTCCCGCCACCGGCGCCGGACCTTGACCTGGAGCCCGAGGAAGACCCGCCGCCGGAGACGCTTCTCGAGCGCCCGCCGCGCCTCGGTACCGATTCTCTTCAGCATCCGACCGCGGCGGCCGATCACGATGCCGCGCTGGGAATCGCGGTCGAGCAGCACGGAGGCCTCGACGCGGACCAGGTCGCGGGAGTCGTCGTATTCCTCGATCCGGACCGCGGCGGCGTGAGGAACCTCCTGCCGCAGATTCCGGAGCATCCGCTCGCGGACCAGCTCGGAGGCGAAGAACGCCTCGGGAAGGTCGGTGATCTGCCCTTCCTCGTAGAGCGGCGGGCTGAACGGGAGGCTGCGGCGAAGGACCTCCACGAGCGGCGCGGCCCCTCCGACCCCCTCCCCCGACGCGATGCCTGCCCCTGTCCTGACGCCCGACGCTATGCCGGCTCCGGTCCGGGCCGAGAAGACGACGACCTCCCCGGCCTCGCGGGCGCGGTAGATCGCCGCCAGCTCCGAGATCCGCCGGGGCGACGCCACGTCCGCCTTGTTCAGGCCGATGACCCGGGGCCCGGGGAAACGCGCCACCCGGCGCAGCAGACCGGAGGAGGCGTCGGAAAAGGGAAGCGCGGCGTCCACCACCGCGAGCGCCACGTCGGCGCCCCCCAGACTCTCTCCCACGGCTCGCATCATGGCGTGTCCCAGCCGGGTCTTCGGGCGATGGACCCCGGGGGTGTCGAGGAGCACGATCTCCACGCCCGGCCGGCGGGCGATGCCGAGGATGCGGCGGCGAGTCGTCTGGGGCTTCCCGGTGACGATCGCGAGTCGGCGTCCCACGAGGCGGTTCAGGAGCGTGGACTTGCCCGCTCCCGGGAGGCCGACGATGGCGACGAAGCCGGCCCGATGGGCGGCGGGGCCTTCGGCGACCGGATCCGGCGCCGGTCGGGCCGCCGCGGCGCTCAATCGGACCCTTCGGGCAGGAGCGCGATCCGGACCCGGAACACCCGCCGCTCATCCGCCTCGAGGACCTCGATCGAGAGGCCGTGCCGCCGGAGCGTCTCGCCCGCCGCCGGAATGCGCCCCCACGCCGCCAGCACGAAGCCGGAGACCGTGTCGAAGGAGGCCCCGTGGAGCGAGTCGGGGAACGGAATTCCGGTGGAGCGCGCGACCTCGTCCAGCTCGGCGGCCCCGCGCACCAGGTAGGCCCCGTCCGGTTCCGAGACGAGGTCCACCTCCGCCGGGGAGTCGTCCTCGTGAACCTCCCCGACGACTTCCTCGGAGATGTCGCGCAGGGTCACGATGCCGGACACGCTGGCGTGCTCGTCCACGACCACCGCAAAGGTCTGGCGAGAGGACCGGAACTCGCGCAGGAGGTCGTCCACCCGCTTCGTCTCGGGCACGACCGGCGCCGGCCGGGCCAGCGAGGCGATCTCTTCCGGGCCGGAGGCGCCGTCGAAGAGATCCACGCAGTCGAGGACCCCGAGAACCAGATCGCCGGATCCGAACACCGGAATCCGGTGGTGGCGGCTTCCGGTGACGGCGGCGCGGGCCTCGGCCCGGGTCGCGTCCGCGCCCAGCGAGACGACCTGCGGGCGCGGCGTCATGACCTCGCGCACCAGCGTGTCGTCCAGCTCCAGCACCCCGCGCACCATCTCGGCCTCCTCCCGCTCGAGGATCCCTTCCTCGGCGCCGGTCTCGAGGAAGGCTGCGACCTCCTCGTTCGTGGCGTCGTCGTCGGGCTCCGGGGTGAGCGGGAAGACCCGGCGGAGCCACCGGAGCAGCGGTTCGGCGACCGGGCGGGACATTCGCTCCCAGCGCCGGAACCAGGGCAGGAGCCGCACCAGCACATCCTCGGGATCCCGGAGCAGCGCCGCCGACGGGATGACCTCGCGGAGCGCGAACCACGCGGCGGCGACGGCGAGGGCCGCGGGAAGGAGCGGCGCTCCGGAGAGCGCGCCGGCTCCGTCGAGGGCAAACGCCGCCACCACCGCGCCGCAGACGAGCCCGCCCCGGGCCGGGATCAGGACGGCCAGCGGATCGGCGAGGCGCTCCCGGTGGGCCCGAGCCTCCTCGCCCCGATCCCCCATCGCCCGGACCGCGATCGGACTCGAAGCGAAGAACGCGATCTCGAACAGCGCCGACAGCACGACGAGAGCCCCGGCGACGAGCAGCAGGGCCACCCAGACCGCGGTCACGGGGCGCCCCCGGACCGGACCGGGAGGCCGTGGCGCTTCCGGAGCAGGGCCTCCAGCCGGTGCATCTCTCCGCGGTCCCGCTCGTGGTCCCAGCCGAACAGGTGGAGGAGGCCGTGAAGCGAGAGGACGCGCAGCTCGGTTTCGAGGCTGCAGCCTGCCTCCCCGGCCTGACGGGCGGCGGTGTCGGCGGCGATGGCCATGTCCCCGAGGTAGGGATCGCTGCCCGGCGCCTCGGGTGGATCCGCCGGGAACGCCAGCACGTCGGTCGCGCGGTCGAAGCCGCGGAACGTCCGGTTCAGCTCGCGCATCTCCCGATCGGAAACGATCCGCAGCGTCGCGCCGCGCGGATCCCCCGGGGCCACATCGTCCGCGATGCGGGAGAGGAAGCGGGCGAGCCCGGCGGAATCCACCGGAAGGCCCCGCTGCCGGTTCTGGACCTCGAAGCGGGAGGGTTCGGGAGGAGGGCCGCCCTCGGACTCATCCACCGCGCGGTCTCCCGAAGTCGAATCCGGGGTACGACAGGCGCTTGTGGTGGATGCTGAGCAGCGTCGAGAGCAGGCTGTGGCGGATCCGGTTCATGTCGCGCAGGGTGATGTCGCATTCCACGAGCTGGCCGTCCTCCACGACGGACTCGAGGATGCGGTCCACGACCCGTTCGAACTTCTCCCGGGTGGGCTCCTCCACGCTGCGGGCGGCCGCCTCCACGCTGTCCGCGATCATGATGATGGCGGCTTCGCGCGTCTGCGGCCGCGGCCCGTTGTACCGATACGCGTCCTCGTCCACCGTCTCGCCCCGGGCCTCCGCCGCTTTCCGCGCCTTCTCGTAGAAGAAGCGAATCAGCCGCGTTCCGTGATGCTGCGGGATGATGTCGAGGACGTCCTTGGGAAGCCCCAGGTTCCGGCCGGTCCGGATCCCCTCGGTCACGTGCCCGCGGATGATGGCCGCGCTCTGCACCGGGAGCAGCTCGTCGTGGGGGCTGCCGCCGCGGAAGTTCTCCACGAAGTAGTTCGACCGGCTCAACTTGCCGATGTCGTGGTAGAGGGCGGCGGCGGCGCAGTACGTGGAGTTGGCCCCCACCGCGTCGGCGGCCTCCTCCGAAAGGAGGCCGACGAGCACGCTGTGCTGGTAGGTCCCGGGGGCGCGAAGAGCGAGCTGGCGCAGCACCGGGTTGTCCCGCCGGGCGAGCTCCATGAGCCGCTGCTCGCTGGTGCGCTCGAAGACGAGTTCGAACAGCGGAAGCAGGACGGTCACCACCGGCGTCGCGAGCAGCCCTCCCGCGAAGGCGCTCCCGGCCTCGAGGACGACGCGGGTGAGTCCCCCGTCGCCGCCCCGGATGAGCGTCAGCGCCACGATCACCCCCGCCCCCACGAACCCGATCCGGGCGCCCACCCGGAGCAGATGCGCCCTCCGCTCCGAGTGGAAGTAGAAGACGATGCCGGCGCAACCGGTGAGCAGCGCGAACAGCCCGAGCTCCAGGTCCCCGGTCATGACGGTCAGGGCGACGGCGAAGAGCGTGTGCGTCGCGAGCGCCGAGGCCTGGTTCTCGAGCGCCGAGGTCAGGAGAGCCACGGACGCCACCGGCACCGCCCAGACATAGACCCCCGGATCGGAAAACGGCTCGGCCACGAGTTGCGCCGCCACCGCCCGGCCGAGGAACCCCGCCCCCCGGTTCGCCACCAGATGGATCAGGATCGCGGCGCCGGCGAGGGCGAAGGCGTGGGCCTGCCATCGCGGCTCCTCGCGCGCCGGCGCCAGGAGAATCCCCAGCAGGATCGCGAGGAGGAGCGAGAACGCCATGGCGCCGAGCCCCGCCCAGGCGGAAGCCCCGTCGGAGGGGGCGCGCATCGCCTGCAGCAGGTGCC
Source organism: Acidobacteriota bacterium (assembly GCA_022822745.1). Taxonomy (GTDB): domain Bacteria; phylum Acidobacteriota; class Vicinamibacteria; order Marinacidobacterales; family Marinacidobacteraceae; genus JAJEAO01. Next base: position 63,690 of record JAJEAO010000088.1, read on the forward strand.
CCGCCAGCGGAGTCACCTCGTCGCCGGCCCGGACGATCGTGCGGCCGCGGCGCACCTGGATCACGACCGGATCCACCGCTTCCTCGGCGGCGCTGCGGAGATGGGTGGTCTCGACCTCGTTGCGCAGGAGCGTGGGTCGCACCAGGGTCGCCGCCAGCGCGGCGAGGGCGCGCCGGCGGGGCGTGTCGAGTTCCGAGATCGCGAGGATCTGGAGTTCCACGGCGCGGCGGGCCTCTTCGAGCGAGAGGACGTTCGAGAAATCGGCGATGACGGTCGAGCCGCCGCCCTGCGGATCGCGTCGCTGGATCTGCCGGCCGAGCGCGGCGAGCGCGCCCCGTTCGGCGAGGATGTCCCGGGCCAGGACGCTCGTCACTGCGTCGGCGAGATTCTGCTGAACCTCCTCGGCGAACTCGGTCTCGACGAGCAGATCGAGCGAACTCGACGCCACGGGGACGCCCATCGTCCGGTCGAGCGTCTGCGGGAAGTCCGGCTCCTCGACGATTCCGGCGCCCAGCGCCGCCCGGCCGAACTCGAACGACCGGGCGATCCGAAGCCGCGCCTCCTCCCGGACCTGGGCGTCGAAGTCGAATACATCCGGGACCAGCTCGACGGCCTCGCGACGGCGTTCCTCGGTGGCCGCCTCGTCTTCGTAGGTGAAGTCTTCCGTGGCGCTCACCGTGCGCGCCGCGATTTCCCCGACCTCGTAGAGTGGGGAATCGAGTCCGAGCCCCGGCCAGATCAGCAGGCCGGTCGCGATGGCGAAGAGCGCCCCGATAAGCCGGGTGCGCCCGAGCAGGGCGTCCCGCCGGCGCAGGAGGGCCTGGATCGCCCGAACCCGGAAGCCGGGCCGGGAACCCCCGCCGGTGGGCGATCCGCCCGCCGCGACCGGTTCGCTCGGGAGAGGCGGGTCGGACGCCAAGGATCCTCGTACGGGCGCCTCAGCCCGGGAGGCGCGCCGGCTCCTCCATCGGATCGGCGTCGGCGGGGAGGGCGGCGGTCGGGACGGGAACGCGGTCGCGACGGGCGGCCCGCGCCCGCTCGCTGCGGGCGTAGGCGCGCACGATCTGCTGGACCAGCCGGTGCCGGACCACATCGGAGTCGTCCAGCCGCACGAGCCCCACCTCTCCCAGGTGGCCCACCACGGAGAGGCACTCCACCAGGCCGCTGACGCGCCCCGGCGGCAGGTCGTTCTGGGTGATGTCTCCGGTGACCACCGCCCGGGTCCCGTTCCCCATGCGGGTCAGGAACATCTTCATCTGCTCGGAGGTCGTGTTCTGCGCCTCGTCGAGGATGATGAAGGCGTCGTTCAGGGTTCGGCCCCGCATGAACGCGATCGGCGCGATCTCGATGACGCCGCGCTCGCGCAGGCGCTGGGCCCGCTCCGGCTCCATCATGTCGTGGAGCGCGTCGTAGAGAGGGCGCAGATAGGGGTCCACCTTGTCGATGAGATCCCCCGGCAGGAAACCCAGCTTCTCGCCCGCCTCGACCGCCGGCCGGGTCAGGACGATGCGCCGGACCTGCTGCGCCCGAAGGCACTCGACCGCCACCGCCATCGCCAGCCAGGTCTTCCCGGTGCCGGCGGGCCCGACGCCGAGGACGAGTTCCTTGGCGCGGAGCGCCCGGATGTACTCGAGCTGGCCGAGGCTGCGGGGCCGGACGATCTTCCCCGAGCCCGGCCGGATCACCGTCTCCACGAAGTAGTCGCGAAGCGAGGCCCCCGGATCCTGGCCGAGGATGCGCAGCGCCGACTGCACATCCGCCATCCGGCAGCGCCGACCCATCTCGCCGCGCAGTTCCGCGAGCCCTTCGAGAGCGGCGCTCAGCAAGGCGATCCGGTCACCCGGGCCTTCGGCGAGCAGGACATCCCCGCGGCTCGCGAGCACCAGGCCGGTGGCCTCTTCGAGCGACCGAAGGCTGCGGTCGCGGATGCCGAAGAAGGCGAGGCCGCCCTCGCCGGGAATCGGGATGCGGGTCATGGGGCGCAGCCCGGCAGGTTCCCCGGAGGGCGGAGGCATCGGGGCGCGCGGCCGCCGAGAGGACCGGCTCAGCACGGACGGCGGCGGACAAGGCGCCGGCAGGCCTCCGCCACGGAACTCATCAGTTGTTCGGACGCTAGCACAGCCTCTGTTCGAATGCGAACCGGAACGTCACCGCATCCCGCAGGATTGTCGCGCACCCCGTCACCGAGGCTGGCCCCGCAGCGGCACGGTCTGCGGCGCCCCCGCGTCGGGCCCCGGACCCGGATGCGGAATCACCCGCACCGGCCACCGGTAGGCAGCCTCCAGTGATCGGCGCGAGAGCACGTCGCCCGGCCCGCCTCGGGCGGTGGCGCGGCCGCGGTCGAGCAGGAGGAGCCGGTCGGCGTAGCGCGCGGCCAGGTTCAGGTCGTGCGTGACGACGAGCACGGCGAGGCCGTCGTCGCGGAGCCGGGCGAGGAGGCCGAAGGTCTCCATGCAGTATCGAAGGTCGAGGCCGGCGGTGGGCTCGTCGAGCAGCAGCACCGGGGCGTCCTGCGCCAGCGCGCGGGCGATGCGCACCCGCTGCTGTTCGCCGCCCGAGAGTTCCGCGAGCTGACGATCGGCGAAAGCGCCGACCCCGCAAACCGCCATGGCCCGCTCGACCACGGCGCGATCCCGGATCCCGGAGCGCTCCCACGGCCCGAGATGCGGATATCGGCCCATCTCGACCATTTCGCGCACCGTGACCGGGAAGGGGGACGACTCGGACTGCGGCGCCACCGCGATCGCCCGGGCGCGCTCGCGATCCCCGAAATCGGCCAGCGGCCGATCGTCGAGGAACACTCGTCCCTCCTGCGGCGAAAGCGACCCCGAGAGCACCCGGAGAAGCGTGGTCTTGCCGGCGCCGTTCGGTCCCACGACCGCCAGCAGCGATCCGGGCGCGACCGAAACCGAGACCCGCCGAACCGCGGGCCTCCGGACAGGCGCCCGGGTGAAGGTCAGATCCCGGGCGCGCCCATGGGTAAAGGTCAGATCCCGGCCGCGCAGCACCGGCCGCCAGCCACCCGCGGCTCCCGCGCCCCGCCCGGGCCCCGACGCCCTCCCGGTCGAGCTCATCGCCGTCCGCCGCGCAGCAGCAGCGCCACGAAGAGCGGCGCCCCGGTCGCCGCGGTCACCACGCCGGTGGGAAGCTCGGTCGGCGCGACGGCGAGGCGGGCCACCGTATCGGCGATCAGCAGGAAGGCCATCCCGGCGAGGAACGAGGCGGGAAGGAGCAGCCGGTGATCGTTGCCCCACGAGAGCCGCACCGCGTGCGGCACGATCAGGCCCACGAACCCGATCACGCCTCCCGCCGCCACCGCCGCGCCCACGAGCAGCGAGGCGGCCACGCAGGCGACGAGCTTTACCCGTCGCACCGAGGCCCCGAGGTGGTGGGCCACCGCCTCCCCGCGCGCGAGCAGGTTGAAGTCGCGCGCCAGCGACAGGAGCACCAGCGCGGCGGGCGCGAGCAGGATGGCGAGGAGACCCGCCGATCCCCAGTCGGAAGCGGACAGGTTCCCCATCATCCAGAACACGGCGGAGCGGAAGGACTCGATGTCGGCCATCGAGAGCAGGAGGAGGATGATCGCGTTGAAGAAGGCGCCGATGATGACTCCGGAGAGGATCAGGATGCGGGTGTCCATCGTTCCGGGGGAAGCGCGCCGCGCCACCTCCAGCACCAGCGCCATCGCCGCCACCGCGCCCAGGAAGGCGCCCAGTGACGCCGCGCCGGGAAGACTCGCGCCGAAGCCGGTCACGACGACCGTCACGGCGCCGACGGCGGCGCCTCCGGAGATGCCGAGCACGTAGGGCTCCGCCAGCGGGTTGCGCAGCAGCGCCTGGAACGTGCAGCCGCTGAGGCCGAGCGCGCCTCCGATGAGAGCCGCCAGGACGGTGCGGGGGAGCCGAAGCTGCAGCAGGATCGCCTCGGCCGCGGAATCCCCGTCGCCGAACAGCGTCCGAAGGAAGTCGGCGGGACCCAGCCCGGAGGCCCCCAGCGAGAGGCTCAGGAAGGCCGCGCCCACGACCGCGAGGGCGAGGCAGGCGATGCGGCCGGGAGTCGCCGTCACTGCGCCCGGGAGGAGGTTGGACGGCTGCCCCCGACCGATCCGGCGCCAGCGTTCTCGACCGGCAGGATCCCCTCCCCGTGGAGGAAGCGAGCCAGTTGCCGCGCCGCATCGGCCAGGCGGGGGCCGGGACGGTGGAACAGGTCGCTCTCGACGATCAGGACCCGATCCCGGCGCACCGCCTCCAGGTCTCTCCACCCCGCCTCGTCCAGCCACCGGACGGGAGATTCGTCCGCGGCCTGGCGGGCCAGCACGAGGGCCTCGGGGTCGCGCCGGAGAATCACCTCCAGGGAGACCTGCGGCCACGGGCGGCCGGCGTCGGCGAAGATGTTGCGGCCCCCGGCGATCTCGATCATCTCGTGCAGGAACGTGCCCGGTCCGGTGGTCTGCGGCGGATCGTGCCAGACCGCGTAGTAGAGGCTCACCGGTGGGCGGCCCCGCACCGCCGCGGCGACTCGGGCGAGCCCGCGATCAATCGAGGCGGTGAGCGCCGCCGCCCGATGCTCGCGGCCCAGCAGCGCGCCCAGCCGCCGGATGTGGCTCCGCATCCCCTCCGTCGTCTGGACATCGGCGCGGTAGGTGGGGAGCCCGAGGGCCTCCATGCGGTCCGAGAGAGTGCGCTGGCCCGGGTCGGCCCAACTGATCACGAGATCGGGCCGCAGCTCCGCCAGCGCCTCGAGACTCGGCTGGAACGAAGCGCCCAGCGAAGGCAGGTGAGCGAACTCGGGAGCGCGGTCGAAGCGGGTGCGCGCGACCAGGGCCGTCGGCTCGAGGGCGGCGATCGTTTCGGTGAGCGACGGGATGACCGAGAAGACCCGCCGCGCGGGCTGGGCGAGGCGCACGGTGCGCCCGGCGTCGTCGGTCACGACGATCGCGGCCGGGGCGGGATCCGTGGCGGCCGGCGCGCACGCGGTAACGAAGCTGGCGACCAGGCACAGGGCCGGGAGGCCGGCGAGCACGAGCAGGGCCGGGACGCCGGGACGCCGCCCGGGGGACCGTGGGTTGTCGTCGGAGCAGCGCACGGCTCTCCCTCCCTCGAAGGATGTGTGCAGGGAACGAGAGAGCCGCGTCTCCTGGCTCGAGGTGGGGGCGCTCGCCTTCCCGGGCCGGGTTCCCGCCCCAGTGGCTCGCGGTCCGGGGAACGAGGCCGCTCCCGGGGCCGCGGATGAGCGCATCGCGCCGGACCCCGATCGGGATCCGCACCTCCTACAGTGGCGGGGCCGCGTCGGCTTCGGACCGACTTCCGGTGACCCCCTCGCGTCGTGGCCCCACAATAGCAGGAGCGGGCCGCCCGCCCTGACGGCGGGCGCCCTTCAGCGAGGCGCCCGGCGGTCCCGGCGAAACCGCCTGGCCTGCAGGAACCCCGTTCGGCGCCGGAGCGCGTCTTCCCAGGATCTCCCCTCCGCCACCACATCGAGACACTGAACGACGCCGGCGTGCGCCATGAGGAAGTGGCGGCCGGGCTCGAGCCCGCCCCACCAGCCCGCGACCCGCGCCGCGAACTCGAACCCGCTCTCGCCGCCGGGCGGGGACCGGCGCCGCCAGTCCTCCATCCACCCTTCGAGCGCCGCGGGAGGAACCTCGTCCCAGCGGAGCCCTTCCCACTCCCCGCAGGACAGCTCGCGCAGCCGCGCGTCCAGCCGGTGCGGCGCGCCAAGCCGCTTCGAGAGGAGAGCCGCCGGAGCCCGACAGCGCTCCGCGTCCGAGGACCAGATCACGCCGGGAGCAAAGGCGGCCACGGCGGATTCGACCGCGGCGGCGGCCTCCCCGGCCGTCAGGACCGTCGGGACATCGGTCCTGCCGTAGCAGACCCCCTCCACGGCGACCGGCGCATGCCGGATCGCGAGCACCTCGACGAGGCGCGTCATGACGACGCGGGAGCGCTCGGCGGCGCGAGCGCGAGCACGGCCAGCAGGATCGCCATTTCTCCGATCTGCTCCGCCGCTCCCGGGAAGTCGCCGGTCACGCCGCCCGCCCGCGCCCGCAAGCGCCATCCGCAGAGCGCCGTCGCGAGGACCGCCGCGCCGA
>JAJEAO010000001.1 GCA_022822745.1 Acidobacteriota bacterium
CGGCAGTCTCTCCGGGTCGTAGAGCTCGGCGGCCCTCGGATGGTCCCGGTTCGCCTCGCAGGCCCGCTCCCAGCTCGCCCGGATCTCCTTCCGCGCCGCTTCGAGCACTTTCTCGTTCGTGGTGTTCTCCCACTTCACCAGATCCCGGATGATCCCGAACAGCCGCTCCCGCTCCCGGCCCGCCTCGTCTTCATCCCGGATGTAGCCACCGGGATCGTCCACGAGCTGCGCGAAGACCACGGCCCGGGCGACCGCCAGCGGCTTCCTCGACCACCACAGGTGGAGTGTGGAGGGGTGTCCGTGCCGGATGGACTTCTCCCGCGCGCCGGCGGCGTTGATCGCCTGCAGCGGCAGCGCGACCTCGATCAGCTTTCGGGAGTTCGGCACGGCCGCGGGCGCAATGCTATTCGCTGCCGGGTCAGATGCCCTCTCATGCCGAGGGCCATCTGCCGGGTGGCGGTCTCGACCGCCTCGAAGTCAAGGTCGGCGAAGGAGCCCTCGCCGATCAGGCGCTCGACCTCGGTGGCGCTCGTGGCCTGGATTTCGGCGGCGAGATCCCCTTTCTGACCCGGAGGCGGCGACATCGGGCCTGCAATCGGGAGTCGCAGATCCGATCGCTGACCTCCATGAGCTCGCGGGTGAGGTGGCGCAGACGCTGGCATTCGGCGACCTGACGGCGGATCTCGTCGAGCGCGTGAGGGGGGATGCCGCGGCAGCGCATCTTGCCCTTGACGATCCAGGAGAGGAACCAGGATGGGGCGTGGCCGGTGGCCGGGGTCGCCCTTTGCGGGCGCAGCGGCAGGAGGGCTTCCCGCAGCGGCGGTAGCGGGGCTTGAGGGAACCGGGGCGGAGGTCGCCGATGGCGGCGAGTTCGTCGCGGATCTGCTCCGCGCCAGCGGGCCGTCGAAATCCTGTTCGGAGCCCGTGCACTGCAGGGTTCGGCGCGCCAACTCACAAATCTGACTTGCACCCCAGCCCCGTCCGCGCGTTGACACCGGTCAGATCGAGGGCGACACTGCCCTTGGTGGTGAGGCCAACACAGCGCTGGCTGGTCGAGATCGCGCCTGAGTTTGTGCCGGAGCTACGAGTGCTGGCGCCGGCGGTTCAGGACGCGATCGCGGCTGGGGCTGGCCTTCTGCGCAGGTTCGGACCGCACCTCGGGCGGCCCCGCGTGGATACGCTGTACGGATCTCGATATCCGAACATGAAGGAGTTGCGATTCAGGGCAGTCGGTCAGCCGTGGAGAGTCGCTCTTGCGTTCGACCCCCGTCGCAAAGCCACACTCTTCTATGCCGCCGCTAAATCGGAGCGAAGCAGACGGAGGATCTACCCGGGTCTCATCCGGGAGGCGGATGCCCGTTTCGACGCGCATTTGGCCCGGATCAACCAGGCGGGAGGTACCTGATGGGATTGGATGCAAGGGAGTTCGTCGTTGGCCTCGATCCCGAGCGACGGGCGAGGATCAAGCGGCTCACCGATGCCATGATTTCCGAAGAGCTGGCTCGCCAGGAGCTGAGGAAGGCGCGCCGCAAGGCCGAAGAGAGTCTCGTGCGTGAGCTTGGTGTCTCGCGTGAACGGCTCGCCACGCTGGAGCGACGTAGTGATCTGTTTCTGGCGGCGCTGCGCGCCACGGTCGAGGGGATGGGCGGTACGCTCTCCGTCACGGCTCGGTTTCCCGACGGCCCGCCGGTCGAAGTGACGGGGCTGTGGACCGACGAACATCCGCGCCGCGGGCCCGAACATCGGGCGTGACCGACCGCCACGGGGATGGGGTCGGCGTGAGATGGGCTCTCACGCGACCCGCGCCGGACAGGGGTGGACGATGCAAGGTGTCGTTTCGATCAGGGGACATCCCGGTGCTGCGAGAGGCGGGTCGGACCCTCTCAGTCCGTCAGGAGCGGACCGACGAGGAGATCGAGGGTTGCGTCGCCCGATCGTCGAGGGAGCGGTCCCGTCCTGTCGGCGTGGCCACGATCAAGGCGTGTCTCGACAGCAGACTGACTTCCGGCAGGCGACCTTCGATCCCGGGGGCTACAGCCGGATCGCCCGCGCTCACGACGCGCGGCTGAGCATTTCGCTTGTCGGGGATCTCCGGCGGGAAGGCGAGCGCTGGAGCCTCCGGAATCCTCGCGATCTCGCCGTGATCGAGGAGGACGACGGGACCGACGCCGAACGGGTTCGGCGGCGCGCAGGACGCTTCGGGACCAGCGCCCGGCGATGGATGACCGCAATGAGCTCCATGGGGTCATGGGAGACGGGTGCGATCTCGAGCCCGCCGATCCCGGGGCGAAGGACGCCGCGCCGCAGCGACGCGCCGGCTCGAGGCGGCCGGGGCCGTGCGTGACTGTCTTCGACACGAATGTCCTGATCCACCCTCGGTCGAGTCCCCGCCGGCCATCCGAGCTCGGCTCGGAGCGCCTCTGGCAGGACGATCCGGCCCTCGGTCGAAACGGTCGTGCCGAGAGGAGCGGGCGCCTGCATCGAGACCTCCGGGAGACAGCAGCCAGAACAGCCTGAACCGCGCTCCGCATCCGAGATTCGGGCACGGCATCGGGCGCTTCCAGGTCGAAGAACGGCGTGGCGGGGAGACCAGCCTCGGGGACGAGGCGCGCGATGGACGCCGCTGGTCGCGCTCGCGGTGGATCGTGGCGCCTCAGGGGCTCTCGAGGTAGGCGGCGCCGCCCAGATTCCTCACCTGTCTCTGGATGTCGCGGGAACGGCGCTGCACGTACTCGGAGGGGCGCGCCGCCGACATGCGCTTCGGGCTCGGCAGCACCGCGACGAGTGTTGCCGCCTGACCGGCGGTCAGCTCGCCCGGGTTCCGGTCGAAGGCGTGCCGGCTCGCCGCCGCGATGCCGAAGACGCCGGGACCGAACTCGGCGACGTTCAGGTACACCTCGAGGATGCGCCGCTTCGTCCACAGAATCTCGATGGCGACGGTGAACCAGGCTTCGAGCCCTTTCCGGACGAAGCTCTGGCCCGGCCAGAGGTAGAGGTTCTTGGCGAGCTGCTGGGAGATCGTGCTCGCCCCCCGAAAGCGTTCGCCGCGCCGACGCTCGTCCCAAGCTTCCGCCATCGCGTCGAAGTCGAAGCCGAAGTGCGTCGGGAAGTTCTGGTCTTCCGCGGCGACGGCGGAAATCGGAACGTGCGGTGACATGTCCTCCCAGGAGACCCACTCGTAGCGCACCGGAGCGTCGCTCGCGACGCGCTCGCGGAGCATGAACGCGCTCGTTGGCGGCGCGACCCACCGCCACGGCAGCACGAGCAGAATCGTGAGCGCGATCCAGCCGAGACCCGCTCCGGCCAGCAGGCGAAGGATCCGGAGTGGGAGCGGGCGGAACCAGGTCGAGTAGCCGTCGGGGGTCTTCCGGGGACTCGCCATTCCCGGATCGTAAGGGTGGGCGCGGGACCTCGACTCGGCGGAGTCGAGAGGGGACCTCCGGAGCCGGGCGCAACGGTCCGGCGGGGGCGGACGAACCGGCGAGTGAAGGAAACGCGGTCCTGTTGCGTAGTTCATAGTGAGACCGATGACCCGCTTCTCCGCGACCGACGCCCCGAACCCGGCGACGCTGGATTCCGAGGAGCAGGAGTGGATCCGCCGGTGCCGCAACGGCTCACGCCGCGCCTACGAGCCGCTCGTGCGGCGCTACGCCGCGTGGGCGGAGGCGTTCGCGTTCCGTCGCGTGGGCGATCGGGAGGAGGCCCGCGATCTGGCCCAGGAGGCGTTCGTGCGGGCGTTTCACGCCATGCCGCGATTTCGTCCGGGCCACCCGTTCCTGCCGTGGTTCCTCGCCATCCTCGACAACCTGTGCCGCAGCGAGCTCCGCCGTCGGCGTCCGCACCTGACGCTCGACGAGATCGTTCAGCCCTCGAACGACGGCGGGATGAAGGCGGTGGCGCGGCGGCTCGACGTGGCGACCGGACTCGCGGGGTTGTCGGAAGCGCATCGGCGCGTGATCGTGATGAAGGATCTCGAGGGCATGCCGCACCGCGAGATCGCGAGGCGGCTCGGCATCCCGGAAGGAACCGCCATGTCCCGGCTTCACTTCGCCCGGCGGCGGCTCCGCGAACTGCTGACGCGAGCCCCGAAACGACGCATCGGAGGAGACAGATGACGAACGAAAGAGATACTGCCGGGCCTGGCGCCTCCGGGCGGATTCCGTCCGATGCGCCCGGCGTCGAGGACCAGGCCGTTCGCGAGTTCGACGCCGACGACGCTGCGCTCGACCGCTTCTGGCTGGGCGTCTATTCCCGGCTCGAGCGCGGGATCGCGTGGGTCCTGGTGTCGGTCTCGCTGGCCATCCTCGCCGGGTTCGGCATCTACCACTTCGCGACGGAGTTCCTCGGCGACGCCGAGGTGCCCGTCGTGGTCCGCATCGGGACCGCCGGCCTCCTGCTCGGCGTCCTGCTCCTGTTTCTCGGCGTGGTCCGCGACAAGATCCGCGCTCTCACGACCGATCCCTTCCGGAGAGTTCGACGATGACCCTTTCTACCACGAACACCGTTCCCGGGCGCGAGATCGCCGCCATCCTCGGCGTCGCCCGCGGCAACACGATCCGCACCCGCCATGTGGGCCGCGACATCCTCGCCGGACTGCGCACGATCGTGGGCGGCGAGGTCACCGGCTACACGAAGCTCATGGCCGAGAGCCGGGAGCAGGCGCTCGCGCGGATGGTCGAGCACGCCGAGGCGCTCGGCGCCGACGCCGTCGTGGGGCTGCGGGTCACGACCCAGATGGTCATGCAGGGCGCCTCCGAGATCCTGGTGTACGGGACCGCGGTGCGACTGCGCCGGTAGCGGAAGCCGCCGGTCCCCTCGCCACGGGGATCCGGCGGAGGCCGTCCCTCGCCGGGCGCGCGGCCATCGGGCCTCGTCCGTACCATGCCCCCCCATGAGCCGTCGCGGTCGCAGGCGCCCGACCCGCCGGCGGGAGCGGCGTTCCGCGTCGCGGGGCGGCCCGGCGAAGGTCCCGAGCCGGGGCGCTCCTTCGGGCGCCGGCGCGGAGTCCGGGAGGCAATCGTCGCGGACCCGAGTCGTCCGGCTGATCGGGCTCGGTCTTCTGGCGGTTGTCATCTACCTTCCGACCCTGCGGCTGGGCTTCGTGTGGGACGACGTGATCCTCACGACCCTCCCGGCGGTCCGCGAATGGGGCGGACTCTGGGACTTGTGGTCTTCCCCGGGGACGGCGAACCGGGAAGGCGGCGTGGGCGAGGACCATTACTGGCCGCTGACCTACACGACGTTCTGGATCGAGCACAAGCTGTGGGGGCTGGCCCCGATCCGCGAGCTACGCCAGGTCGGGGGGCTCGTGAGCAGGATCACGGGCAGGCGCATCGCCGGAGAATCCGCGAGCTTCCCGTGGGGATCGCTCGCCGGGGAGCGGGTGGCGGCGCAGAGGCGGCGGATGAGGCCGT
>JAJEAO010000021.1 GCA_022822745.1 Acidobacteriota bacterium
CCACTCGCCCGGGTCCGGGTCCGTCGTGGTCCCGGTGAAGGCGCGCACCCGAAGGTAGCCCGCGCTCTGACCGGGGAGGTTGTCCAGGCGGTGGCTGGTCTGGTTCGCCGCCTTGAAAAACACCGGGTCCGAGTCGTTGAAGTTCGCGTCGCGGCTCCGCGACATCGGTGGTGCGGGATCGCCCCCGGCTTCCGCGTCGAGGCCCACTCGAAGCCCCCTTTTCGGACGGATTCGCATCCAGGCGGTGAACGACATGGAAGTACCCTCGCCTCCGCTCCTGGCCGGTCGTCCGGTCGGGCAGGGCGCCTCGCCGCTCGTGGATCGCCGGGGCCGGACACCCACCACGGGCGGGTTCGGGGCGGCGCCGGCTGGAACGGGAGTTCGGAACGGGTCACCTGGTTCCGTGGCGGTCTCCCCGGCGCGACCCGGCGGACAACGGAGTCATCTGGAACCACGGGAAGGAAGGAGGCACCCCATGACCTCGACCAAGGGACGGCGGGCGGGGACGCTCCGCCGGCGGCACCCGACTTCGCCCGGAGGGCATGCTGCCGGTCGGAAGGCCGGGACGCCGGAAGCCTCGGCCTCCAGCAAGGACGACGCCTCGGGCCGGAACGGGCTCACGACGCTGGATCGCCTGCTGATTCGGGAGGCGACCGACACCTGGCGGAACATCGAAGGCGCCCTCTCGAGAGAGGCGCTCGACGAGGCCGTCGGCGAGTTCGCGGCGCTGAACGGCGCCCGGCCGCAGTCGCACTTCCACGCCGGCCACCGGGATGGCCTGCTCGACCGCCCGCCGAACCCGTCGACGAGCTCGGCGGACCCGGCCCGGCTTCGCTGGTACTGGGCGGGGGTGATCGCCGGATGGGGACGACGGGAAGCGTGGGAACGCATCGTTCGCGAGATCGAGAGCAACGCAGTCGTCGCGGATTTCCTCTCGGGCTCGGCGATCGCGGCGACGGAGGCTGTTCCCGATCTGGTTCGCGCCAGCCGCGCCACGAGCCGCACCGCCGACCTGGTGGACCGCATCCGGAAGGAGGCGGTCGTAGCGCAGCCGGAGATCTTCAGGCCGCTCGTGGATGCCGCAACCGACCTGCTGCACGGCGGAGATCGGGGGCCGGCCGGCGACGAGCGCTTGGCCCAGGCGCTCGGCCTCTTCGAGCTGTTGATGGCCGCGGGCAAGGCGCTGGTCGGGAGCGGAGCCGCGCCGGAGCGGCGAGCGCTGCACGATGCGCATCGGCGCGCGGCGCACTGCCTGCGAGAGCTCGGCCAGCACGCGCGAGCCCGCGCCATCCTGCTGGGTCTGCTCCAGGAAGAAGCCGACCCGAACCTCGTCGCCATGGTCGAGTCGGATCTCGGACTCCTCGACGGGGGCTTCGATGGCATGGGCGACGTCGAGTTGCCGGTGCGGCGCCGCGATCTCGAGGACATCCTGGACCGCCTCGCGAGGGGCGAGGATCGCTTCCGGAGGTCGGCCGCCGCGGAACAGCCGTACTCGGCGCACGGCAACTATCTGCTCGGAGTCCTGCGGCTCGGACAGGGCGTCATCGGGAGCCGCGACGACAGATTTTCGGAGGCGGAGGACTACCTGAAGCGGGCCCGGACCCACTTCCGCCGGCGCGGCAGAACCTACAGCCGCGCATTCATCCAGCGCACCGATCTCTACTTCTCCATCGCCCGGGCCCGAGGGCTGGAACCCGACAAGCTGGCCCATGCGGCCCGCGTCCTGGTGGGCGCGCTCGAGCATGGCGCCCGGCTTCCCGGGTATCTGGTGGGCGGAACGGTGGAGGCGTTCACGCTGGCAGCCGATGAACACCTGCGGTCGGTGGTCGAAGCGATGTTCGCTTCGGGAGGCTCCGGAGTCCTGGACGCGCTGTCGCGGTCCCGGGACGCCGCGGACAACTGTCCTCCGCTGGCTCAGGCGCTCCTCCGGAGGGCGCGCGAGGAGGGACGATCCGGAGAGGAACGGGCGACCGACTTCCGCGCCGCGCTGCGCGGCTTCCTGCGGGCCGGCGACCTCGAGCGGGCGCGCGAGTGTCTGGACGGCCTCGAAGGGCTGGCCGTGGACGGCATTGCGGACGGCGAATTCCTGACGCTCCTCTCGGAGTCCCGGAGATACGACCCGGCCTGGGCGAAGGACGAGGCGGAGATCGCCCGCGCGCGCATCCACGAGGCGCGCGGGGAGTACGTCGAGGCGCTCGCGATCCTGTGCGCGGCTGGTTACCGCGCCGCGGCGCGCGAGACCGCCCGGGGGCTGGATGACGCTCTCGGCATCCTGGAGCGCATTCGGGGCTACGGGCTCCCTGGCGACGACTACGAAGACCTGAGCCGCAGGTGCGTCGCGATGGCCGAGCGGCTCGAACGAGATCCGAGACCGGGACCATTCTCGCCCCCGGCCGATGCGCCGATCGGGCCGATCAGAGTCCTCGTCGTCGGTGGAGACGAGCGACAGGCGCGGGTGGAGCGCCCCGTGCGGGAGGCCTTGCGGTCCGACTACGCCTGGATCGAGCCCACGTTCCTCCGGACCGGCTGGACCTCCAACTGGAAGCGCTACCTGGAAGCGTTCGAGCGTCGGAAGGAGAGCCAGCACGCCCTGGTCGTGATGCGGTTCATCCGCACCACACTCGGTCGCCGCATTCGCGAGTCATGGCCCGGGGACCGGCCGTGGCGTCTCTGCTGGGGAGCGGGACAGAACCTGCTGGTGCAGACCATCGTCCAGGCGGCCACGGCAGCCGCCGACAGCCGTCCTTCGACTTCCCCGTGAGCCGTCGGCGCGCCGCCTCCGGCTCGGAGCGGCCCAACGACCGGAGCGTCGGCGGGCAGGCTCAGTCGCACCCGCCGCGGAGATCCCGGCGCCGGAGGACTCCCGTGTGTGCATCGCGCAACGGGCGGGACCCGGGGGCACCCGGCAGCGGCAAGGAGGTGTAGATCCGCCCGCGCGGAGGACCGGTCAGCGCGGGATTCTTGAAGTCCTGCTGAAGATCCCGGTCGTTCGAATAGAGGAGCCGTGCTCCCCCGACCCTTGCGAGGGCGATGACATGCGGATCATTCGACGCCAGTCGGGGGTCCTGGGCGACTTCCTCGGTCTGCGCCTCGACCTTCGCGCGGGCGACGCGGCGGACTCGGCCGGCCGTGATCCCTTGAAGGAGCCAGCGCTTCGCTGCGGAATTCTTCTGCAGTTCCCGCCACTGTCTGCCCCCCACGACGAGCCGGCCGGGTCTTTCCTCCAGCGGAAGAAGAAGTCGGCTACGGGACGGCGGTCCGTTGCGAACACCTCACCGACGATGTCGGCATCGAGGATCGCTCACACGACTCAGATCCCGAGGGCCCGGTCCGTCTCTTCGAGAAAGAACCGCCGATAACTGTCCGGAGCTCCCAGGACATTTCCCTCCGCGTCGAGTCCGAGCGAGAACATGCAAACGCCGAAGCCCTGCCGCTCGAAGTAGAGGATGCTCACGTCTTCGGGACGGAGATCCGTCCGCTGGTCACGCACATCCATCCGAATGCGCTCGAGGAGATGGTCGCTGTGCGTTTCCACGAGCAGTTGCCTTCCCCCGGCGGCAGCGGAGACGAACAGGGATCCCAGGGCCGCTTGCGCCTGCGGATGAAGATGCACTTCCGGCTGCTGCAACAGGAGCACGCGCCGCGGGCCGCTCAGAACCTCTACGAGAATCTGGAGGGACTGGCTGACTCCATACCCCACATCCCTGAGGTTGCGTTCCAGGTCGCCTCCGCCCGGTCCCCGCCTGTGAACGAGGATCTGGAAGGAGTCGCTGTCTCGTGGTCCCACTGGCCGCACTCCGACGGAGTCGAACAGCCCGGAGGCCGCTCCAAAGCCGGCAAGGCTCTGCGAGAGGTTGCTCCATTTTTCTCCCCCTTCTGCGCTCAGATCCGCGAGCCACCTCGGGATCCGGTCCCCTTCCGCGGTCTGCTTCCCGGGCGAAGCCGCGTAGTTTCGTCTCGGCCGGGAGCGAACCGGTGCTCCGGCGTGCGTGCCCGTCCGCTCCACACCGGACAGCAGGTGTCGAGCGAAGACCGACTCGATCTTGCTCCACTCACGGCGCACCTGGGCGATGGAGCCCCGCAGCACCTCCAGCGGCGTGGAGCCGTTCGGGTTGTTCACGGAGGCCCCGACGAGATTCAGGACGAGCAGAGGTGGCAGGTCGGGCAGAAACAGGGACATCCGCTGATTCCACCGGGCCTCCAGAGCGCCATTCGGAGTTCGGATGGCGACGGAGCCCGGCGCCGGGTGAGAGGAGTGCTCGAACGAGTACCCGGCGAACTCATGCCGGCGTCGAACCAGCAGGGGATCCTTTCCGCTCTTGGCGAAGGTCGCCGAGAACGTGAACGGTTTCTCTGTCTCGGGCGCGCCGAAAGAGAGACTCCCGCCCCTCCGCGATGGGCCAGGTCGTCGAAGCTGCCGAAGTCGAACGGCTCGGTCTTGAAATCCGCGTTGGGTCCGGTCGCGACGGCCTCTCGCAGGGCGCGCACCATCGCGAGCAGCGAGGTCTTGCCGGTGCTGTTCTCGCCGACGAGGAGGGTGAGCGGCGCCAGACGAGCCTCCTGCCGCGCGCCGAAGCAGCGGAAGCCCTCGACCTCGATTCGGGTCATGCTCATCGTGTTTCCGTCCGGTGCGCGCGACCTGACTCTCTTGTGGTGCGCTCTCGTTCAGCCCGCACATCGGGTGGAAGCGCCGGCTCCCTTGGCGGAGCCCGTCCCGCGGACGGATTCGCCGGCCGGGCGTTCGAGGCCTATGGGCCGCCTGGACCCGGACCGCTGAAGTCGCGCGGGCGGAAATCGTCCTCGTTCGTGATGCTCGCGCTGCTTCCGGTGGCCCGGATCACGAAGAAGCCTCTGTGCCTGGCATAGATCTCGGACTTCTGCTCGGCGCGCAGATAGGCGACGGCCCCGTAGTATCGGAGCACGCCCTTGAGAGGGAGCAGCGTCGGAACCTCCCACATGGTTTCCTCGAAGCGACGGACGTGCTTCACCAGGAGCGTGCTCTTCACCTCGACAGCGACGACATCGGTGCCGTTCCAGGCCAGGATGTCCACCTCTCGCTGCCTTGCGTCACCCAGCCGATGCCGCCGGGCGTAAACCTGGGTGACGTTGACGCCGCGCCGCTGGAGGAGCTTCACCAGATCGCCCTCGACCAGCGACTCCATCAGCTTGCCCCACTGGTCGTTGAATGTGCGGTCGGTCTTGCGGATCTGCTTGTCCGTCTTGCGCAGCGATTCCTGGGTCTTGCGACTCTCCTCGGAGAGACGCCGAATCGCGTCTTCCGTCTTGCGACTCTCCTCGGAGAGACGCCGCAGGGATGCCTCGGTCTTTCGACTCTCGTGGGAGAGTGCGCGAAGCGCCTCCTCGGTCCTGGCCCATTCCTCCGCCCGGGCGCGGCGTTCCGCCTCCATCGCCTCCGCCCGGGCACGGCGTTCCGCCACGATCTCCCGGTCGAGGCGGTCCTGGCGCCGCTCCCACTTTCTGTCCCTCTCGGCGACCTCGCGGAGGGTCGCCCAGACCTCGGCCGCGGTTTTCTCCCAGTCGGCCCCAGGCGATGCGATGTTCTGACGCATGGACGGCAGTCTGGCGAGCGGAGGGGCTCCGTGGATGGCGTCCCCGGCAGCGTTGGGGTCTCCCGAACGGACGGTCACTCAGGCGCTCCATCGCCGTCGGTGTCCGGGCCTCCGAGAATCCGCGGGCGGAAGTCCGGGCCGTTCTCCATGTGGAGGCTCTTTCGAGTGCTGCGGATCACGAACATCCCGCGCTGCGCCGCGTACTGCGCCGCATCCTCCTCATCTTCGAGGCACGCCACGGCCCCGTAGCAGGAACGACCCCGAGCCATCCACGCCCGGTCGGGAAGCTCTCCCATCAGTTTCTCGAAACGGCGAACCTCGTTCAGCCGGAGAGGCTCCCTGACCCGGACGCCCACGATTCCCGTGGAAACCTCCGCCGCGAGATCGAGCGACTCCTGGTCTCCCAGAGTGACCTTGCCCGATCGCCACTTGACCTCCATCCCGCGCTCCTCGAGGAGCCGCACCAGGCCGCCTTGCAGCAGCGTCTCGATCAGGATGTCCCACTCGGTGAAGAACGGGTCGTCAGCCCATCGCGCGAACAGGTCAACGCCTGGCGGAACCTCGTCGAGCCGGTCGAGCCAACTCTGCGACTTCCGGCTCGCCGAGTCGGGCTCCCTGTCGTCGCGGCGAACCGCCACTCGATCCTGATCGAGGCGACTTGCCAGCTCGCGGATCTCCTCCGCCTGCTCACGCTGTCTCTCCTCGATTCGCGCCTGCGTCTCGATGACTCGATCGAGGGTCGCGCGGATCTCCGCCGCAGCCTGCTCCCAGTCGGGTCGGCCCGAAGCGGTCGTCCTGCTCATGGAGGCAGCATGCCCGGCCCGGCGCTTCAGCGGGCGGAAGTCGGCGTCTCCCCGGCGAGGATGCGGCGGAAGACGCCCATCTCGATATTGCCGCCCGAAACCACGCAGACCAGCCGCCGGGGCCGGTCTTCCTCTCCCGGGCGCCGGGGCGGCTGTCCTGCCAGCGTGACCGCGACCGGACACGCGCCCGCCCCCTCGGCGACGACGCGGGAGCGGGCGGCGAGCACCCGAACCGCCTCCGCGACGTCCTCCGGAGTCGTGACCAGCGGCTCGTCGAGGAGCTCGCTCACCAGCGGCCACATCGGATCGAGCACGGTGTTGCCGCCGATCCCGTCCACGAAGCTGGGACTGGTGTCGATCCACTCCGGCGAGCCGCGCCTCACTGCGGCCGCCACCTTGGCCGAGGTGGAAACCTCCACCGGATGGACCCGGGCGGACGACCCCGACTGCCGCAGCGCGCTCGCGATCCCGCAGCTCAGTCCACCGCCTCCGAACGGGACCAGGACCGCCTCGACTTCGGGCAGATCCTCGAGGATCTCCAGTCCGGCGGTCCCGTTGCCGGCCATGACCGCGACCTCCTCCACCGGGTGGAGGAATCGGGCGTCGAAGCCCGGGTAGCGGTGGGAGACGATGGCCTCCCACCAGTCCGCGAACGGCGCGACCACGATCTCGGCTCCGAGCGCCGCGATCGCCTGCCGCTTGTTCTCCGGCGAGGTCTCGGGCACGACCACGGTGCACTCGACGCCGCGCTCGCGCGCCATGAACGCCACCGCCTGGGCCCAGTTGCCCGCGCTCGCGGTCATCACGCCCCGCGCCAGGTCGTCGTCGTCGAGCGTGGCGAAGAGCGCCGCCGCTCCCCGCACCTTGAAGGAAGCGAACGGCTGCAGGTTCTCCAGCTTCAGCCACACTTCGTCGGGTCCGTCGTCGGGCAGCCGGACCAGCGGGGTGCGGACCGCGAAGGGCGCGATGGCGCGGCGAGCGGCCTGGATCTGGGCGAGCGGGATCATGGGCGGGGCGGATTCTACGGGCCGGAGCCGCCTCCGGCGCGCCTTGGCGGCGGCGACCGTCCGCGGCCACGACTTCCTGAGCAGGCGGGAGATCCCGCGGTCCCGGAGCAACCGCCCCCCGGTCTGGCACTTCGGGCAGTAGTTGAACTCGTTCTCGGCGCGGCGCACGCGGGCCACGGCGGTCCCGCACTCGGGGCACGGCTTCCCGAACCGGCCGTGGACGGCCATGCCTTCCCGGAAAGCGGTGACCCGGGTGGGGAAGCGGTCTCCGGACTCGGCCGCGAGCCGCTCCGCCCACCCCGTCAGCACGGACACCGAAGCGGCGTGGAGCCGGGCGGTCTCGGCGGGCGTGAGGTTTCCGCACGGCTTCATCGGGGAAAGCCGGGCGCGGTGGAGGATCTCGTCGGACCAGGCGTTCCCGATGCCGGCGAAGCGTGCCGGCTCGGTGAGCGCCCGCTTCAGGGTTCTCCGGGAACCGGCGAGCCGCTCCGCAAATGCCTCGGGCGTGGAGCCGGGGATCTCGAGGCCGCCCCGGTCCAGCGCAGTGAGCGCAGCCGCCCCGCGCCCGAAGCGGATCGCCGCCCGCTTCTTTCGGCTCCGCTCCCGAAGCCGGAGCGCACCGCCTTCCGGGCCGTCGGCTGCGGCCGGTCCGAAACGCCACTCGGCGAGGATGCCTCGGGGCGACAGCCGCGCCGACGGGGCCAGCTTTCCGGCGTTCACCCACGCGAGCCGTCCGGCGACCATGAGGTGCACCGCGCAGAAGAATCCGTCCTCGAACTCCACGACGAGTTGCTTGCCGATGCGCCGGACCCCGTGGACGCGCCTGCCGACCAGCTCCTCCGGGGCGGGGGAGACGGATCGGAGCAGGTGCGGCGCCCCGATGCGAAAGGAGAGCAGCCGGTTCCCGACGATCCGGGCGCGAATCGCCGCCCGGTAGAGCTCCAGATCCGGGAACTCGGGCACGGGCGATAGTCTCCCGCACCGCGGGCGGCCACGCTTGACCGGCTTGCCGGCATTCCGGAGAAGGGGACGACGACCTTGACCGACGAAAAGACGAGATTCCAGGGAAAGGTGGCCATCGTCACCGGCGCTTCCAGCGGGATCGGTCGCGCGACCGCCGCCGCGCTCGGAGCCGAAGGCGCCTTCGTGGCGATCACCGCCCGGCGCCCCGATCGCCTCGAGGAGGTCGCGGCCGGGATCGAAGCCTCCGGGGGCCGCGCGCTCGCCCTCGCGGGAGACGTCACCGATCCGGACTTCCGCTCCCGCCTGGTCGAGGAGACCGTGGCCCGGTTCGGGGGGCTCGACCACCTAGTCAATTCCGCGGGCGTCATCGCCTTCGGGACGGTGGAGAACACGACCCTGTCGGGGTGGCGGCGCATGTTCGAGCTGAACGTGGAGGCGATCTTCGACCTGATGCGGCTCTCGGTCCCGCACCTCCTCGAACGGGGCGGCAGCATCGTGAATGTCTCCAGCGTCAACGGGATGCGCTCGTTCCCGGGTGTCCTCGCCTACAACTCGAGCAAGTCGGCGCTCGACCAGTTGACCCGCTGCTCGGCCCTCGAACTCGCCGCGAAGGGCGTCCGCGTGAACTCCGTGAATCCGGGCGTGACCCGGACCGAACTCCACCGGGCCGGGGGGCTCGACGCCGATCGCTACGCGGCCTTCCTCGAGCACAGCCGGACGACCCATCCCATCGGTCGCGTCGGCACGCCGGAGGAGGTTGCCGGGGTGGCGCTCTTCCTGCTGTCGGACGCCGCCGCCTTCCTCACCGGAGTCACGATCCCGGTGGACGGCGGCCGCCACCTCACCTGCGCCCGGTAAGCCGGATCGTCCCGCCGGGACCGTTCGCCCGGCCGGATCTTCCCGCCAGCGGCGAAGCGCGGCCCTCGGGCGCCACACGAACCTCCATGGGGCGCTGCTTCCCACCCAGCTTGCCCCGTCACGCGCGGCGATTGCCGGCGGGCGATCCTCTCTTCGCGCTGATGCCCAGCGCCGGACCGCGGTCTCGCGCTCCGCACTTCAAGGGCTCCGGCCGGGATGTGGACGATGACCAGCCTCCCCTGACTCGCCATTCAACAGGACGGTTGCCAACATGATCGTTGCCAACATCATTGTTGGAAGGAAAGCGCTGCATTTCCACCGGACCGCCATCGAATCCGCACGCCAGCACCGCCTCCTCGCACCCGGCGCAGCCGAGGGCGCTGCACCCGCCATCCACAACCCCCCGCGAAACCAGCGCGGCAGAGATCGCACACCCTCCACGTGACCCGTGTCAGGGGTCGAGCGCCCGCGCACGCCAATCTTTCAGAACGCGATCCCCAGCAGCGTTCCTGATGCGGCGCCATCCTGTAGCCGACACCGGACGTAGTCGTCAAACACGAACCCCTCGCGAAAGTCCGAATATGGCACCATGTCCGAATTCAGCGCGCAGACATACTGCGTGCCCGTGCGTTCCGTTACCTTTCTCGCCCTCTCAAGTGCGGCTGCGCGCTGACGAGAGTCCACGCCGTCATACATCTCGCTGTCGTGAATGAGGAAGTCGATCGCCATCTCACGACCAGCGGAGAATTCCAGAACTGCAAGATCGAAGCAGAAGATCTTCATCTTGCCGATCCCGTCGCTACCACTCTTCCGAATGTCGATGTCGAACTTGAATCCTGAATCGGTCGTGTCAATGACAAGATGTCCGGGAGCCGAGTAAAGCGCCTGGGAGTTCCGATTGAATTGCCGCACCGGGAAGTCCCAGTTTGCGCGGCGCTCCTCGTAATCGCGCGCGGTGAGATCGGCAAGAGCGGCCCGGTCCCGTGCGATGCGTCGCTCCTTCGCCTCGACTTCACGCCTGTTCTCGATCTGATCAACAATGCCCTGCAGCCTCTGGCAATGCTCGGCGTGTCTCTCCCGCAGGCGGACAAACTCATCCAACGCCCCGTGCTCTTCCAGGATGCGCAGGATCTTGGCGCGCCGCTCGGTCAACTCAGCGATCTGCGCCTTCGTCACAGCCATTCTTCTCTCCAGCCGCCCGATCTCGTCCTCCAAGAACCTCCGCCGATCCCGAACGACCAAGCCGTAGAAGCGCCGAGCCTCGTCCAGAGACCGCCGAACCGCCTCCGAGAACACGACTCCCATCTCCTCGTACACTGCCTCCACTGCTGTTCCGGAAGGCGATTCTTCTGACTTCACTGCCTGATTGTAGATCTTCAGCCTCCGAGCGGCGAGCACACTCGCGTTCCTTTTCCGACGGAGTGCTTCGGTGAGCTCGTTCGCCTCCCGCTCGATCGACTCGTACTGAGGGTGAACCCTGAAGGTCTCAAGCGCGATGGAACTGTCCTCGATATCCTGCGTCAGCGCAACGCGCTCGGCCTCGAGCTCGCCGATGCTGCCCCCGAGCCCCGGGAAAGCGCCGTCGCTCAGCAGCTTGTTGAGGTCGCGGAGCTTCTTGTCACGATCCTTGATCAACTGCCAGCGCACCGCATGCCGCCACTCCAGTCCCAGCAGCAGCGCGACGTGAAGCTGTCTGTCCCACGTACTCTGACGACTGAAATGGGAGAACGGATCACCGTAGGCATCGTGACCGCGGCGCACGAAGTAGGAAAGGACGCTACGGAAGGATGGATTGTACTTCTGCTTCTCTCGTGACGGCAGCGAAAACAGGGCCGCTCCTAGCAGCGCGCGCCACTGCTCCAGTTTGAATGACCGAATGCCTAGGAGGTTCGCCGGGGGGATGTGCGGCCAGCGATTGCTCATCCCGGTCACGGTGATGGTGTTGGGCCGTGCGACCTCACGCGTGACAGCGACGCGGTCCGCGCCGAGAGAGAGCTCCATCGTGAAGGCCCATTGTTCCAGCGCGGGAATCGCCAATCCACGGCCGCTCTGGACACGAGCACCCAGACAGAAGTGGATGATCTCGATCAGGGTGGATTTGCCCAAGCCGTTCCGCGTGTCCTTCCGGGACGAAGCTTCGCTGCGGTCAGCGAGAATGACATTGAGGCCGGGATTGAGCTGTATCGGGCGAAAGGACTCCTGGTTCGCGGTGATCTGGTGGATCATGACATGTCCCTCGCGACCAGGCCTCGTTCCAGCCGGACGATACGGAGAACGTAGAGCATCGTGAGGGCCAGCACGAAGCGGTCGAAGGTCTCGAGAGCGTTGTCGCCGCGCACGGAGTCCCAGAGGCTGGTCACGGTGCGGGGCTGGGAGAGATGGGAAAGGATGAAAGCGCCGGCGCCGAGCAGAGTCTGTTCCGCGGGGATGTGCTTGGTCGGGTGGATCACGGCTCGAACACGTCGCAGGTCTCGAAGAGATAAGTCAGGACAGCCTGGGCCGCGTATTGTGTGTTGATGTCGTGGAAACCGCGGCGGGCGAACACACACATGAGGTCGAAGAGTTCCTGCCCGGAGGAGATACCGTCACGTCGGAGCCGATGGTAGTGGGAGAGGAAGCCGGACTTCAGGCGATCCGGAAAACCGGCGTCGTCGAGGCTGAAGTTCTGAATGAACGAGCGGACCTGGGGGGCGACGACGAGATGCGAGAGAATCAGGTTCCGGGATGCCACCGAGAGCTTGTGCTTCCGGATCTTGGCGTCTATGGGTATGCGAGAGAAGTCAAGGTCTCTAGCCGGAAGTGGCTCCTCGACGACCCACCTGGTGGCGATCTCGAGTTCGGCGAAAGTCACGGACCCCACGGCGTCTTCCATCGCGGCTGCGACCGCCGCTTCGTGCCTGGACTTGATCTCGAGAAGGCGCTGCACCGGGAAGTCCCGCTCGCCCCGAGGAATCGAGTCGATCCTGGCGTGGCAGTTGCGGCAGAGGTACAGAAGATTGGAGAGGGAGTTCCGCTCCTCTTTCGTCATCGTCGGATCGAACCGGGCCGAAGCGCGGCCGCGTTGTTGACCGCCGTGTTCCCCGGCGATGTGGGCGGCCTCGCCGATGAGCGTGGCGTCGGCGGTGGAGAGGAGGCGGTCGCATGCAGGCATCGCACAGCGGTTTCCGCTGCGTAGCGCCAACTGGACGCGGACGGACGGGGAGACGCTCATGGGGTGCGGGCGAGGGGCGCGGGCCATCCGGAGCGATGGCGACGGTGCGGGCCCGTGGGTGCCTGGTCGGAGCCCCCGCGCTCGAAGGAAGGGCGGCCACCGTCCACCATCCACCAGGCGAACTGTCATCACCGAGGAGCCTCAGGCAGCACCAGACACCGTGAGGATAGCGTAGGCATCCAGGCGCCCCTCTCGATGGCGCCCGACCTCGGCTCGGGGAATTCCCTCGCGTCGCCGCCGAGGCTGAGAACTGAGGAGGTCTCGCGGGATCTGCGTCGCGCGCTCGTGGAGCGCAGAGCGGCGGAGGATGCCGCTCGACCCGCCGCGCGGCAGGGCGGGATCGGCGACGCCTGACCGGAACGGCGATTGAACTCGGGGCCGGTGGGCCCTACGCTCGACTCCCGGCCCGACCCGCTGATCTCCTCGGCGCCGGAGGGCCGCAGTCCGACCCGAGCCCCTGGAGGTGCCCCATGGTCCCGAGAAACCGCTCGATGCGAGTTGCGCTGAATGTCGTCACGCTTCTGTTTCTGATGGCGGCGAGCGCCGCGGCACAGGCGTACGAGTGCAGCGAAGTGATGGTCCCGATGCGCGACGGAACCCGGCTCGCCACCGACGTGTACATGCCGGTGAACCAGGGGGACGGCCCGTTCCCGGTGATCCTCGAGCGGACGCCCTACAACAAGGGCGCCTGCGAGCACCGGTACGCGCCCTACTTCGCCGAGCGCGGTTACGTCGCCATCGTCCAGGACGAGCGGGGCCGCTATAACTCGGAAGGCGTGTACTACTGGCTGCTCGATGAGGCGTGGCACGAGCGCCAGGACGGCTACGACACGATCGAATGGGCCGGCACGCAGCCGTGGTCCACCGGCAAGGTGGGCACGATGGGGCTCTCGTTCACCTGCTTCAACCAGTACCTCACCGCGCCCACCCGGCCGCCGCACCTGGCCGCCATGTTCTGCGCGCACTCGGCCTCGAACGCCTACAAGGATCTCTACTGGGCGGGCGGCGCGCTCCACATGATCATGCCCACCTGGCTCCTGTCACAGAACGAGATGGTCCAGCCGGTGCCGCTCGACGACCCCGGTCGGCGGACCGGCTACGTCGGTGCGAATCAGGCCTGGCTGCAGTGGCACCAGCGGCGTCTGGAGACCCGCGCGCCGATGGCGAACAGCATGATCACCACGATGATGACGGACATGATCGAGAACCCGTACTACAACGACTACTGGCGGCAGTACGCGGTGGACGAGCACTGGGGCGAGATCGATACCCCGATCATGCACTACGCGAGTTGGTACGACCGCTATCCGCATTCGCAAGTGGCGCACTTCAACGGCATCCAGGCCCAGGGGATGCCGAACGCCAGGGATAGCCAGCGGCTGTTCATCGGTCCCTGGCTTCACGGGTCCGGCCTCATCACCGCGCGGGTGATCGGCGACCTCGACTTCGGGCCGGAGGCGGCGATCGACTACAACGGGCTTCGCCTGCGCTGGTTCGATTACCACCTGAAGGGCATCGAGAACGGCATCATGGATGAGCCGAAGGTGAGCCTCTTCATCATGGGAGCGAACACCTGGCGCCGCGAGAACGAGTATCCGCTGGCCCGCGAAGTCCGCACCGACTACTACTTCCGGGCCGAGAGAGCGGACTCCATAGATTCACTGAACGACGGGACGCTCTCGACCGAGCCGCCGGGAGACGAGGCGCCGGACACCTACGAATACGACCCGCGCGACCCGGTGCTGTCCATCGGCGGCGACCTCTTCATCCAGCCCATGGGGGCTCGCGACAACCGGCCCGCCGACCGCCGGAGCCTGACCTTCACGACCCCGGTCCTCGAGGAGGACACCGAGGTCACCGGGATGCCGACCGTCGAGCTCTGGGCCTCATCGAGCGCGGTGGACACCGATTGGACGGTGACGATCACCGATGTGCACCCCGACGGCTACTCGCAGACCCTCCGCCAGAACATCCTCCGCGCGCGCTACCGCGAGGGCGACGAAGCGCCGGTCCTGATGAACCCGGGCGAGGTGTACAAGTTCACGATCCAGATGTATCCGATCTCGAACCTCTTCAAGGCGGGTCATCGGATCCGCATGACGGTTTCGAGCAGCTCCTTCCCGAAGTGGCAGCCCAACGGGAACACGGGCCGGGAGATGGACGAGGACATGCCGGTGATCGTCGCGGAGAACACGATCTACCACGACGCCGACCGCCCCTCGAGAGTCATCCTGCCGATCATCCCCGCCGGACCAGGGGCCGGCCCCGGCAGGCATTGAGGGCAGTTGAGATGTCCGAGCGTCGCACCGAGGCGGACGCCAACCCGGTGCGACATGAGATGGCGTCCGGTTTCGAACGTGCTGCGTCCACGACCGGCCCCAGGGGACCTGGGCTGCTGTGCGCGCTGTCGCTGATCGCCGTCAGCATGAGCTGCGGGGGAGGAGACTCCCCCTCGGCACCCGCCGCCCCGCCGCCCTCCGCACCGGTAGCGCCTCCCGAGTCACCTGCAACTGAGCGTCCGGCAACGCACCGGGCAAGAGTGCGGGTTGTGTCGGTTCCAGGAAGGCTGCCGGGAGCGTACGTACCCGGGGATCGGATCGTTCTGCGTACTGCTCAGGACCGCGAGGCGCGTGTCGAGGGAACGCCTCGACTGGCGATCGAGATCGGAGAGGAAGTCCGGCTTGCTGCCTTTCTACCGTGGGACGGCGACGAGTGGCCTCCGGAGCGGCTCCAGTTCCAGCACCGGTTCGTGTACGACGTTCAGCCCGGAGATCGGGATGAAGACGGCGTCAGTATCGGGGCGGATGCTCTCGATTTCGCCGACGGCGCATTCGTCAATGGGGACGGCGCCGCTGTCGGAGTCGAGATCTACTATGTTGGGCCACGAGAGGGTCACTTCGTCGAACCCGGTGTAGATCTGGACGGACATCGCGTTATCGGGATGGCGCCCCCGCCGCCGGTTCTTCCGGCGCGCGTGTCGGTGTATTCGATCCCCAGCCCCTACTCGGGCAACTACACCGAGGGCATGTGGATTCGGCTGACCGCGCAATTCGATGAATCGGTAAGGGCCACGGGGAATCCTCGCTTGGCCATCGGCATCGGAGAAGACACGCGCTATGCCGATGCGACGCCCGACTTGGGAATCCGCTACTCCGGCCCCGACTACAAGGCGCGACGGGACACCCTGCTCCGCTTCGATTACCTGATCCAGTCGGATGATCTGGACCGCGCCGGCATCAGCATAGACGCGGACGCCTTCGACTATGCAGAGGGACGAATCGCGGGCCGGGGCAGCCCGGAAATCAACGTTGAGATCACGTCTGTTGTCGCCACCGAGTCCGTATCTTCGGAGCGGGGCGTCAACCCGCGTCGGAAGTGGTTGCCCCCCATCGAGCCGGGGCTGGATATACCGGAACACCCGGTCGCTGGGCGTCCAATGCCGAGGGCATGCACGGACGAGCGGCAGCGCGCTCTCGGCAGGGGCCCAATCCTAGGAGTATGCGCGACAGGAGTGGCCTACATCCGGCGTGAACCGAGCCGGGATCCCTATTTGGCCCCTACAGTACACGGTTCAACGGCCCAGGACCGCTTCCGGGACCCGAAATAGGCCTCACGAGGCGTTCTGGAGGC
>JAJEAO010000097.1 GCA_022822745.1 Acidobacteriota bacterium
GATCCACGCCGACCCGTAGTCGGGAGCGTCATGCGAACCGCTCCGGCAATGTCCCGGCGCCGGCGCTCCCGTGCCGGGCAGGAGCCCGGCGCGCCGGCAAAGCAGGATGGAGCGCCCCGGTTCTCCCGGTAGGGGTTCTCCAGAGTGGCAATTCCCGTCTTGCGCGCCGGCAGGGAGGCACCGGCCATCACTCCATCTTCCAGAACGCGATGCCGGAGGCCTGCTTGCCCACCTCCACGACCGCTTCCCGTTCCATCGTCTCCAGGCTGTAGAACTCGACGCGCCCCGGTTCGCCGCCGATCTCCTCCACCGTCACGATGGCGAAGCGGCTGTCCGGCGTGATCGCCACGCCGTGGGTGATCCGCGCCGAGGCCGGAACCGACGCCCGCTCGGTTCCGGACTCGAGATCCCAGAACCCGACCGAGTGGTTTGCCTTCTCGGTCACGACCAGGTGCTTCCCGTCGGCCGACACATCCACGTTGTAGGGGCCGTTCCGGGTGTGGAACCGGCGCTTCGGCGCCCAGGCTTCGAGGTCCACTTCGAGCACCTGGTCGAGCCCCTGGAGCGCGATGTAGGCGAAGCGTCCGTCGGCCGAGGGCTGTACCCAGGTCGGGCTGGCGGCGACGCTCCCCATGGCGTGGTGGGAGTGGGCGTCCCCTTCCGGCGCCACCGAAGCGGTCGTCTCGTTCTCGGCGGTGAGCCGCATCCGGCGGCGGGGGGAGAGCGTCATTGAGTCGATCTCGAACAGCTCGGAGCTCATCATCGCCACCGAGTAGGCCAGCATCCCGTCCGGTCCCACGCGGGATCCGTGCGGCATGACGCCCTGTTCGACCTGGGCGATCTCGGTCATCGAGACCGTGTCCACCACCGAGACGGACGACGGGACGTGGTCGCCGTGAAGGTTGAAGTTGACGACGAACAGGAACCCGGTGGCGGGGCTGATGTCCATCGTGGCCGGGAACAGCCCGACGGTGGCGTCCCCCACTTCGAGGTCGGTTCCGGTCTCGAATTTGTGGATCGTGCCGTAGGGCATGCCGTGCGCGATGGAGACGTACCAGTGCCGGCCGTCGGGCGAGACCCGGACGCCGTGGGGTCCTTCGATCTCGTTCGGCAGGATCCCCACCGGGATGCGCCGCACGAGCTCCCCGCCGTCGGGACCGAACCGGACGAGGTCCACGGTGTCGTCGGACTCGGCGGCCACATAGACGAAGTAGTTCGCGTCGGCGCTGGTCTCGGCGAGGGCGGCGCCGGCGAGCAGGAGGGCGGAGGCCGCCACGGAGCAGAGGATGGACAAACGACGGGAGCGCATGGGGTTGATCCGATTCTACGGGGCCTGCCGCCAGGGGGCCATTCGCCGGGGAGCGGGGGAGCGGCTACCGACCGGAAGCGCCCAGGGGCCGCAGTTCCTTCCAGCGCTCGATGAAGGCGACGGCGGCGTCCACGAAGGCCTCGGCGGCTCGCCGGCCTCGCTCCACGCTCGAGTCCTCGAGGTCGCGGACGCTCCAGACGCCCGTGTCCGTCAGTTCCCGGGTCGAAGTGCCCTTCCCGGTGCTCTCGGCCTTCAGCGACTCCGCGAGGAAGACCCGGAGCGCGGTGGGCTCTCCCGCCACGACTTCCGGCAGCATCGCTTCGAGGTGCTGCGGCATCGTGAGCGTGGTGGTGCGGGCGCTGCCGAGATCCACGAGGTCCGGCGTGAGATAGAGGGAGCTGGATGTTTCCCCGACGCCGCCGTGCCGGTCGAAGACGGCGGGTTCCGTGGCGTCGTCGGTGGCGGGCGCTTCGCGGAAGGGTCCGGCGGCCTGTCCCAGTTCAACGGCGATTCCCTCGGTCTCGTGGTTGATCCGGTCGGCGATGTACTGCGAGATGACGCGGTTGCCGCCGTGGGAGTTCAGGATGAGGAAACGGCGGAAGCCCTGGCCCATCAGGCTCCTTGCCGCCTCGAAATAGACCTCCTGGATCAGCTCGGCGGGCAGCGAGATCGTGCCGGGGAAGGCCAGGTGGTACGGCGAGTTCCCCGGCAGGAGGATGGGCGCGACCAGGACGTCCGTCCGCTGGGCGACCAGCTTGGCCCGCTCCAGGCCGTTCAGGAAGTCGGTCCCGATCGACATGTGGGGCCCGTGCTGTTCCAGCGCTCCGACCGGGAAGATCACCATGTCGGTGCGCGTGAGGAGATCCTCGACCTCGGTCCAGCTCATGTGCGGCAGGTAGTTGCGGATCTTCGTCTGGCCCCAGAGCGGGTTCGTCTGGGCCGACGCCGCGCCCGCCGCGAGCAGGGCGACGATCAGGGCGGGCGCGAGGGGATGGCGGAAACGCTTCGGGAACACGGGCAGACCTCCGTAGGTCACGGAAGGTACCCGCGCGTCGCGCCGGCTGCCGGCGCGCCGGGCTCCCGCCCGGCACGGGTACGCCGGCGACGCCGAGAAGCAGCGCGAATTGCCGCTCTGGAGACCGGCGCTCCATACGAAGTGACGCAACCGCCATGTGCTGTCCGGGAATTGCCACTCTGGAGGGGGCGCTTCATGGCGCCGGCGAGCGTCGGAGCCGGTCCAGATCCTCCTCCGAGGGCGGCTCGAAGGCGACGGCGAACCCGATCGTCGTCAGCGCGAGCGGAATCAGGAACACGCCGACGACCAGCGCCACGAGCGCCCGCGGCAGTCCGAAGGCACCGGTCCCCTCGAGGATCCCGGCAAGGATGGCCCCGCCAGCGAGCGAAAGGGAGAGTCCCGCGGTCGCCCAGAGGTCCGCCCGCCGTCGCCAGCGGGAGCCAGGCGCTCCTCCGGCCGAGCCCGTGGCCCACGCGAGGAGAATCGGGAGGACGGCGAACCCCGCGACCGGCCCCGTTCGTCCCCCCGGCCACCCGATCAGAACCGCGAACAGGGCGGCGGCGGGGACCACGGCCACCGCGACGGCGAGACCGCGCTTCAAGGGAGTCCCCGCGCGGGGCTGCTCGGTACCATGCTCGGCTCCTCTGGAGGATCCCATGCTAGTCCGGGCCTGTCTGTTCTCGACCCTCGTGATCGTCGCCGCCGGCTGCCAAGCGCCGGCCCCCGAAGCGCCCGCCCTCCCCGACCCGGAGATCGTCGCCGGCTGGCGGATGGTGGATCTGAGCCACGGCTACGGCGGAGGCACGCTCTACTGGCCGACCGACACGCGGGGTTTCGAGCTGAACACGCTGGCCGAAGGGGAGACCCCCGCCGGCTTCTTCTACACGGCCAAGGAGTTCGCTTCCGCCGAGCACGGCGGCACCCACCTCGACGCGCCCTACCACTTCGCCGAGGGACAGGTGGACGTCGCGGGCATCCCGCTCGCCCGGCTCATCCTCCCGGGCGTCGTCGTGGATGTGAGCGCAGGGGCGGATGAGGATCCGGACTACCGGGTGAGCGCCGCCGACATCGAGGGCTGGGAATCGAGGAACGGCCGGATCCCGCCCGGCGTCGCCGTCCTCTTCCGCACCGGCTGGGCGTCGCGATGGCCGGATGCTCTCGCCTATCTCGGCGACGACACCCCCGGAGACGCAAGCAATCTGCACTTCCCCGGGCTGGGCGCCGACGCCATGCGCGTCCTCGTCGAACGCGACGTCGGACTCGTGGGCATCGACACCGCGAGCACCGACTACGGTCCCTCGACCGACTTCATCGTCCATCAGATCGGCGCGGCGGCCGGGATTCCGAATCTCGAGAACCTCGCCGACCTCTCGGCGCTCCCCGAGACCGGCTTCCTGCTCGCCGCTCTCCCGATGAAGATCGAGGGCGGCAGCGGCGCGCCGGTGCGCGCGGTGGCCCTCATCCCGCCAGACTGAGCGCGGTCGCCCTAATCCTGTCCGAATCGAGCGCGGTCGCCCGCATCCCTCCCGAATGAGCGCGGCGGAACGCGGGGTCCGTCGCCGGCGTTCCTGACTCGTTCTTCCACGACTCTTCCCGTCGGGCAGCCCGCCGCCTCGAGGCTCTCCCGCCCCACGACCTCCGAGCGCGCCGCCCCCGATGACCGAAGAAACTCCCAGACCCCACCTGCTGGCGCGCATCGGCGCGCTGGTCGCCGAGGCGTTCCGGGGCTCGGACCGCGATCTCACTTCGGGGCCCCTCGGTCCCGCCGTCCTCGTCCTCGCGGTGCCGATGGTCATCGAGATGATCGGCGAGTCCATCTTCGCGGTGGTGGACGCGTTCTTCGTCTCGCGCCTCGGCGCCGACTCCCTCGCCGCGGTGGGGCTCACCGAGACGGCTCTCCACCTCGTCTTCGCGGTCGTCGTGGGCTTCACCTTCGGCGTGACCGCGGTGGTGGCGCGCCGCTACGGCGAGAAGGATCGCCGTGGCGCCGCCCGCGCCGGGGTCCAGGCGATCGGACTGGGGATCGTCTTCTCGGTTCTCGCCGGCGCCGCCGGAGTGTGGTTCGCGCCCGACCTGCTCCGCATCATGGGTGGAGACGCCGATGTGGTCGCGGCCGGAACTCTCCACGCGCGCATCTACTACGGCGGGATGCCCACGATCATCCTCCTGTTCCTGAACAACGCCGTGCTGCGCGGCGCCGGGGACGCGCAGTCGGCGATGCGGGCGCTGTGGATCTCGAACGCGATCAACATCGTCCTCGACCCGTGCCTCATCTTCGGATGGGGACCGTTTCCGGAACTCGGGCTTCCCGGAGCGGCGGTCGCCACCACGATCGGCCGGGGGACCGGCGTGCTCTACCAGTTCTGGGTGCTGGCGCGCGGCAAGCGTCTCCGGATCCGGCGCAAGGATCTCGCGGTCGAGTGGAAGGTCGCGAAGAACCTCTGCGTCGTGTCCCTCGGCGGCATCGGACAGATGCTCGCCGACGTACTCCCGTGGATCCTGCTGATCCGCATCATCTCCGGCTTCGGCGCGGTTTCGGTGGCCGGGTGGGTCATCGCGATCCGGGTGGCGATGTTCGTGATCCTCCCGGCCTGGGGTCTCTCGAACGCGGCTTCGACCCTCGTCGGCCAGAACCTGGGCGCGGGAAAGCCGGAGCGCGCCGAGCGGGCGGTGTGGATCACCGCCGGGTGGAACGTGGGGTTCATGGCGGTCGTGACCGTCGGCTTCGTCTGGTTCGCGCCCGAGATCGCCGGCATCTTCAGCGCGCCGCCCGAAGTGCTCGCGCTCGCCGCGGTTGCGCTGCGGGTGGTCAGCTACGGCTACGTCGCCTACGCCCTCGGGATGGTGATCCGACAGGCGTTCAACGGCGCCGGAGACACCCGCACCCCGATCTGGATCGACATCCTGTGTTTCTGGCTGTTCGAGATCCCGCTGGCGTGGGGACTCTCCCGCACGGCGCTCGGCGTGGACGGCGTGTTCTGGGCGGTCGCGATCGCCTATTCGGCCTCCGCCGTCGTCAGCCTCCTCTGGTTCCGCCGGGGGAAGTGGAAGACGCGGAAAGTCTGAGCCGTCAGGGTTCCCGGGCCGATCCCACCAGGAACGCGTAGATCTCGGCGAGTTCGGGAAGCCCCCGGTAGCGCCCCGAGCGGCCGCCGTGGCCGGCGTCGAGGTTCGTGCGCAACAGGATCCGCCGGGTCGGGTCCGTGTTCCGCGCCCGGAGCCGCTGGACCCACTTCGTCGGCTCCCAGAACTGGACCTGCGAGTCGTGGAGCCCCGAGGTCACGAGCAGGTGGGGCAGGGGAGCACGGGGGACGTTCTCGCAGGGGGCGTAGCCAGCGATCCGGCGAAAGAACGCCTCCTCCCGGGGGTCGCCCCACTCGTCGTATTCGTTCGTGGTCAGCGGGATCGTCTCGTCGAGCATCGTGTTCAGGCAGTCCACGAACGGGACCATCGCCACCGCCCCGGCGAACAGATCCGGCGCCCGGTTCACGACCGCGCCCATGAGGAGTCCACCTGCGCTCCCGCCCATCGCGAACATCCGGGCTGGATCGCAGAGCCCCCGGTCCCGCAGGCGATACGCACAGGCGATGAAGTCGTCGAAGGTGTTCTCCTTGGCGTGTTGCCGCCCCGCCTCGTACCAGGCGCGCCCGAGTTCCTGCCCGCCGCGGATGTGGGCGATCGCGAACACGAACCCCCGGTCCAGCAGGCTCAGCCGGGGCCGGGAGAAGATCGGATCCATGGAGATCCCGTAGGCCCCGTAGCCGTAGAGCAGCAGCGGCGAGTCCGGTCCGGGCGGGCGCTCCCGGTGGTGGACGAGGGAAATAGGGATGCGCGCGCCGTCCCGCGCCCGGGCCGTGAGCCTCCGCTCGGCGTAGTTCGCCCCCCGGAATCCGGGCACCTTCTCCCGCTTGAGCTGCCGCCGGCGGCCGGTCGCGAGCGAGACGGCGAGGGTCCGGGGCGCCGTCTTCGGCCCGCTCACGACGACGCGCACCTCGCCCGCGCCCGGCTCGGGGTTGTCCTCCGCATCGAGCGCCCGGAGCTGTCCGGGGAGACGGACCAGCCGCTCGGTACGCCGCTCCCAGTCGAGGATCACGAGTTCCTGCCGCCCCGCCCGCCGCTCGAACACGGCGACCGCGGAGTCGAACAGCTCGAACCCCTCGACCAGCACGCCTTCCCGGTGCGGGATCAGGTCTTCCCATTGCGCCGGGTCGTCGGGGGCGTCCGCGGGCGCAAAGACGAGCCGGTAATCGGGGGCATCCCGGTTCGTGCGGAGGACGAAGCCGCCCCGGAAGTGGTCCAGCTCGAAGAGGTGCTTCCTCCCGCGCCGAACCAGCCGCCGCGGCGCGGCATCCGGGTCGCGCGCCGGGACCGCCCACGCTTCCGCGTCGTCGGTCTGCTGGCAGTGGATCAGCAGCAGCTCCCGCGAGCGGCTCTCCCAGACGCTGACGTGGTACTCGTCGTCCTCCTCCCGGTACACGATCCGGTCCGCCTCCACCGGCTCGCCGAGGCGGTGGCGGAGCACCTCGCACCAGCGCAGCGTCTCCGGATCGAGCCGCACGTAGAGCACGGTGCGCCCGTCCGCGGCCCAGACGAGGTTCGGCGCCGCGCCCGGAATGCGATCCGGCAGGAACTCGCCGGTCCGCGTGTCGAGGAAGCGGATCTCGTAGATGCGCCGTCCCACATCGTCCATGGCGAAGGCGAGGAGATCGTGCTCTGGCGCGACTTCGACCGCCCCAAGCTGGAAATGCCCGGCGTCCGCCGCCCCGTGAGTCTCCCGCGCGAGCTGGTTCGGGTCGAGCAGGATCTCGTCCGGACCCGGTCGTCCTCGGGGCCGGGTCGGCGCCCGCCGGCGGGTCAGCAGCGCGTACTCCTCTCCGGGCCGGTAGCGCGACTGGTAGAGGAACGGGCCGTGGCGCAGGGGAGGGGAGGAAGCGTCCGGGACGATCCGGTCGCGCATCTCCTGTTCGATCCGGTCGCGGAGACCCGACCACGGCTCCATGACCCGATCGGTCCAGGCGTTCTCCGCCTCCAGGTGCCGGAGGACCTCCGGATCCTCCCGGTCGCGCAGCCAGCTCCACGGATCCTCGAACCTCTGCCCGAATCGTTCCCATCGCCGCGGACGCCTCGGCGCGACGGGCGGTGAATCTCCCGCCGCGGAGCGGGAAGGCGGTGCGGGGTCGTCCGAGTCCGGCATGGCGCGCGGAAGCCTATCCGCGCCGCGACCCGTAGCCGCGCGCGATCCGTTGGCGTCTGCCGACAACCCGCTTCCCGGCAGAGGGTCCGTGCCCGGGCGCTTCTGCTTCACGCCTCCGCGCGCGTTCGCCCGTTGCGGACGAGCCCCATCTCACTCAGGAAGCGCGAAGCCGCCTTGCGCCAGCCGAAGTAGAAGAGAGCGCGCAACAGAGTCAGAGCGCGACTGGAGCGCGTCGTCGGCGAGCAGGAACCGGAGAGGATCCGGTTCGAGCATCCGCCCGTACACCGCAATCCGCTGGTGGGGCAGGGGATCGATCCGAGCGGTCTCGATCGCGAACGAGGGGTTGAACTCGTGGCCGTGGGCGAGGAAGAGGGCCTCGGCGTACGCCAGCACGCCGTCGGCATTGCCGCCGAAATCGAGCGGCGGCCGGAGCTGATGATGTGCCCCCACACAGGCTCCCGGAGTCGAAGTCTCGGAGCTGGCGGCGACGGTCAGGACCGTCGGTCCGGAGGGTCTGCCCGGAGGGTGCGGGCGTGCAAGATGAAGTAGATCGCCGGGAAGGCGATCAGGACGACGAGCGCGGCCGTGACCACGCCCCCGACCATGGGCGCGGCGATCCGCTTCATCACATCGGCCCCGGCGCCGCTGCTCCAGAGGATGGGCAGGAGGCCGAGGGCGGTCGTGGCCGTGAGCATGGCCACCGGACGCACCCGGTGGAGGGCGCCTTCGAACACCGCGTCCCGGAGCTCGGCCCGGCTCCGGAGCCTGCCCTCGTCGCGAGCCTGCCGGGTGGCGCGGTCGAGGTAGAGCAGCATGACCACGCCGGTTTCGGCGCTCAGTCCGGCGAGGGCGATCAGTCCGACGCCCACCGCGATGCTCAGGTTGTAGTCGAGCGCGTAGAGCAGCCAGAAGGCCCCGATCAGGGACAGCGGGACGGCGGAGAGCACGATCAGCGTGCGCGAGAGCGCGCGGGTGCTCCACTGGATCGTGAACAGGATGAGCAGCAGCGTGAGCGGGATCACGATCTCCATCCGCTCCCGGGCCCGGAGCAGGAACTCGTACTGGCCGCTCCACGCGAGGCTGGCGCCGCGGGGAAGCGCCACTTCCTCGGCGACGGCGGCCCGCGCCCTCTCGACATAGGCGCCGAGGTCCGTGTCCTCGATGTCCACGTGGATCCACACGTTCGGACGGGCCTGCTCGCTCTTGATGACCGGCGGACCCTTCTCGAAGGACATCTCGGCGAGGAACGCGAGCGGGATCTGCTGCCGGGTTGGGGTCCGGACCAGGATGTCGCCGAAGTCCGAAGGGTCGTCCCGGAGGTCGCGGCTGTAGCGGAGGTTCACCGGGTAGCGCTCGAGCCCTTCGACCGTCGTCGTGAGGTTCATGCCGCCGATCGCGGACCGGATCACCTCCTGCACATCCGCGACGGTGAGCCCGTATCGGGCGATGGCCTCGCGGCGGATCTCGAAGTTCAGGTAGTTCCCGCCCATCGCGCGCTCGGCGTACACGGATCGGGTGCCGGGGAGGTCGCGGAGGACGGCCTCGACGCGGCCGCCCAGCGCTTCCAGCGCGCCGAGATCGGGCCCGGCGAGCTTCACTCCGACGGGGGTGCGGATGCCGGTGGCCAGCATGTCGAGGCGGGCGCGGATCGGCATCGTCCACGCGTTCGTGAGCCCGGGGAAGCGGATGGCCTCGTCCATCTCCTCGATCAGCCGGTCCGGGGTCATCCCGGGGCGCCACTGGTCGGGGGGCTTGAGCCGGATGTTCGTCTCGATCATGCTCAGCGGCGCCGGATCGGTGGCGGTGTCGGCGCGTCCCGCCTTCCCGAACACCTGTTCGACTTCGGGGAACTCGCTGAGGATCCGGTCGGTCTGCTGGAGGACCTCGCGCGCCTTCGTGATCGAGACGCCGGGGAGCGTCGTCGGCATGTAGAGCAGATCCCCCTCCCACAGCGGGGGCATGAACTCCGAGCCGAGCCGGGAGATGGGGATCCAGGTGGAGCCGGCGGCGGCGAGGGTGAGGGCGAGCGCCGCCCACCGCCAGCGGAGAACGCGGCGGAGGACCGGGCGGTAGAGCGCCATGAGCAGACGTGTGATCGGGTTGCTGCGGGCGGGGCGGATGCGGCCGCGGATCCAGAAGCCGGCCAGGACCGGGGCGAGGGTCACGGACAGGAGGGCCGCCGCCGCCATGGCGTAGGTCTTCGTGAACGCCAGCGGTCGGAAGAGGCGGCCTTCCTGCGCCTCCAGCGCGAAGATCGGCGCGAACGAGATCGTGATCACGAGCAGCGCGAAGAACAGCGTGGGGCCGACTTCGGTCGAGGCGCGGGCGATCACCTGCCAGTGGGGCTGGCGGTCCTGCTTCGGCAGGGCGCTCTCGCGCTCGAGATGCCGGTGGGCGTTCTCCACGATCACGATCGCCGCGTCCACCATGGCCCCGATGGCGATCGCGATGCCGCCGAGGGACATGATGTTCGCCCCGACTCCCTGGACGTACATGACAGCGAAGGCCATGAGCACGGCGAGCGGGAGGGTGATCACGGCGACCAGCGCCGAGCGGAAATGGAGGAGGAAGACCGCGCAGACGAGCGCGACGATCGCCATCTCCTCGAGCAGCTTCTGACGAAGCGTCGCGATGGAGTTCTCGATAAGGACCGTCCGGTCGTACACCGGGACGATCTCCACGTCCTCCGGCAGGCTCGGACGCAGCTCCTCCAGGCGGGCCTTCACCCGACCGACGACCTGGTGGACGTTCTCCCCGGCGCGCGCCACCACGATGCCCCCGACGACCTCGCCTTCCCCGTCCAGCTCCGCGAGCCCGCGCCGGATCTCGGGGCCGATCTGGACCGTGGCCACATCCTCGATCGTGACCGGGGTGCCGGATCGGTCCACGCCGAGGGCGATGCCGCCCACGTCGTCGGGCCCCCGGATGGTCCCCTCGCTCCGCACCATGAACTCGGTCTCGCCGGTCTCGAAGACCCGTCCGCCCACGTCGGTGTTGCTCCGGCGGACGGCCTGGGCGATCTGCGACAGCGGGATGTCCCAGGCGCGCAGCCGGTTGGGATCCACGGTGATCTGGTACTGCCGAACGAACCCGCCGACGCTGGCCACCTCGGAGACTCCCCGGACGGCGGTGAGCTCGTACTTCAGGAACCAGTCCTGGAGCGATCGAAGCTCGGCGAGGTCCAGCCGGTTCGACCGGAGGGCGTACATGTAGGCCCACCCCACGCCGGTGGCGTCGGGGCCGAGCGTCGGGGCGACGCCGGCGGGAAGGCGCGCGCTGGCGTGGTTCAGCGACTCCAGGACCCGGCTCCGCGCCCAGTAGAGGTCGGTCCCGTCCTCGAAGATCACATAGACGAACGAGAACCCGAAGAACGAGTAGCCCCGGACCACGTTCGCGCCCGGCACCGCGAGCATTCGCGTCGTGATCGGGTAGGTGACCTGGTCCTCGACGACCTGCGGGGACTGTCCCGGATAGTCGGTGAAGACGATGACCTGGACATCCGAGAGGTCCGGGAGGGCGTCCAGCGGGGTCGCCCGGAGCGCAAGCAGACCGGCGAAGGCGGTGACGAGGCTCAGCATCACGACCGTGAACCGGTTGGCGAGCGACCACTCGATGAGGCGATGGAGCATCGGTGCGGCGCCCTCAGTGGTGGCGGTGGCGCTCCATCGCGGAATCCGCCGGAGGGGGCTCCGGTTCGTCGGATGCCTCGGATGCCTCGGGCGGTTCGGGCGCCGCCCGGACGGCCTGGCTCAGGTTGCTCTCGGAATCGATCAGGAACTGGGCGGAAACGGCGACCCGGTCGCCCTCCGCGAGTCCGGAGACGATCTCCCGGACTCCGTCGGCGCCGGCGCCGAGCGTGACTTCCGCCACCCGGAAGAGGCCCGGGCCCAGCTCGACGACCGCGAGGGACCGGGCGCCGCTCCGGATCACCGCGCTCTCCGGGACCGTGAGCGCGTCGCGGGCGACCGGCACGTCGAAGGTGACGTTCGCGTACATCCCGGCGCGGAGCGTGAGATCCGGGTTCTGCAGCTCGATGGAGACGGTCATCGTTCTCGTTTCCTGGTCGAAGTGGGGGTAGAGGAAGCGGACGACGCCGGAGTAGGGGCGTCCCGGCACGTAGGGGAGCTCCACCCGGGCCCGCTGGCCGATCCGCATCGCCTCGACCTGGTGCTCGAAGATCTCGACATCCACCCAGATCGTGGTCAGGTCGGCCACCTTGTAGAGGTTCATGCCGGGTCCGACGTACATCCCCTCGAGCGCCTCGTCCATCTTCCCGACGACCACGCCGGTCACGGGGGAGACGACCGAGAGGGTCCGGCGCGGCGTTCCCTCCTGCTCCAGGACCGCGATCTGTTCGTCGGTCACGTCCCAGTGGCGGAGCCGGGCGCGCGTCGACTCGACGAGGGATCGCGCCCGGGCGGCGATGTCGCGGAAACCGGCGGGGTCGAGCCGCTTCGCGTACTGGACCGCGCGCAGGTATTCGTTCTGGGTGGTGACGAGCTCGGGGCTGTAGATGTCGAAGAGCACCTGTCCCTCCTCGACCGTTTCTCCGAGGTAGTTCACCGAGACGTTCTCGATCCAGCCCTCGAACTTCGTGTTGATCCAGGCGATCTGCCGGTCGTTGTGCGCCAGGGTGCCGACCGTGCGGATCGTCCGGGCGAGGTCGCGCACTTCGACCGGCGCGGTCCGCACGCCGATGCGCTGGACGAAGTCGGCGTCCAGCCGGACGGCCCCTTCGGGCGCGTCGCCGGCCTCGTCGGCGTACACCGGGACCAGGTCCATGCCCATGGGGGACTTGCCCGGCTGGTCCGAGATGTAGTTCGGATCCATCGGGGCCCTC
This sequence comes from Acidobacteriota bacterium, assembly GCA_022822745.1. Taxonomy (GTDB): domain Bacteria; phylum Acidobacteriota; class Vicinamibacteria; order Marinacidobacterales; family Marinacidobacteraceae; genus JAJEAO01. Next base: position 12,359 of record JAJEAO010000097.1, read on the forward strand.
CAGTAGAGGACTTCCCGCTCGGTTTCCTGGGCGTACACCGGGACCAGATCCATTCCCATGGGGGACTTGCCGGGCCGGTCGGAAGTGAAGTTCGGGTCCATGGGCGCGCGCCAGTAGAGGACTTCGCGCTCATCGGCGCCCTCGCCCATGTCGTGGCCCGCGTGGTCTTCGTTCGCGGCGCCGAACGCGGGGGGCCACTCCCACCCGCCGAGCCCGAGCACCGCGACGCCGGCGAGGGCGCCGGCGAGGAAGGCGCCGGCGGCGATCGCGAGAGGCCGGTTCACGAGGCGCCTCCGGGGGCGAGCGGCACCCGCACCCCGACTCCCCTCTCCAGCTCGGAGAGCGCGATGAGGGAGTCGGAGACGTGGCGGGCGCGCATCCGGAGCACATCGAGCTGGACCCGTTCGCTGTCCAGCAGCTCCAGGATGCCCACCTGACCGGTCTCGTAGGCCGCCTCCGTCGCGTGGAGCGATTCCTCGCTCTGCGGGATGAGGATCCGGTCCAGCAGCGCGATCTGCTCATCCAGCGTCCGGATGCGGATCAGCGCCCGTTCGATCGCATCCTCCATGGCGTCCCGGGCCTCGTCCAGGCGGTGGCGCCTCAGGGTGAGCTGGTGTCCGGCGGCTTCGACGCCGGCGCGATAGCTCTCCTTCCAGACCGGCAGCGAAACGCCGACCGAGACGCTCACCGAGTTCTTGCCTTCATCGGATGGGAGGGGCAGGGGGCTGTCCGCCGGATCGCGGCCGGCCACGTTCATCAGCGCCAGGCTCGCGGTGAATCGGGGCTTGAAGCTCAGGGCGGCCAGCTCCACGGCCCCCTCGCCGGCCCGGACGAGAGCGGCCGCGGCGAGAAGTTCCTGTCGGTTGTGCTCGGCCAGATCCAGCAGGCGCTCTCGATCGAGGGGTGCGCCGGGTCGCGGGATGGCGGCGATCGCGGCCACCGATGTGGCCGGATCGCGGGCGCAGAGGGTGTTCAGGCTCACGGCCAGCGTCCGACGCTGGCTGCCGACCTGCTCCTCCCGGTCCATGACGCGGGTGATTTCGGTCTGCAGCCGGATGACGCCCTGCTGACGACCCTGTCCGCTCGCGTACCGCGCCCGCGCCAGCGTCTCGTAGTGGCCGAGCAGCGAGCGTTCCTGGGCCAGGAGGCGCAGCGTGGCGTCGAGGAAGGCAAGCTCGTAGAAGGTCTGCTTGATCCGGGCGATCACCTCCCGCTGATCGGCCTGATGGAGGCGGCGCCGGGCGTCGGCTTCCCGGAGCGCGACGCGGCCGCGGAGTTCGCGGGCGCCGAACCAGGGAAAGGACTGGGTGAGGGTGATGCCGCCGGTCTGCGACCCGACTCGGGTTTCCACCCTCCGGAGAGCCTGGCTCAGACTGAGCGTCGGGTCCGGAAGCGCCGTGGCCTGCGGGACGCGGACGCGGGCGGCCTCGAAGCTCGCGCGGGATGCGAGCAGCCCCGGGTGGCGCTCCAGGGCGCTTTCGATGCATCTCCGCAGCTCCGGTTCCGCGGCGTAGTAGTCCGGTCGGGAGTCGGGCGGCCCGGCGTCCGGCTGGAAGCCGGGGTATGGCGCGCCGGCGAACGCCGCGCCGGCGGGCAGCGCCGCCAGGGCGCACAGGAAGAGGGGTCTTCGCAACAGATCCATCGTCGAAGATTCCGTCGCCACTCTGGAGGCGGGACGGGGACCGCGGAGAATCCGCAGTTCGCCGACGCGCCCCGGGTTGGCGCACCCGGGGCATCGCTCCGCGCCGGGTGCCGGCGCGGACCGCCGATCGTCAGGAAGGCTGGCCGGGAGGGGCGGGGGCTCGGCCCGATCCGCCGCCCCCCGACTCAGCGGGAGAAAACCGGGGGCGGCGGGAGTCTCAGATCAGAAGGGCGGCGTGGCGGACGAAGAGGGGTGGGTCTGCCCGATGCATCGTGAAGGTCTCGTCGGGCGGGCAGATCCTGACGGGGATCGCGCGGGCCTCGTCTCGGCAGCCGGCGCCGACCACGGCCGGGCCCGGCTCGGCCGGGATCGCCTTCGGCGTCATGGCCGCGGAACAGCAGACGCTGACGCGCTCGGTCGCGGGTCCCGGTTCCGAGCCGCCGTGGCAGCCCTGGTCCTCGGGGATTCCCGGGGCCGCCATCAGCGGGCAGACCACCGCGAAGGCCAGCACCGTGGCCAGCACCGCGAAGGCGGGTGGGCGCCGGCGCGCCGGAGCGAGTCGCTTCATGCCGTGTGCGCCGTATCGTAGCCGCCTCGGGCAGGTTGGCCCGAGCCTGGGCGTCCGGAGTTCAGCAGCCCGCCGGTCAGGATTCCTTCGGTTGATGAGGTCGGCTCGGCTCGGTAGGCTGCGGGCGATGCGCGTTGCGAGATCAGACGGGGGCCCGTTTCGTCCGGGCCCAGGGGGCATGCCGCCGCACCTCGCCGGGAGGGAAAGCGAGCTGGGTCGGCTTCGGTCGCTCGTGGATCGTGTCGCCGGTAGATCGGCGCACCATGCGGAGATCCTCGTCTTCGGTCCCCGGGGGAACGGGAAGACGGTCCTCCTCGCTCGCATCGCCGAGGAGGCAGCTTCCGACACCCAGGTGGATGTGGTGCGCCTCCGACCCTCACAGATCCATGATCGGACCGCTTTCGCGGACGCACTTCTGCGGCGGAAGTGGTGGGTCCGTTATCTGCCGTCCCAACTCTCGGTTGGCGGAACCGGCGCGAGCTGGGGAGGTCGCGAGGAGCGGCCCCCGACGGTCGAGGATGTCCTGAGGACGCGTGTCCGTCGGAAACCCCTGGTCCTCCTGCTCGACGAGGCGCATACGCTCGACCCCGGGCTGGGAAGGGATCTGCTGAACGCGAGCGAGCAGGCCGGCCGGAGACTGCCATTCCTGCTCGTGCTGGCCGGTACGCCGAACCTCCTGGCGCATCTCTCGACGATGGGCGCCAGTTTCTGGAGTCGCGCCGAGCAGATGCGCATCGGACGCCTGACCGAGGCCGCAACCGCCGATGCGCTGTGGAAGCCGTTCGAGGAAGCCAGGGTTTCTGTCTCCGAGGACGCCCTCGACCTCATGGTCGCGATGAGCCAGTGCTATCCATACTTCGTCCAGCTCCTCGGACAGGCTGTCTGGCGAGCTTCCGCCGCGCTTTCCCCCGGCGGGGGCCAGCGAGTGACGCGGCGGGAAGTCGGATTGGCCCGGTCGGAGTTCGATGAGGCGAGGGATGAGTACTACAGCGTCCGTTATCGCGAGTTCGAGGAGCGCGATCTCCTGCCGACCGTGAAGGCCGTGGCCTGCGCCTTCGAAGACCGAGCCATCCTGACCGACAGGGAAATGGCGGAGGCCATCCGTCGCGGTTCGGGGACGGAGGACCACGCCGATGTCCTCGCCATCCGTCGGTCGCTGGCTGATCTCGGGGCGATCTGGGAACCGCGTGGCCGGCCGCTCTGGGAGCCCGGGATTCCCAGCCTCATGGACTACGTCCGGGCCTACGAACCGGGCTGAGCGCGGGCGGCGCCCCGGCAGTCCGGCGCGGGCGCGAGTCAGTCGCGAGGAGGCAGGGACTCCTCGGGCGGGCCGAACCAGCCCTCCTCGAGGAAGGCCATCGCGCCGAAGAGGGCGCCCCAACTGTGGAACGGATCGCTCGACAGCCGGGCGTCGTCGCCGGCGCCGGTGATCGAGGAGTAGTTCTCGCTGACGTAGCCCTTGCGCCGCCATTCCGCGAGGAACATGTCGAGGGACTTCGAGGACAGTTCGGTCGCCGCTTCCCGCTCTCCGGCGGCTCGAAGCCCGAGGTAGGTGAGGAAGTTCAGCGGCGGCCAGATCGCGCCCTTCCAGTAGCGCTGGCGGGGGAACGAGGGGTCGTCGCGGCTGGTGGAAGGCAGGACGAACTCGCCCCAGAAGGCGTCGGGATCGAGCAGGTGTTCGCGGAGCATCCGCTCGGTTCGTTCCGGAGACGGGATCCCGGCGAGCAGCGGATAGAAGAGGGTCGGCGAACGGCGCTCGGAGAAGCGGTCGAGGTCCGTCCGGTAGTTCAGGTAGATCCCGCGGTCCTCCACCCACAGTCGGTCCAGCGCCTCGGCGTACCGGTCGCCGCGGGCTTCGAGCTCCTCCGCGTCGCCCCCGCGCCCGAGTCGCCGGGCGATCTCGGCGAGGGCGCGGCAGTCGGCGATGTAGAGGCTGGTGAGGCCGACATCCTGGAGCTCGAGCGTGTTCGTCTCCCGGTCGAACGGGACGTCCTCGTACATCGGGGAATCGTCCATGCCCGATTCGTAACCGGCCGCCGTCTTCGTGCGCACGACCGGCTCGCGAAACGGGTTCTTCGCCGCGTGGGAGCCGTAGGAGAGCAGGCCGCCGTTGTCCCGCGCCGTCGGCCACCAGCGGTTCCACGCGAGGAGCGCCTCGAAGGCCGCTTCCTCGAACCACGGCTCCGGGTAGCGGCGGATGACCTCCCGCACCAGGATCCCGCCCACCGGGGGCTGGGATCGGTCCCACGACTTGGAGCCGTTGCCCCGGTTGTCGTTCGGGAGGAACCCCTCCGCGGTGTGTCCTCGCAGGTGCTCGATCGCGTTGGCGAGCGCGAGGTCGCGGCCTTCGAGCCCGGCGAGCCAGGCGAGGAAGAAGTTGTCCCACCCGAAGAGCGCGACGCCGCCGTACTCCAGGTTCCAGAGCCGTCCCACCGTGGAGACGACGCGATCGTGGCGAGGCTCGTAGATCGTGTTCCACGCCAGAGCCGAGGTGACCGCGGTCCAGGCTTCGGCGAGATCCCCGAAGGCGGCGGCCCGGGACTCGAGCGCGGTCCGGCTCCGGTCCAGCGCGGCTCGCAGGTCGGCTGGCGAGGCGGCGGCTGCCCCGGTGTGGACCCAGACCGGCCGGTCGAGGCGGACGGCGAGGTAGGGCCCGAGGTCGCCGGCGTAGGGGTCGGGGTCCGATGTTCCCAGCACCCGGATCCGCACTTCTCCGTCCGGCAGCGAGGCGCGGAACCCGTCGGGCGCGGCCTCGACGGTTCCCGGCCGGTTCCAGACCGCGCCCGCCCGGACGACCAGCTCGTAGGGGTAGGGCGGGTCCGGCCCGGGCTCGACCAGGACGACGAGGTCCTCTCCGCGCCGGCCGAATTCGACCCGCGCCTCGAGCCCCTGCCATTCGAGGTGGAGCTCGCCCCACGACCCGTCCACGGCGCGGGGACCGGGCCGCACCTGCTCGGCGCCCTCGCCGGATCGCCCGATGAGGGTCTCGGCGAGATAGCCCTCCTCGAGGAAGTCGTGCCGCTTCAGGGCGAGATCCACGGCGAGTCCCTCCGGCAGCAGGACGAAGCGGAGCACGCTGCGGCTGTCCCAGGTGTTCCAGCCGGAGGCGAGCCGCTCCTGGATCGCCCGGTACTCCGGCGTGTCACCGAGCGCGGCGTCGTATTCCGCGTGGCGGTCCGGCCAGTCGGGCTCGGGAGTGGTCGGTCGCGGGTCGGGCCCGGTCCCGCCGCAGGCGGCCAGGAAGCCGGCAACGACGCCTGCAGGGAAGCATGCAGGGAGAAGGGCCGGTCTCATGAGGCTCCATGGAGCGCCACTCTCCGGACTCTATGGAGCGCCCCGGTTCTCCCGGTGAGGGCCTCCATACCACCGGCGGGGCGCGC
>JAJEAO010000104.1 GCA_022822745.1 Acidobacteriota bacterium
CCGGCCCCTGCCCGACGACCTCCACGTCCTTCCGCACATCGCGGGAGACCACGCGGACCGAGGCCGAGGCCGAGACGGTGAAGCCGTCGGCGATCACGGTGTGGGTTCCCGGCCGCTCGGCGACGAACGCGCCGTCCGCCCCGACCTGCGAGGTCGCCCCGGGGGCGATGATCCCGTCCGCGGCGACCCCGAGTGCGGCGAACTGGACGGGGTATTCGGGCACGGCGTTGCCGCTCGCGTCGAGCACCTCGGCTTCGAAGAACACCACGTCCCCGGTGCGGAGGGGATCGGCCGCGTTCGGGTCCGGCCTCGCCTCCAGGGTGATCGAGGTCGCCGGATTCTCGGTCACGACCAGCGGGATTCCCGCGGAGACGGCCTCAGCGGAAACGGTGAGCATGGCTCGACCCGCATCCAGGAGCGTCAGGACCCCGAGCGCATCCACTTCGGCGACCGAAGGATCACTCGAATCCCAGCCCACCTCCACATCGTTGCGGTTCGCTCCCGAGATGTCGGTGACGCGCGTCTCGAGCGCGACCTGCGTGCCGGCGTAGAGCCTTCCGGGCAGGTTCACCGCTTCGACCGACTCCACCGGCGGATTCGGGATCGTGACCGGGATCTCGACCACGACCGCCGGCTCGGAGCGCCGGTCGGCATTCTCCGGATTCCGGGGCGTCATGGCGATCAGGGTGTGCTCCCCGGGCCGGTAGGCCTCCACCACGCCCGCGGGGTTCACGCCCACCGAGCGCCGGGCCCTCGAATAGAAGATGACGGTCCGATCGAGAGCGTTGCCTTCGGCGTCGCGCACTTCGGCCTGGAGCACGAGCTGATCCCCGACCTCGAGCGTCAGCTCGGACGGCGTGACCACGAGTTCGGCCGGCTCGGCGCCGGCGCTCTCGCTCGCGTCTTCCTGCGCGAAGGCGACGGGAGCGAGAAGCAGAAGGGCGAAGGCGGCCCGGAGAATCGAGGAGAGAGACGGAGTTCGGATCATGTTCGGAAGGCGACCGGCTGCGGTCCGCCCGTACGGAATATACGCGCGCCCGAGATCCGTCGTCGGCCGAACCCCGGGGCGGTCGGCGCGGCGCGCGGCGACCCGCGCCGATCGGGCGAGTCAGCCTCGTCCGCAGCCGGCGCGGAGACGGGCGTTCTGGCGCAGCAGCGCGATCCCGCGGTTGTGGAGCTGGCGGACCCGCTCGCGCGAGACGCCCAGCTCCGCTCCGATCTCGGCGAGGGTCGCCGGGTGACCGCTGATGCCGTAGCGCCGACGCATCACTCTGCCCAGCCGGCCGGGCAGATCGGCGATGGCTGCCCGCAGGAGCCGGCTCCGCTCCCGGGACACGGCCGAGGCGAGAGGGCAGGGCCGGCTGTCTCGCAGGGACGAGAAACACGCCACTCCGTCCGGCCCGTTCGCCGCATCGAGCGACGTGACTTCCGGGACTCGCCGCATCGTCGTCCGCAGGACCTCGGGCGTCACCCCCATGACCCGGGCGCAGTCCTCGATCGTCGGCGACCCCTCCTCGGCCTGCTGTTCCAACTCCGCCCGAACGTGGTGCAGACGGCGGCGGATCTGGAGTACTTCCTGGGGAATGCGGATGACCCGGCGACGGATCGAGAGCCCGCGGCAGATCGCCTGACGGATCCAGCGGGTCGCGTAGGCGCGGAAGGGGACGCCCCGCTCCGGATCGAAGTTGCGAACCGCTGCGAGCAGCCCGAGGGCCCCTTCCTGGACGAGATCCTCGTAGGGGACGCCGTAGCGTCGGTAGCGTCGGGCGATGGAGGCGACGAGTTCCAGGTGGTCCTCCACCTCCATCCTCCGCCGGGACTTCGCAAACTGCGGTGCGCCGCGCCAGCGCGTGTCCGCCGGATCGGCGCCCGGCGGTCGGTCGTGGGCGGTGCTGGGCAGGTCGCCGGTCTCCTGGTGGCGCTTCGGCCCGACCGGTCGGTCGTGGCAAGGTCGGTTGGGGCCCCGTCGCGGGACGGGAATCGGTCGCGCGCCGGATCGAATCAGCGTCGCGGCTCAATTCCATGGTTTTAGCCGCGCGGAACCCTCTCCGCAAGGGGTAGCCCCGGTTCCGCCGGATCCGCACCTTCCTGAGGCTGCCCGGCGCGTTGACACAGCCGAAGCACCCGGCTAAAGGCAGGGACGGGTGCGAGATTGCGCCCCCGCGCCGTCCCTTCCGCCGAACCGGCGCCACGAACAACGGAGGTCAACGATCCATGACATCGGCAACGAAACGCGCGGCGCGCCGTCCCGCCGCCCACGCTGACCGTCACCGTCTTCTCGACGATTTCGTGGACTGCCTGTTCGACTGCGGAACGTTCTCCAGGGGGTGCCGGCAAGGCTGCCGCGACGCCTGGCGGGAGGCGAAGCAGCAGTGCCAGGACGAGAGCCGCGACTGCCGCAAGACCTGCACTCCGAAATGAAGGCGTCCGCGACAGGAACGAGGAGGCTTCTCCTGCTCGTCTCGAGCCTCGCCATCGGGTTCGGGACGGGTGGCGGCCTCGCCGTCAAGGCGCTGGTCGCTCCCGACCTCGATCTGTCGCCCACGACGGCGGAACTCGCGGGGGGGCTTGCCGTGGGAACGCTGTTCGGATCGCTCCTCGGTCGGGCCGCATCGGCCTGTCGGGGCGCCCTGGCTCGCGGCCCTTTCGCGGCCGGTCTCGCCGGAGTTGGCGCCGGAGCGCTGTTCGTCGCGGTGATGGCCGCCTGGTGGATGCTCCAGGATCCGTGGATCGGACGCGGCGCTGCGTGGGGCGCCGGCGCCCTCGGCGCCTGGAACGGGCTGCTGCTCGGGCCCTGGCTCAGGCGCGCCGAGGGCAGAACCGGCCCGTCAGCAGACCACTCGCCGTAACGTCGGTCCCGTGCCGGCGCCGGGATCCGCCTCGGCAGGGGATGCAGGCGAAGCCCGGGCTACTGCATCTCGCCCAGGTTCCAATGCCGGGTGACGGCCGTGCTACCGCCCGCAACCGCGCGGTTGCATTGCCGTGCAGCGGAAGTGGAGTCTCCAGGATCGGTTGACTCTCAGTAGGCTCCACAATGCTGCGCAGACCGGCAGATCATGTGATGAAGGGGGCCCGGCAAGGCGATCTGACGATGACGCCGCAGGCGATGCGGCGACTCGCGGCCAAGGCGACAGAGGCCCTTGTCGAGCGCATCGCCGGTCTCGACGACGCGAAGGCGTGGGACGGCGAGTTTCGCGGAGTCCTGGAGGGACAGTTGGGCGGACCGCCACCGGAAGCTGGCCAGTCCGCCGAGGAGGTGATGGAACTGGCGCGCCTGGACGCTCAGGAAGCGTGACGTCGAGCCGATCCTGCTCGAGGCTGATGACCGGACCGGGGGGCGCCTCGCCGGCGACAATGGCGATGGCTTCCTCGTGGATGCGGGCGCGGACTTCTTCTGTTCCTCCTGCGATGTGCGGTCGGCTTCCGGTCAGCATTCGGCGCCGCAGTGGGCGGCGACGAGGCGCGTGAGGATCCCCCGGTAGTCCTCCCACGGCGTCTGGACGTTCGGGGTCGTCTTGTGGGCGACGACCATGTCGAGTGACGGGATGACGGTGATGAACTGACCGTAGGCGCCGCGTCCGGTGTAGGCGCCGCGGAACGCCTCCGGCGTGTCCGGGCCGTCCCACACCCACCACATGGTCCCGTAGCCGAACTCGCCTCCGCGCGTGCCTTGCGGATTCATCTCCTCCGACGGCGTAACCAGGCTCGAGATCCGCTCGGCCCATCCCGGCGGCAGGATCTGCTCCTCCTTCCAGACCCCGCCCCGGAGCATGAGATGCCCGATCCGGGCCATGTCTCGCGTGGAGAGATTCATGTGGTACGCGAGGTTGCGCGACCGGGTCGCGTCTCCCGACTTGCGGTGAATCCACCGGTGCCAGTCCTCGAAGCCCAGCGGGATCGCGAGATCGGTCTCGAGCGCGTCGTAGATGTTGCGCTCCGTGAGTTGTTCGAAGACCGCACCCGCCGCGTTGAAGTCCCAGTTGCTGTAGAGGTAGTACGTGCCGGGCTCCTGCGAACCCCGGGGCGGGGCGTCCGCGAGGTTGTCCCCCGAGTTCGAGGCCGGGTGATACACCCCGGAGCGAGCGGTGACGAGATCGAGGACGCGGGCCTGCTTCTCGATCGGCAGGAGTCCCTGGACATCGTCCATTCCCAGCTCCTCGATCGTGCTTTCGAGATCGATCGTCCCGTCCTCCACGTACCGGCCGTAGAGCATGGCGAGGACACTCTTGCGGACCGAGGCGAGGTAGCTGATCGAATCCACCGGCCCGTGCTCGAAGAGGACCCGTCCCCTGACGACGGCCATCACCGCGGTCGTGTTGATCCCGTCCACGTAGGGATGGATCTCGTCCAGCGCCGCGGCCGAGAAACCGGCGGAGGCTGGATCCGCGATCCGTTCCCACCTGACGCCCGGATCGGTGGCCTCCGCCGCCGTCTCGACCGCCGGTCGCGAGCAGCCGAACCCGGCGGCGAGGGCAAGCGCCAGCGCCGGCAGCAGCAGGGCGCAACGCCGTGACGCGACGCCCGTCATGATTCTCCGTTTCAGCATGGTGACTCCTCCGCGATCCCGGGGGCCAGGGCCAGCCTCGACAACGCCGGCCTCGAACGGCGACTCTCCCCGTCACCGTGCGCCCATGATACGAACGGCGGCCGCAGCCCGCCGAGCGTGCTCGGCCGATTCCAAGGAGCCGATCGGGAAGACCGTGCTCTGCTCCACCGGCGGCTCCTTGCCGCCGGAGGCCGGCGGCCGACCGGAGACAACCAGCGACGACGAGCGACGGGCTCGACCTCGGGGGCGGGACGAGCCCGGCCGCCGATCCCCTCCCGGATCGGTCGAGCCGAATCCCGCCGATCGGTTCCTACTGCGGCTCGCCCAGGTACACCGGCTCGGCGTCCACCAGCTTCACCGCCCACAGCCCGGAGCTGTTGTCGGCGAGGAAGATGTGCCCCTTGTAAGGCTGCGGTCCCCACACGAACGGAGTGTTCGGCTTGACGCTTCGCGGATCCATGGGGCGGAACATGGCGATCTCGCGGCCCTGGCGGTAGAGGTCGCCGCGCAACTCGCCCGAGATGTCCACGACGCGGAGTCCGCCGTTGTAGTAGGCGATGTAGAGGATGTCGTCCTCCACCCACAGGTTGTGCGTCCCCGCCTCCGGAACCTGGTACCGGGCCACCTCGACCGGCGCCTCCCACTCGTCCCATTCGAAGACGTGGATCCAGCCCGCGGCCCGCCGCGGAGCGCGGTCGCCCTCGATCAACTGGTAGGGGAAGGCCTCGTCTCCACCGATCATCAGGAACTTTCCGGTGGACTGGCTGCGATACGGAAACGCCGCGTGGTTCCAGCCGCTCGGATACGGCGTGCTCCCCAGCAGCACCGGGTTGTTCGGCGCGCCCCCCTGGCCACCGCCCCCCACATCCACCGCGACCACCCCGTCGTTCCAGTTCGACGAATACGCGATCCCCTCATGCACCCACACATCGTGGATCGAGTGCCCCGGCGTGTCCAGCTCGAACCGCCCCACCCGATACGGATTCGTCGGATCCTCCGCGTTCAGGA
>JAJEAO010000002.1 GCA_022822745.1 Acidobacteriota bacterium
CGAAGATCGAGGTCACGGCAGCCTGAGACAGCGCGAAGCCTGCCCTCGACCTCCACTCGCGGTGTAGTGCCATAGCTGTCTGTGGCGTGTCGTAACTCTTTACACCACAACGAGTTGCAAATTCAAACTGTCGAAGATGAGTCTGATGCGCATGGCCTCCCGGTACGTGCGAGCACCGCGCCACGCTATGGGGCCGCGCGGATCCGCACACGTTTCGGCGTCACCACGATGAGAGCGCTTTCGCGCATGAACGCGCCATGTGCATTGATGAGCTGACGCAGCGCCTCGGGGTGTTCCGATACAGACAGTCCGACGAGCCGCACGATGCAGGGATGAGGCAGGCGCAGCAGGAAGACGAGCTCGCCAAAATCCTTGTCCGCAGTGACGAGAACCCGTCGTTCCCGATGCGCGACGGCGAGGAGGGCCTCGTCGGAGGCTCGAGCGTAGCCGTCACGGGCCGAGAGCACATCATGGTCGCCTTCGACCGGCGAATTCCGAAGGGCTCCCGATGCCACCCGGACATCGAGGAGAAACCTCACGAAGCGGCCCGGACGCCGATGCGGTCATGCACCCGTTCTCCGGCGACCGAGCGGTGCGCCAGGCACAGGCAGGCCTGGATGTCGGCCGGACGGAGGTCCGGGTATTCCCGGAGGATCGTCTCCGCCGTGTCACCGGCGGCAAGCATGGCGAGGATGTGCTCGACAGCGATCCGAAGCCCCCGAATGACGGGCTTCCCGCCGAAGATCTCCGGTCGGACCGTGATCCGATCCAGCAGGTCCGCTCCCTCGGTGTGCAGATGTTCCATCGCTGATCCTCCTGTCTTCGCGCGGATCGTGGCGGGCGCCGATTCCACGGCGACGCGGTGTTGCAGATACCGGCGCTACGCGGCCTCGTCACGATCCGCGAGACCAGAGCTTCGCACGATGCGTCCAGTCCTGTTCTCGGGGGCGGCGCGGGGACGAGGTCCACGCCGGGTCGCCGCCGCCGCGGCCGGCGCGCGGGGCCGGTTCTCGCGGTAGCGGCCCCGCCCGGCATCGAGCTCGCCGGCGCCTCCTGCCTGCGTGTCGCGCCGGTCGTCGCGGAAGAGGAACTGCCCGGCGCCGATGCGGGTACAATGGCCAACGAGCTGACCGCCTCATCACCGGTTGACTCATCGCGGCCATCCGTCGGGGCTCAAGTCCGCTCATGGTCCTCCGAGGTCACTCCCTTGGTTGAGACCCGTGACGCTCCAAACGCTCCATCGGTACTCCCGGCGGATCGGCCCAGCGCGCTCGGGATCGCGTTCCCGCGAGTGTCGGTCCGGGTCATTGGCCGACTCACGGGCGCTTCCGCGCGATCGGCGGTTCCCGCGCCGGGAACGCCTACCATTGGCGGTTTCTCTCATGGACAACGGCGCGGGCGGGGCCCGGGTACCGGCTGCGCCCCCGGACCTCCATCGTCGCAGTCTGGAGCCCGGTGTTCCCGGACAGGCGCGGCTGGCCCTGACCTATGTCCCCGCCGCGGCTCGCGGGGCCCCGGTGTGGGTGTTCCTCCACGGACTCGGCGGGAGTCGCTCGGGGAGCAAGGCGAGCCGCTTTCGGGACTGGCTCTCCGGCCGCGCTCCCGGATTCCTCGCGCTCGACTTCACCGGCCACGGAGACTCCGGCGGGGATTGCCGGGGGCTGACCCTGTCGCGGAACCTCGAGGACATCGGGCGGGTGGCGGCCTTCCTCCGGCGGGAGGCGCCGCGCGCGCCGCTGGTGCTGGTGGGTTCTTCCATGGGCGGCGTCGCCGCGCTCTGGTACGCCGCGCTTCATCCCGAGCGGGTACGGCTCGTCGTCGCGATCGCCCCCGCGCTGCGGATGGCGGCGCGGATCGCCGCGAGTCTCTCGGCTGCCGAGCGGCGCCGCTGGCGGGAGCGCGGCTTCCTGCCGGTCCCGATCGGGCACGAGGTTCTCGAGATCGGTCCCGGGGTCGTGGACGACGAGGCGAGCTATCCCCCCGAGCGACTCGCAGCCGAGCTCGCGGCGCCGACCCTGATCCTCCACGGCGCCGAGGATCCGGTCGTGCCGGTGGAGCTCAGTCGGGATCTCGCGTCGGATTGTCCGCTGGTCCGGCTCATCGAGATCGAAGGTGGCGGGCATCGGCTGCGGGAGCAGCGGGACTTCCTGTTCGAGGCGGCGTGGGATCGGGACCGGGAGCTCGCGAATCCGATGACCGTCGGCTGAGGCGGACTTGAACTCTTTCCTCGAAACCGTCGGCCTCGAGGCGGCGGTCCTGGCCGCGGCCTTCGCGGCCGGGGTGCTCCTCGAGAAGGCGGTCCGCCGGCTGCTCGCTCGCCGGCTCGGGCCCCAGCCGACCCGCTGGCGGAAGTGGCTGGTCACCGAAGCGTTCCGCTGGACGCCGTCCCTGCTGCTCGTGGTGGCCGGGCTTCACCTGTTCCGGCTGCTGCGCCCGCAGGCGGCCGAAGTTCCCTTCATCACCGGCGTCAGCGAGATCCTGCTGCTCCTCGTGGGGATCCGGGTGGCGGTGGACGTCGTCCTCGCCAGCCTCGAACTCCGGCAGGAGCGGTTCGGGCGGCCCGCGGTCTCGATCCTCAGGAACATCGTCATCACTCTCGCCGCCATCACGGCGGCGCTCGTGGTTCTCGAGTCGGCTGGCGTCTCCATCGGTCCGGTGCTCGCCACGCTCGGCGTGGGGGCCCTGGCGCTGGCGCTCGCGCTTCAGCCCGCCCTCGGCAACCTGTTCGCGGGAGTCCAGATCATGGCGGCGGGACGGGTCAGGGTCGGGGACTTCATCCGACTCGCCGGATCGGAGGAGCTCGAGGGCTACGTCACGGACATCGGCTGGCGAAGCACGACATTGCGGACCCTGCTGAACAACGCCGTGATCATCCCGAACTCGCGGCTCGCCGAGACCCTGCTCACGAATCTGAACGCGCCCGATCCGACGGTGCGGCTGCGGATCCCGGTGGGAGTCCACTATTCGAGCGACCTGGATGAGGTGGATCGCATCGTCCGGGAAGTGATTCGGACGATCCAGGACACCTCCCCGGCGCTGGTTCCCGGGTTCCCGGGCGACGTGCGCTGGACGGAGTTCGGCGACTCGGCCGTCATCTTCGAGGCCATCGTCCAGGCGAGGCGGCCGCAGGACCGGTTCGATGCCGCCAGCGCGTTCATCAGGACGGTCCATCGCCGCTTCGACGCCGAGGGAATCGAGATCCCGTTCCCGATCCGGAACCTCTATCTCCGGGGCCCGGCCCGCGAGTTCGTCTCCGGGGGTCGGGCCGAGCCGGTCGAGGGGTCTCGCGGGCCCGCCGAGGCGGGAGGGAATGCGGTGTCCGGGTCGGCGGCGCCCCGATGAGCGTCGGATCCGTCCGCTACCAGCCGGACGAGCGTCCGCCGCTGCCGGCGGGGATCGCGCTCGGAATCCAGTTGGCCCTCGTTCCGATCGGGGCCATCCTCCTGATTCCGGTGATCGTCGCCCGGGGCGCCGGCCTGTCGGCGACCAGCGAATGGATGACCTGGGCGCTGTTCGTGGCCCTGCTCGGCACCGGGTTGATCACGATCCTGCAGTCCGTGCGCGTCGGCCGGTTCGGAGCGGGATACCTGCTGACGACCGGCACCTCGAGCAGTTTCATCGCCGTCAACGTGGCCGCCCTGCAGAGCGGAGGGCCGGCGCTGCTCGCAACCCTCATCCTCGCGGCGGCGCTGCTGTATCTCGTCATCGCCTTTCGCCTCCCGACGCTGCGGCGGCTCCTCACTCCCACGGTCGCCGGCACCGTCATCATGCTGATCACGGTCGCCGTGATGCCTGTCGCGTTCGGGATGATCGCCTCCGCTCCGGAAGGCGCGCCCTCCGGCGCCGCGCCGCTGACCTTCTTCGTGACGCTGGCGGTGATCGCCGTCTTCGGGATGCGCGGCCGCCTGAAGCCATGGTCGCTTGTGCTCGGGTTCCTCGTCGGATGCGCCGTGGCGTATCCGCTGGGGATCCTCGATCTGAGCCCGGTGCGCGAGGCGGCGTGGCTCGGCGCCCCCTCCGCGGGCTGGCCGGGCCTCGACCTCTCGTTCGGCCCGGAGTTCTGGGCGCTGCTGCCGGCGTTCTGGTTCGTGACCCTGGTGGCGGCGCTCAAGACGCTCGGCAATTCGGTGGCCGTCCAGCGCCTCTCGTGGCGCAAGCCGCGCGCCCCGGACTACCGCGCCGTCGAGGGAGCGGTGGCGGCGGACGGCCTCGGATGCCTGATCGGCGGCCTCGGCGGGACGACTCCGATGACGACCTACTCCTCGAGCGTCGCCGTCGTCGAGCTCACCGGGGTCGCGTCCCGTCGAGTCGGGGTCGCGGTCGGCTGCGTGCTCATCGGGCTTGCGTTCTTCCCGAAGGCCGCCGCCCTCTTCGCCGTCGTCCCGGACCCGGTGGCCGCGGCGGCGATCCTGGTGCTGATGGGCGTGCTGTTCACGGCGGGCATGCGCCTCGTGGTCGCCGAGGGCATCGACAGGAACCACGGCGTCATCGTGGGCGTCTCGTTCTGGGTCGGGAGCGCCTTCGAATCGGGGCTCGTGGTTCCGGCCGGGATCCAGGGCATCTGGAGGGGCGTGCTCGAGAGCGGGGTCACGATGGGGGGCCTCACCGTGCTGCTCCTCATCCTGTTTCTGGAGTGGACGCGGCCGCGCCCGCGTCGGCTCGTGCTGGCTCTCGACGACGGCGCCGTCCGGCGGATCGCCGCGTTCCTGACCGACATCGCCACCGCCCGGCGCTGGAATCACATGTCCAGGATGCGCCTCGTCGGCGCAGCGGAGGAGGCCCTGCTGACGCTCATCCACGGGACCCCGGGACGTTCGGACGACGGCGACGGGGAGCGCCAGCTTCGCCTCACCGCCCGGGTCGAGGGAGACTCGGCCGAACTCGAGTTCATCGCCGCCGGGGGAAAGGAGAACATAGAAGACCGCCTCGCACTCCTCTCCGATGAGCCGGACGCTCCCGAGGAACACGAACTGGGGCTCCGACTCCTGCGGCACTATGCCGGGTCCGTGCGCCATCAGCAGTACCATGGGCTCGACATCCTGAGCGTCCACGTGGAGGCAACCCGATGAGATGCGATGGAGTCCGCGACGGAGTCCTCGTTCGGGAGTCGCTCCTCCGGAGCGGAGGACGCCGCCGATTCCCGCCTTCGGAGTTCCCATGAGTCGCCCCTCGCCGAAACCCGGGGCGTCTTCCCCCTCCGGGATCCGCTACCAGCCCGACGAGCGGCCCCCCCCGCTCCTCGCGCTCGGACTCGGCCTCCAGATGACGCTGGTGCAGGTGGGCGGGATCATCCTGACTCCGATCATCGTGATCCGGGCCGCCGGGGCGAGCGTCCCCGACGGCTACCTGGCCTGGTCGCTGTTCGCCGTACTCATCGTCGCCGGGCTCTCCACGGTCCTGCAGTCCGCCCGTTTCGGTCGGTTCGGCGCCGGGCACGTGCTCACGATGGGGACCTCGGGCGCCTTCATCGCCGTCTCCGCCTCCGCGCTCGCGACCGGCGGACCGTCGCTGCTCGCGACGCTGGTGCTCGCGTCGTCGCTGTTCCAGTTCCTGCTCGCGTTCCGGCTCTCGTGGCTGCGGCGGCTGATCACCCCGACGGTCGCGGGCACGGTGATCATGCTGATCGCGGTCACCGTGATGCCCATCGTCTTCGGGATGATCGGCTCCGTTCCGGAGGGCGCCCCGTCCTACGCCGCTCCGACGACGTTCTTCGCCACGCTGGTGGCCATCGCGGCGCTCGGCATCCGGGGGAGTCGCGCGCTCAAGCCGTGGTCGCTCGCGATCGGATTCGTCGTGGGGTGCGCGATCGCCTCCATGCTCGGGATCCTCGATCTGACGCCGGTGCGCGAGGCCGCGTGGTTCGGGGCGCCCGACGGGGGGTGGCCGGGTCTCGATTTCTCGCTGGGGCCGGCGTTCTGGGGCCTCCTTCCGGCCTTCGTCTTCGTGACTCTGGTGGGCGCGATCGAGACGCTCGGGGATGCGATCGCCATCCAGCGCGTCTCGTGGCGCGACCGGCGCGCGCCGGACTACCGGGTCGTGGAGGGCGCCGTCGCCGCCGACGGCGTGGGCAACCTGCTCTCCGGGCTCGCCGGGGTGGTTCCGAACACGACCTATTCGTCGAGCGTCTCGGTCACGGAAGTCACCGGCGTCGCCTCGCGGCGGGTCGGGATCGCGGTCGGAGGCATCCTCGCCGCGCTGGCGTTCTTCCCCAAGTTCGCCGCGGTGTTCACGGCGGCGCCGGATCCGGTCGTGGCGGCGGCGGCGCTCTTCCTCATCGGGGTGCTGTTCACGGTGGGGCTTCGTCTCGTGGTCGCGGAGGGGGTCGGCACGACGCAGGCCGTCATCGTCGGCGTCTCCTACTGGCTGGGCGCCGCGTTCCAGTCCGGGCTGGTCTTCCCGGATGGGCTCGACGGGGTGGCGGGTTCGCTGCTCGACAACGGCATGACCGCCGGCGGGCTCACGGCGCTGCTCCTCGTGCTGTTCACGGAATGGACCGGGCCGCGGCCGAAGCGGCTCTCGATCCGCCTGGAGCCCGCCGCCGGGGCGCAGATCGAGGAACTGCTGACGGACCTCGCCCGGAAGCGGCGGTGGGACGCCGCTTCCTCCACGCGGCTGGTGGCGGCCGCCGAGGAGGCGCTCCTGACGCTGCTGCAGCAGCCGTCCGCGGCGGGCGCCGACGGGGAGGGCAGCCGGAAACTGCGGTTCACCGCGCGGGCGGGCAAGGCCTCGGCGGAACTCGAGTTCGTCGCCGCCGCCGGCGGAGAGAACCTCGAGGACCGGCTCACGATGCTGTCCGACCGGCCGGAGGCGCCGGAGGAGGCCGAGATCTCGCTGCGGCTGCTCCGCCACTACGCGAGTTCGGTGCGTCATCAGAAGTACCACGGTCTCGACATCCTGAGCGTGCACGTGGACGCCGCCCGCTGACGCGCCCCGCTGCGGCGTCCTGTTGTCCGCTGACGCGCCCCGCTGCGGTGCCCGGTTGTTGTCCACTGACGCGCCCCGCTGCGGCGTCCTGTCGCCCGCTGATGTCCGTCCTCGGGGTGCGCTGACGCTGGCCTCAGGGGCCCGCGCGCGCGGAATCGCGCTCGCCGCCGCCGCTGCGCTGGCGTGGTTCGCATCCGGCGCTTCCGGGGCGGAAGTCTGGACCGTTGCTTCCGGGGAGGTGTCGGTTCGCTGCGCGCTCACGGTCGGGGGGAGCTTCGACGCCGTCACGCCCGCCGTCTCGGGGATGCTGCGATGGGCGCCCGCGAGCGGTGGTCGTCCAGCCGCCGGAACCCTTCGGGTACGCCTCGACTCGCTCGACACCGGCATCGCGCTCCGGAACGCCCACCTTCGCGAGACCTATCTCGAAACCCACCGCGGCGCCGCGTTCGAGGAGGCCGTCCTGGCCGATGTGCGCCTGGAAGCCGCCTCCCCGATCGGAGCGAACCGGCTCGACGCCCGGTTCACCGGCCGGCTCCGCCTCCACGGCGTCGAGCGGCCGGTCGCCGGAACGGCGCGGATCCGCCGGAGCGACGGCCGCATCCGGGTGGAGGCGCAATTCGAGCTCAGTCTCGAGGAGTTCGCCATCCCTCCTCCCCGTTACCTCGGCGTCGGCGTTCGTGACGAGGTGCGGGTCAGCGCGGACTTCGTGGCCGAGGTCGGGTCAACTCCGCCCGAGGCGCCGACGTGACGCGGGAGAGCTCGGTACTGCTCCTCGGGGCGCTGCTCGTCGTCGGGGGGCCTCTCGCCGCCGGGGCGGAGCCGAAGTTCCTGTCGAAGCAGTACCCGCGGTGCTCCGCGTGCCACTACTCGCCGACGGGCGGAGGGCTTCTGACGCCCTACGGACGCTCGCTGTCGCGCGAGGAGATCTCGACTCTCGGCCGGCGCGGCGCGGCGACGCCTGGAGCAGGCGCCCGCGCCGAGGAATCGTTCCTGTTCGGCCTGCTTCCGGATGAGGGGCCCTTGCACTTCGGCGTGGACCTTCGGCCGTCGCGGTTGCGGACCCGGGTGCCCGGCCGAGACATTCCCGACCGGAATCTGCTGATGAACCTGGATTTCCAGGCGGCGTGGCGATCCGGGGCGTGGACCGTCCACGGCGCCCTCGGCCGCCGTCCCGGCGGGGGTCTCGTGTCCTACGAGCACTGGGTCGAGCGGCGGGTTTCGGAACGGGCGAGCGTGCGGGGCGGGCGCTTCCTGCCTGCCTACGGGGTTCGTTTCGCCGATCACACGATGCTCTCGCGGGACCGTCTCGGGCTCGCCGAGGACGATCAGATCTACGGGGTGGAACTCGGCTACTCCGGGGACCGGACGCTGGTCCAGGTGGCGGCGGGGCCGGGTCGGGCGGAATCGCTCCACGAGGACGACGGCCGGCGCGCCTTCACCGCCAGCGGCCGCGTCCAGCGGGATCTGGGCGCCCGCACGGTTCTCGTGGGGTCGGCGCTCTACCGCGGCGAATCGGAGCGCATCTCCCGGAGCGCCGCCGCCGGGGTCTCGTTCGGCCACGCGCCGTTCCCGTGGCTCGCGAGCTGGACGCAGGTGGATGTCCGCTTTCCGGGGCCTGGAGCCGCCGACCGCAACGTGATTCTGACGAACCAGACCTCGGTCGAGCTCTGGCGCGGCGTCTGGGTCCGGATCGCGCCGCAGCTCTACCGGGTGTCGGGGAATCCGCCGGCCGAAATCCGGCGCATGACCTGGGGGCTGGATCTCTACCCCCGCACCCACTGGCACATCAGCCTGTCGTGGTATCGGGATCGCTTCGTGTTCCGCGACCGGCTCGACAGCCGGTGGCTGGCGCAACTGCACCTCTACCTGTAGGGAGGAGAGCGGTCCGGTGGCTGGTAGGGTCCGGCTCATGACGTGTCGAGCCGGAACCGGACTTTCCCTTCTCGCGCTGACGGCGGCGGTCCTGGCCGGTTGCGGTTCCGACTCGGGCTCCTCCTCCATCCCGGCGACGCCACTGGCGCCCGCGACTCCTGCGCCATCTGCTCCGGAAGAGGGGCTGATGCCGACGCTCGCGAGCATCCAGGCCCGCATCTTCGATCCGCGCTGCGTGGAGCACCACGGCGGACACGCCGTCGAAGCCGGTCTCGACCTTCGGGAGGGGATGGCGCACGCGAACCTGGTGGGCGTCCCCAGCGTGCAAGTGGCGCTCGCCCTGGTGGAGCCCGGCGATCCGGAGAGCAGCTACCTGGTTCACAAGGTCGAAGGCCGCGAGGGCATCGCCCGGAGCCGGATGCCCCCGACGGGGGATCTGCTGACCGAGGAGGAAATCGCCGCGATCCGGGACTGGATCCGCGCCGGCGCGCCCGGGGAGTGAGTCCGGGGACAGCCCCCGTTCGAGACCGACCCGTCGTATATCCTCGCCATCCCGGTCCGCAGGCGGTCCGGGCTCCGAGGTGACAGACGCAGGAGGGACGCTTGTGACGCCGAAACGGTTCGGACCGTGGGTCGGACGGGGCCATCTCGTCTTCGCGCTGGCCGTGGCGGCGGCAGGGGGCGCGGGGGCGGCCCGCGCCCAGACCCCGGAGCAGGTGGATTCGGTCCTGAACCGGCTCGAGTGGCGGAACATCGGCCCCGCGATCATGGGCGGCCGCATTGACGACATCGCGGTCATCGAGTCCGATCCCCGGACGTTCTGGGTGGCCACCGCCTCCGCCGGAGTGTGGAAGACCGAGAACCACGGGACGACCTGGATCCCGCAGTTCCAGAACGAGGAAGTCTCCTCGATCGGAGACATCGCGGTGGCGCCGTCCGATCCGTCGGTCGTCTGGGTCGGCACCGGCGAGCCGGCGAACCGCCAGAGCAGCTCGTGGGGGAACGGCGTGTACGTCTCGCGGGACGGCGGGGCCACCTGGACGCATCGCGGCCTCTCCGACACCCACCACATCGGCCGGGTCCTGGTCCACCCGGAGGATCCGGACACGGTGTACGTGGCGGCGCTCGGCCATCTCTGGGGGCCGAACGAGGAGCGCGGCGTGTTCCGGACCCGGGACGGCGGCGAGACCTGGGAGAAGGTTCTCTACGGCGATCCCGACACCGGCGCCGTGGACCTCGCCATGGATCCGGCGAGTCCGGACATCCTCTACGCCGGCCTCTACGAGCGGCGGCGGCGCGCCTACGGATTCGCCGGCGGCGGGCCGGGCAGCGGGATCCACCGCACGACCGACGGCGGGGACACCTGGACGAAGCTGGCCGGCGGGCTTCCCGAGGGGGACACCGGCCGGATCGGGCTCGATGTGTACCGCCGCGATCCGCGGGTGGTCTATGCGATCGTCGAGAACCGCGACGGGGGCGTCTTCCGGTCGGAGGATCGGGGGCTCACCTGGACCCGGATGAGCGACGAGAACCCGCGGCCGATGTACTACAGCCAGATCCGCATCGACCCGAACAACGACCAGCGCATCTGGGTTCTCGGAACCCGGATCCACTACTCGCAGGACGCCGGGCGCACCTGGGATACGGAGTGGGTGGAGCGCATCCACGTGGATCACCACGCGCTGTGGATCGACCCGGCGGACTCGGATCACATGCTGCTCGGCAACGACGGCGGCATCCACATCTCCCGCGACCGGGGGCGTTCCTGGGACTTCGTGAACACGATCCCGCTGGGGCAGTTCTACGAGATCGGGTTCGATCTGCGCGTTCCCTACCTCGTGTACGGGGGCCTCCAGGACAACGGGAGCTGGGCGGGGCCGTCCCGGACGTTCTTCCGCCAGGGGATCAGCAACGAGGACTGGTTCCGGATCGGGGGAGGCGACGGCTTCTACACCCAGGTCATCCCGAACGAGCCGGACACGGTGTACGTGGAATCGCAGAACGGAAATCTGCGCCGGCTGAACCGGGCCACCTCCGAGACGAAGACGATCCGTCCGCAGGAGGAGCCGGGAGACGGCGACCGCTACCGGTTCGACTGGAACAGTCCGATCGTCGTCTCCCCCCACGACCCGGACACCGTGTACTACGGCGGCAACCGGCTGTTCATTTCGCGGAACCGCGGCGACGAATGGACCCGGACCGATGACCTCACGAAGCGGCTCGACCGGGACGAGATGCCGATCCTGGGCGCGCCGGTGACCGACGAGACGCTCTCCCGCCACGACGGCATCTCCTCGTTCGGCCAGATCGTCACCGTCTCGGAATCGCCGGTGGAGGCCGGGGTTCTCTATGTCGGCGCCGATGACGGAAACGTGCAGCGCAGCCGTGACGGCGGGGCGACCTGGGACGACATCACCGGCAACCTGCCCGGCGTGCCGGCCCAGACCTACGTCACCCGGATCATCGCCTCGGCGCACGCCGCCGGCCGGGTGTACGTGACCCTCGACGGCCACCGGAACGACGACTACACGACCTACGCGTTCGCGAGCGAGGACTACGGGGACAGCTTCCGTTCGCTCGCCGCCGATCTCCCGCCGGAAGCGGCGCTGAACGTCATCCGGGAGCACCACGACAACGAGAACCTGCTCGCCGTCGGCGGAGAGTTCGGCGTCCACCTCTCGCTTGACCGGGGAGCGAGCTGGCATCGGCTGGCCGGGCAGATCCCGACCGTTCCGGTGGACGATCTCGCCTTCCATCCGCGGGAGAACGACCTGATTCTCGGCACCCACGGCCGGAGCGTCTGGATCGCCGACGACATCGCGCCGCTCTCGACGCTCGACGCCGGTCACTTCGACGCCGATCTCCACCTGTTCCCGATCCGGGATGCGGTGGCGTGGCGGATGTACACCCACAAGGGGAACACCGGACACAAGTTCTACATCGCCGAGAACCCGCCCGAAGGCGCGCTGCTCCACATCCTGGCGCAGGAAGCGGGGGAGGCGGGGATCACCGTCCTCGACGCCGACGGCGAGACGGTTCGTTCTCTCGTGGCGGATCTCCAACCCGGTCTGAACCGCGCGAACTGGGATCTCCGGCACGATCCGCCCATCGCGGGGCAGGGCGGGGGCTTCGGCGGGCCGCCCGCGGGGCCGCGAGTTCTCGCGGGGACCTACACCGTGCGCGTCACCCGGAACGAGGCTTCGACGGAGGCGACCGTCGTCGTCTCCGAGGATCCTCGGCTCGGGATTTCCGAGGCCGACCGCAGGGCGAACCACGCCGCGCTGACCCGACTCGCCGGGATGCTGCGCCGGATGGCGGAGGCCCACGAGGCGGCCGCCGCCACCGCCGAAGAAGCGGGCGAGCTGCTCGAAGCGTTCGGCGAGGACTCCGAGGATGCTCTGCGCGACGACGTAGCGAGCTTCCGGGAGGCGGCGCAGGAAGCCGCGAACGGGCTGTCGCGGAACGAGGGGCGTCCCGGCTTCCGCGCCTGGCCGCGGCCGCTGTTCGCCCGGATCGCCGCCGAAGCGAGGAACCTCGACGCCTACACCGAAGCCCCGAACTCCCAGGTGGAAGCCCGAATCGCGGCGATGGAAGCCGAACTCGAGGAACGGCTGGCGGCGTGGGAGGCGGTTCGCGCCCGCATCGAGGGACTGAACGAGGCGCTCCGGGGCGGAGGGCCGCCGCGGCTCACGCCGCGCTCCGGGGCCTGATGCCGCCGGCGGGGCAATCGACAGGGCAATTCGAAGGAGGACATGGATGCCAGCTCTCACGCGAGCCGAGTTTCTGAAACTCTCGGGCGCCGCCGCGGCGGCCGGGCTCACGACCGCCGCCGGCTGCCAGGCGGGGGGCGGCGCCAGCCGTCCCGACATGATCGTGACGAACGCCCGCGTGTACACCGCCGAGTACGCGAATGGCGGTCCCACGATGGACCAGGCCGAAGCGTTCGCGGTCACGAACGGCCGCTTCAGCGCGGTGGGCTCGACCGAGGAGATCGCGAACCTCGCGGGCCCCGGCGTGGAAGTCGTGGACGCCGGGGGCATGACCGTCGTGCCGGGGTTCATCGACGCCCACTGCCACCCGGGCGGAATGCGGGATCTCTTCGAGGTGAACCTCGACGTCCGCACGGTGGACGACATCAAGCTCGCGCTGCGCGCCGCCGCCGCCGACACCCAGGCTGGCTACTGGGTGGACGGGTTCAAGTACGACGACACCAAGGTCCCCGAGAACGGCGTGTACCGCCGGATCAACAAGCACGACCTCGACGAAGCCGTGCCGGATCATCCGGTGCAGGTCTCCCACCGGGGCGGCCACATCGCCTGGTACAACTCGAAGGCGCTCGAGATGGCGGGCGTGGACAACAGCGTCACCGATCCGGTGGGCGGCCGGTTCGAGAGGGACGAGAACGGCGAACTCACCGGACTGGTGCAACAGAAGGCTCGGGAGGTCTTCGACGGCATCGGGCGGCGACGGGTGTACGGGCGGAGCGAGTTTCGGCAGGGCGTCGCCCACATGTCGAAGCTGATGACCGCCGCCGGGATCACCAGTGTCCACCAGACGGGCGGCGACAGCGACGGGCTGCGCGCGCTCGAAGACGCCTACGCTGCCGGCGAACTGCGCTACCGCATGTACTACTTCCCGTCCGGCGACTCGGACCTCTACGCGGCGCTGAAGGCGGCCAAGGTGTACAGCGGTTTCGGGAACGAGTGGCTCCGCATCGGGGCGGTGAAGTTCGGCGCCGACGGTTCGGCGTCGGGTCGGACGATGTACATGAGCACGCCGTACGAAGGGACCGACGACCACGGGATCCTCACGATGCAGCCGGAGGAGATCCTGGAGGCGGTGGAGGACGCCCACGCCCACGACTTCCACATCGGAATCCACGCGAACGGGGACCTGACGATCGGTTACGTCCTCGACGCCTACGAGAAGGTGCTCGCCGAATCGCCGCGCGACGCCCGGCACCGCATCGAGCACTGCTCGCTGGTGAATCCGGACCTCCTGGCGCGGATCCGGGACACCGGCTCGATCCCGACCCCGTTCTGGACCTATGTCCACTACCACGGGAACAAGTGGGTGGAGTACGGCGACGAGAAGATGAAGTGGATGTTCGCCCACAAGTCGTTCCTCGACTACGACATCAAGGTGGCGGGCGCCTCCGACTACGTGCCCGGACCCTACGAGCCGATGATGGCGCTTCAGGCGATGCTCACCCGCAAGGACATGGAAGGGCGCGTCTGGGGCGACAACCAGAAGGTCAACATGGACGAAGCCCTGCGCATCGGCACGATCCACGGCGCGTGGGCTTCCTTCGAGGAGAACCTGAAGGGCAGCATCAAGGCGGGCAAGCTGGCCGACTTCGTGATGCTGGAGGAGGATCCGCACGATGTGGCCATGTCCGATCCGGACCGCCTCAAGGAGATCATCGTGCACCGCACCGTCGTCGGAGGCCGGACCATGCACCAGGTGTAGCGCCGTTCCACCTTTGTCCGGGACGGGGATTTCCGGGACGGGGGCCGGGTTCCCGACCGACGTCCCGTCGGCGCCGGAGGACTTTCGCCGTTCAGGAGAACGATGAGCCCTGAAACAACCGACCTCCGCTATCCCATCGGGCGGTTCTGCGCCCCGTCCCCGCTGATGGAGTCGCAGGTTCGCTTCTGGATCGCCGATCTCGCCGCTCTGCCCGGCGATGTCCGGCGGGTCGTGTCCGGGCTGACGGACGAGCAGCTCGACACCCCGTACCGCCCCGGCGGGTGGACCGTCCGACAGGTCGTCCACCACCTGCCCGACAGCCACATGAACAGCTTCATGCGCTTCAAGTGGGCGCTGACCGAGGATCGGCCAGCGATCAAGGACTACGACGAAGCCCGGTGGGCGAGCCTGCCCGACTCCGGGGGGCCGGTCGGCAGCTCGCTCGCCCTGCTGGAGGGCCTGCACCGCCGCTGGGTCGGGCTGCTCGAGGGGCTGAGCTGGACCGAGATGCAGCGCGAGTTCGTGCACCCGGTGTCGGGCCCGGCTTCGCTTGTGACCACTGTGGGGCTCTATGCCTGGCACGGACGCCATCACCTGGCGCACATCGAGACGCTGATCGAGCGCGAGGGCTGGCGCTGAGTTCCCCTGCGGAGGCGCCGCTGCGGACTCGGGTGGCGCTGGTCGCCGGAGCGACCCGCGGCGCCGGACGCGGCATCGCCCGGATGCTGGGGGCGGCGGGGGCCACCGTGTACTGCTCCGGGCGCAGCGTCCGGGGCCATCCGGCCACGCCGGGACGCCCGGAGACCCTGGAAACGACCGCGGAATGGGTCACCGAGGAGGGCGGCGTCGGCGTCGCGGTTCGCGCGGATCACAGCGTCGAGTCCGAGGTCGAGGCCCTGTTCGCGCGGATCCGGGAGGAGCAGGGGCGTCTCGACGTCCTGGTCAACGACATCTGGGGCGGCGATCCGCTGACCGAGTGGGGGTCCCCGTTCTGGGAGCTGGACAGCGGGCAGGGATTCGAGCTGCTGGAGCGCGCGGTGCGCACGCACATCCTCACCAGCCGGCACGCCGTCCCTCTCATGGTGGAGCGGAACGCCGGACTGATCGTGGAGGTGACCGACGGAGACACGCTCGGCTACCGCGGCAACCTGTTCTACGACCTCGCCAAGAACGCGGTCATCCGCCTCGCCTACGCGATGGCGTCGGATCTCCACGCCCATGAGATCACGGCGGTGGCCATCACGCCGGGCTTCCTCCGCTCGGAGGCGGTCCTGGACCACTTCGGCGTCTCCGAGTCGAACTGGAGGGACGCGATCCAGCAGGATCCGTACTTCGCCGAATCGGAGACGCCCTGCTTCGTGGGTCGCGCGGTGGCGGCGCTCGCAGCGGATCCGGACGTGCGGAGGAAGAACGGCAGGCTTCTCTCGAGCTGGGATCTGGCCCGCGAGTACGGTTTCCGGGATCTCGACGGACAGCGCCCCCACTGGGGCAGCTTCTTCCGCCGCAAGGTGTCCGAGATCGTGGAGAGCCAAGAGGCTCCCGACGACTTCGACCGTTTCGTGGTTCGGACTCGCTTCCACCAGACGGACCACGATGTCGCGCTGCTCGACGAAGGACGCCGCCTCCGCGCCTGGCTCGCCCGCCACGAATAGCGCCGGGGCGCGTCGCGCGAAGCGGCGGCGTCACGGGCAGAATTGCGGTTCGACCGCAGGTTTCCCGGAGGTTCCCATGCGTCATGCCGTAGCCCTCCCGCTGTTCGCCGTCCTCTCGGTGACGACGGCGCTCGCCCAGCCGCCGGAGCCGCAGCAGCGCCCGGTGGACCGGCGGGCGTTTCTGGGGGAGACCCGGACTTCCGACGATCCCCGCCGGGTTCCCGCGCCCCCGGGCGAACGCGGTCCCGAGGGGGTTCGCGTGCTGTTCGGCGGGTTCGTCTTCGACGGCTCCGGTTCCGACCCCGTTCCCGCGAGCGTTGTCATCGAGCGCAACCGGATCGCGGCCGTCCTGCCCGAGGGAGACACCGGCTGGCCGGAGGGCGCGCAGGTTCTCGATGTGCGCGGCCACACCGTGCTCCCCGGGCTGATCGATCTCCACACCCACCTCACCTACACCGAGCCGGGGGTGCCCCAGGCGCTCGCGATCGACCCGGCGCACCAGACGCTGCGGGCCCTGGAGCGGCTGCACGTGTTTCTCGGCGCCGGGATCACCTCGATCCGGGATACCGGCTCGGCGGGCACGGTCCCGTTCATCCTGAAGGACGCGGTCCGCCGGAACCGCGTCCCCGGCCCGCGCGTGTTCGCCGCCGGTTCGCTCATCACCGGGACCGGCGGCCACGGAGCCGAGGGCCTCTCGATCCACCATCCGCTGTGGGGCGGGATCATCGAGGCCTCCGGTCCGGACGAGTGGCGGGACGCGGTGCGCCAGCAGTTCAAGATGGGCGCCGACCTGATCAAGGTCGCGAGCCACTATTCGCGCGAGGAGATCGCCGCCGCCGTGGACGAGGCCCACGCGCTCGGCCTCAAGGTGACGGTGGATTCGGAAACGTTCTACACCGGCTGGGCGGTCGAGGCGGGCGCCGACACGATCGAGCACCCGCTGCCGCGCACCGAGGAGGTCATCCGGATGATGGCTCGCGCCGGAACCGCTTCGGTGCCCACGATCATCACCTACGACTACATCTTCAACGAGCGCGGCAGCTACCACAGCTCGACTTCCCGCCGGTTCGAGCTGAACGGCGAGATCAGCCGCGCGATGCTCCGGAAGCTGAAGGACGCCGGCATCCTGATCGGGGTGGGAACCGACCTGATCTTCGACAACTTCCGCGACCTCCCTCACGCCTACATCTGGGAGCTGGAGGCCTATGTGGAGTCGGGATTCACCCGGGCGGAAGCGCTGGTCGCCGCCACCCGCGACAGCGCCCGCATCCTCGGCATGGACGACAAGCTGGGCACGATCGAGCCGGGCAAGCTGGCGGACATCCTGATCGTCGAGGGGGATCCGCTGACCGACCTCGGCGCGCTCGCGAACGTGTCCGAGGTCTTCCGCGACGGGTGGTGGGTGGTGCGGAACGGCGAAGTTCGGCCGACGCCGCCCGAGACCCGCGTCCGCCCCGGCCCCGGAATCCGGGGGTCCGAGCCCTCCCGATGAGGAGGTGAGACGCCGCCGGCGCGACAATGCGCTCGTGCGATGAACGGCGATCTATGCGGGATGCCGCCACCGCTGCATGAGATCCACGCCCTCGCGCAGGAGTCGTTCGCTGGTCGGATCGAGGTTCTCGCCCGCCACGGCGACCCGCAGCGCTTCGCGCGGCTCGAGTTTCAGGACTCCGCCGCCGAGCGGGTGCCCCTCGATCTCGCAGCTCAGGGCCGTGAGCGGGGAATTCCAGCGCCGGCGAAGCGCTCGCGGCGAGATCCCGTCCGTCAGGTGAACGGCGTGGACTGCGTTCGTGCAGGCGCATCCGGCCCGGTTCTCGACGAATGCGGGGGTGTGGCCGCTCATGTACGAGAGGAAGATGTCCGGAAAGGTGACGTTCGGGACGGCGTACCACGGGTTCCGGACCCGGCACTTGTACCGCTTCCGAGCCTGTCGGCCCGCCTCCGAGTCGAGGTGTCGTCGAACTCCCGACGCTTCGACGGAGCGCGAGTCGAGGCGCAGCAGGAAGTTCGGCGAGTCGCTGCGACGCCACTCCGAAACCGTGTCCCCGGTGATCGGACCGTTGCGCAGGTCGCGTCCGCGACGGACGGTCGGAGTCAGACAGGAGTCCGGGATGTCGATCTCGCGGGCCTGGGACGGTCGCAGATGAAAGAAACTGTTGTCCCCCGACACGTACCCGATGCCGACTCGGGCGAAGTGGCCGAGGGCGTGGGTCATTGGGCGAACGACGAGTTGGCGATACCTGCTCCGAATCGCGTCCGGCAGGAGGAACGGCCGGAGTCGGCGCCGCCACGCCCGCCATTCGCTGATCGGGATCTCGACTCCCGGAGCGGTGGGCGCCGTGGTCTCGAAGCGGTCCAGAGCGCTCAGGTGGACCGTCGAAGTGGAGCCGCCGAAGCCGTCGGCGAACAGCAGCCAGACATCTTCCGAGAGTTCGGGGAACAGCTTCTCGCGAATCGCGACCACCCGCACCGAGCGGAAGCGGCTCGTCATCCACGGCAGCAGGGGCGCCGCGTAGGGAGCGTGTCCGATTTCCGCGGGGACCACGAACGCGAGGCGACCGCCCGGCTTCAGCAGCGAGCCGGTCGCAATCAGATAGGGCGCCCACGAGGAAGCGAGCCCGGACATCGGTGCGCCGAGCGCCCCGCAGAGCCGCTGGGCGAGCTGTCTCGAGCGTCCCGTGAATCGCTGGTAGCGGATGAACGGCGGGTTCCCGGCGGCGCAGTCGAATCGCTCCTTCGTCGAGGAGGCCCATTCGAAGAAGTCGGAGTGGACCGGGGTGCTGTGCGGAGCGGCCCGGGTCGCCGCCGCGATCGCGGCGGCGTCGCAGTCCACGCCGGTGCTGCTGGCGTGGAGCGCGAGGAACCGCCCGTCGCCGCAGGCCGGGTCGAGGAACCGGTCCTCGGGTCTTCGGACCGCCCACCCGACGAGGGTGGCCACGACGTCGGGCGGCGTGTAGTAGGCCCCCAGTTCCTTCCGGTGAGCGCTGGACGCGGAACTCATGGGTTCCCGGATCCTCTCACGCGAACAGGTCGGAATGCGTCACGACGAGGATCGGTCAGCTCTCCACCACCGGCAGGGCGGGGAAGCTCCGCCAGCCGCCGCGGGTGAAGTCGGGGAAGTCCCGGGGACGGCTGCGGTCGGCGACCGACTGCTCGCTGAGCTCGGTCACGGCGCTCAGGGCGGCGGCGTCGTACACGTTCATTTCCGTGGAGAGTCCCTCCTGGAGGCAGCGCATCAGCCGGTAGTCCTCGAGGTAGTCCATGCGGCCGTGCCCCAGCTCCTCGCCCGGAGAAGCCACGTTCCGCCACAGCGGATGCTCGTACTCCCCGAGCCAGGCCTCGGCGTCGTCCCAGCGGTGGGATTCGCTCCGCCCCTCGACATAGATCCGGTTCGGGTAGCCGTGGAACAGGCCCCGGGTTCCCTGCACGAGGTGGATCCGGCTGTAGGGGCGGGGGAGGTTCGTGTCGTGGACCACCGTGATCGTGCGGCCCCGGGCCGTGCGGATGAGGCTCAGGTTCACGTCGCCGAGGACGAAACGCTCGGCGCGCTCCGGAGCGCCCTCGGGGAAGTGCTCGCGGGCGTACTCCTGGAGGCCCCGCGACGGGCCGCTCATCGAGACCAGGTAATCGAAGCGGTCACCGCGGCCGATGTCCATGCAGTTGGCCACCGGTCCCAACCCGTGGGTGGGATAGAGGTTCGCGTTCCGCTCGCGGGAGTGGGCGCGCCGCCACAGCCCCTCGCCGCGGTCCGAGAACTTCACCCCCCGCAGGTCGTGGAGGTAGCCGCCCTCGGCGTGGAGGATCTCGCCGAAGACGCCCTGCCGGACCAGGTGGAAGACGAGCATCTCCCACCGGCCGTAGTTGCAGTTCTCCATCATCACGCAGTGGCGGCCGGTGCGCTCGGCCGTCTCCACCAGCGCCCAGCACTCCTCGAGCGTGGTGGCGGCGGGCACCTCGGTCGCGGCGTGCTTTCCGTTCTCCATGGCCCCGAGGCAGACGGGGACGTGCCAGCGCCACGGCGTCGCCGTGAAGACGAGATCGAGATCCTCCTCGGCGCACATCCGCTCGAAGTCCCGCTCCCCTCGGGTGTAGAGGGTGGGGTCCGCGCCTCCCGCTTCCCGGATCCAGCCGCGGGCGCGCTCGGCGTGCTCCGCCCGGATGTCGCAGACGGCGCGGATCTCGACGCCGGGCGACGCCTTTCCGACTTCGAGCAGGTTCCGGACATGGACGGAGCCCATGCCGCCGACACCCACGAAGCCGATCCGCACGACTGGAATGGGGGCGACGGCAAGCGGTGCGCCGGGGCCGTCCTGAGCCGCGGCGGGGCGCGCGATTCCGAGGCGGGAGACTCCGGCGGCCGCGGAGGCGCCGAGCAGTTCCCGGCGGGTCAGGCCGCCGGAGCGTCGGGTCGGTGGAGGACGGGGGGTCATGGCGTGGAGGGGCTGGCGGGAGCAGGGGGCGCCGGTGGGACTCCGATCCGGCGTCCCGCGGCGCCGATGAGGGTCGCTTCGAAGGCGAAACCCCAGAAAGCGGCGGGAGGCGCGAGCCAGAGGCTGACGCCCACGAGCAGCTCGAGCCCCCAGAACACGACCGCGAGCGCGAGGACGAGCTGGATGTAGAGCGCGGTCTGCCGTCGGATCTGCCGGATGTGGGACTCGAAGTCGAACGCGCCCGCGAACCGGCCGCCGGCGAGCGCGAGCAGCGCGGCGGGAAGGAGCGCGAAGGCGGCGATGCCGAGCAGCGAACTGACCAGGGTCAGCACGCCCCCGGTGAAGTTCCCGAGGATGGCCGCGACCGCCGCCGGGAGCGCGAAGGCCAGAGTCACGAGCAGCACGCGCAGCCCGTCACCGAGCAGTTCGCCGAGGTTGTCCCACTCGGGGAGCGTCGCGGGTTCCCGGCGCATCGCGGCGCGCAGGATCCGGATCCGGTAGCCGGCGAGAGCGAGCCAGCCGATGACCGGGACCACCGCTGCGACGAGCCCGAGGAGCCAGCGTCGGAGCGCGCCCGGATCCCGGAAGGGGAGTCGGGCGAGGCGCGCGATCTCGTCGAGCGTGAAATCCGAAGGAGGGGGTGGAGGCGGAGGGGAGGGCATCCCGTCAGTCTGACGCAAACGCGACATTCATGACGGCTTCCGTCGTCGGAAGACGGGAATTCGTCCCGCTTCCGGGGGCCGGAGCCCCATCCGCCGGCCCGCGGCCCCGATCCCGGGCCGCCGGGAGCTGGCGCGGTCGCCGCCCCGCCCCGTCGGTCACACGGCGGCGAGGACTTCGGTCACGGCCCGGTGCGCCTCCCGGATCGAGGCGTCGGTGTGCGGACTCGCCGCCGCGTCGGCGTTCGCGATCGCGATTCGGCCGAAGGGCTGCCGCGCCCGAACGACCGGGCGGTCGTCTCCCGCCTCGAACGCCCACTCCGGCGGGTCGAACAGCGGGTTGTAGGAGTAGGTGTAGCCGTGGGGCCACCGGTTCACCGTGATCGCGGCGATCTCGCGATCCGGATCGAACCCGGCGCCGCCGAGCATGCGGCCGAGCTGCTCGCGGAGCCGCGCCTCCACCGTCTCGAAGGTCGTGTGGAGCATCTCCATCCGGCCGATCCGGTGCTGTTCCCGCCGCGACAGGCCCCGGGAGCCCGGGTAGTGGTTCATCCGCACCACGAGCGGCTCGTCCGGGCTCGTGGAGGTCCGGTAGCCGCCCACCGCGAGCGGAGGGGCGAGGGAGACCCCGGCGCAGTAGCTGCCCGGGGCGGCGATGGAGGAGACCCCCGCCTCGACGAACGCCCTCCAGCTCCGGACGAGCACCGAGGTGTACTGGAGAGGAGACTTGACCGGCCAGGCCAGCGCTTCCTGCTGCTCCCGCGGGAGCCCGGGGATGAGGTAGGGGATCATGTGGTGCCAGCAGGCCATGACCACCCGGTCGGCGATGAGCCGTTCGCCCCGATTGTTCCGGACGTAGGTCACCCGGACGGGGCCGTGGCTGGTGGGTTCGACCCGAATGACGGTCGAGGAGAGTCGGATGCGGGTCGCCGAGCCGTCCTCGTCGAGTCGCCCGTAGTCGAGCGGCGCGAGGATGATGTCGTCGAGCGTCGAGCCCGGCGCCGCCTCCGGGATGAGGCCGCGGACGAGGAGCCGCGCGATCGTGGCGTTGCCGTCGGGGAAGTAGAGGTCCGGGAGCCCTTCGTCGGCGCGGGCCTGGTTCTCCCGTCCGTGCTGCCCGCCGGGTTCGTCGGCGAGCGCGTCCCGCGGCGTCTCGGGGATCTCCATGCCGGAGAAGCCGGGCCAGCCCTCCTCCCAGGCGTAGCGGGCGGGGAGGGCGTCAACCCCGGTGCAGAAGATGCCCCGCGGGCGGTGGTCGAAGAACCAGACGACCCCCGGATCGCAGCCCATGTGCTTCACGAGGAAGTCCTCGTAGCTGATCGTGGCGAGGTAGGCCTTCTTCTCTTCGGGGCCCAGGTCCGGCAGATGGTCGGGCTGGTCGGGCGCGTGAAGGCGGAGCAGATCCCGTCGCACCGCCTCGGGCATCGGCGTCCCCGCGAGGAACTCCTCGAGCGGGATGCCCCGGGGCCCCTTGACCAGCCGGTCCTCCCCCCACGTTTCCCGGTCGAAGAACATCCCCGAGCCGAGACCCAGATTCCGGTAGGTGTCCCGGACTCCCGAGAGGCTCGCGAGGTAGGTCTCGGCATCGATCCCGAGTTCCGCTAGGAGGCCGCCGGCGATCTCGCCGTACTGGGACGGCGCCTCCACGTTCAGCGTGCCGCCGTTCATCAGGAACGTGCGCCCGTCCATCCGGAACTCGTTCCGTTTCGCGTGGCCGCCGAAGTCGTCGTGGTTGTCGAGGATGAGGATCCGGGCGTCGGGACCGGCCTGCCGGCGGAAGAAGTGAGCGGCGGCCAGTCCGGAGATGCCGCCCCCCACGACCACGAGATCCCACGACTCTC
This sequence comes from Acidobacteriota bacterium, assembly GCA_022822745.1. Taxonomy (GTDB): domain Bacteria; phylum Acidobacteriota; class Vicinamibacteria; order Marinacidobacterales; family Marinacidobacteraceae; genus JAJEAO01. Next base: position 22,848 of record JAJEAO010000002.1, read on the forward strand.
CGGTCGCGGCGACGTTCCACATGCGGCCCTCGTGGACGAACGCGTGGGCGGCCTCGAAGGAGCCGGGGTGCGACCCGCGCATCCCGGTGCGGAGCGGCGGGTAGGGCGCGGCGCTCTCGCCTTCGATCAGCGCCCGGAAGGCGGGAACCTCGCCGCAGGCGAGCGCGGCGCCGGTGAGCGCCACCGGGACGCCCGAAAGGAAGTCGCGCCGGGTGACGGCGTCGCTCCGGGAAGCGGTGTTGCCGACCTCGTCCATGTTCGGGCCTCCGTTGGGGGAAGGGGGCGCCCCCTCCCGACGAGCCATCCCCGGCTCCCCGCAGGGCCCGCGGAAGGAGGGCCGGTCGCTGGCCCGGAGTCCTCGGAGTGGCCTTGGGTCGGTGAACGGCGCGTGGCGGGCGGCGGGACCGCGCTCCAGCGATTCAGCAGCGTTCCCGAGCCCGATGCGACCGACCGCGTCGGCTCGGACGCGGTCGCCGCGGCGAAGGAGAAATCCAGGCTACTAGTATCCCACCGGGGCTCGGTTCTCCCCCGGATCGGCCTCGTGATGCCGCTTCCTCCTCCGGACCCGTTCCTCGCCCGGCCCCCCGGCGGCAAGTTCGAGCGGGTGCGCGCCGTCGTCCGCCGGATCCCCCGCGGGCGCGTGAGCACCTACGGCCGGATCGCCCGCGCGGTGACGGCGGCGGGGTACCCCCTGTCGGCGCGGGCGGCGGGGTGGGCGCTGCGGAATTCGCCGGAGGACGTCCCGTGGCACCGGGTCGTGAACGCCGCCGGGGAACTCTCCGCCGAGCGGCGCGGGAGTTGTCCACCGGGCCTCCAGCGGGCGATGCTGGAGGCGGAGGATGTGCCGTTCGACGATCGGGGCCGCGTCCGCCTTCGGGGCGCGCTCCACGAACCCTCGCCAGCGGACGCGTTCCTGTTCCCGGACGGGATGACCGGCGCGCCGACGGCGTCCGGACGATGACGCCGGATCCGGGACGCGGCCGGTTCCTCCGGTCGGCCTGGTCGGTGGATGCGGCGGGGCTTTTCTGCGCCGCGCTCTACCTCGGTCTCGCCCTGCTGGCGCGGGGCCCCGGCGAGCCGGGGGTGGCCCCGTTCTTCCTCCTCTCGACGGCGATCGCCATCGTCACCTTCGCGCTCTACGGGGTGTGGAGGCGCGGCTCCGGGGAGTTCCCCGTGAGTCGCCTCCTCCTGTGGGCCGTCGTGTTCCGCGGGATCGGACTCCTCGGAGGCCCCTTCTTCGAGGACGACTTCTTCCGCTACCTCTGGGACGGGTTCCGGTTCGCCGAGGCCGGGACCCCGTACGGCGTTCCCCCCGAGGCGTTCTTCGCGGACGCCTCCATCCCTCCGCGCTTCCAGGAGATCCTCGGCCGGATCAACTTCCCCGAGCTGCCCACGATCTACGGACCCGGCCTCCAGTGGACGTTCCTGGCCGGCTACCGGCTCGCGCCGGGCAACGTGCTGGCGCTTCAGGCGCTGTTCGTCGTCTTCGACCTGCTCACCGTCCTCGCGCTCCTTCGCCTCGCCCCGCCCCGCGCCGTCCTGCTCTACGCCTGGTGTCCGCTGGTGGTCAAGGAAGTCGCGTTCACCGCCCACCCCGACGGCTTCGCCGTGTTCTTCGTGCTCGCCGCGCTCCTGCTCGCGCGAAGCCGGAGGCTCCATGCGGCGGCGGCCTGCCTCGCCTTCGCCACCGGCGCCAAGGTGCTGGCGCTGGTCGCGGTTCCGTTCCTCCTCCGTTCCGCCCGTCCGGTCCACTGGGCCACCTTCGCCGGAGCGCTCGGGATCCTCTATCTGCCGTTCGTCTGGCCGGGCGGCGCCGACCTGGCCACGCTGTTCGTGTTCGCCCGCGAGTGGGAATTCAACGCTTCGGTGTTCGCGCTGCTCGGCGCGTTCCTGCCGGACGGGGTCTCCCGCGCGGTCTGCGGCGGCCTCTTCCTCGCCGGAGCGGCGTGGCTCTGGTTCCGCGCTCGCGGCGGCGCCTCCGGAACGTTCCCGGGGGACCGGATCTACGGTCTGCTCCTGCTGCTTTCCCCGGTCGTGAACCCGTGGTACCTGTTGTGGCTCCTGCCGTTCGCCGCGATGCGCCCCACCGCGTGGGCGTGGACCGCATCGGTCGCCGTTCTCCTCTCCTACGCGACCGGACTGAACCTCGAGGACTTCGACATGCACCCGTTCGGCCATCCGTGGTGGATTCCGCCGCTCCAGTACGGAGCGATCGCGGTGGCGGCGGCGCTCTCGCGGCTCGCTCCGCCGGCGGCCCCCTCGGAGATCCGATGTACCGGGGACTGAGAGTCGGGGTCGTCGTTCCGGCGCGAGACGAGGAGCAGAGTATCGGCGCCGTCGTGGGGGGGCTCCTCGCTCTGCGCGGCGATCGGGGCGCCCGGGTGGTGGACGACTTCGTCGTGTGCGACAACGGATCCGGCGACGCCACGGCGCGCCGCGCCCGGGAGGCCGGGGCCCGGGTCGCGTGGGAGGAAGCGCCCGGATACGGGATCGCGTGCCTCACCGCGATCGCCGCCCTCGATCCGGTGGACGTGGTCCTGTTCACCGATGGCGACCATTCCTTCGAGGCTCGCCACGCGCTGCGGCTCCTCGACGGCATCGTCTCCGGCAACGACCTCGTCGTGGGTTCACGGGTTCTGGGAACAGCCGAGCGCGGCGCGCTCACCCTGCCGCAGCGGGCGGGCAACCGGGTCGCCGGCCTCCTCATCCGCGCCCTGTGGCGCCGGGGGGTGACGGATCTGGGCCCGTACCGCGCCATCCGGAAGGACGCGCTGCGGCGGCTCGGCATGAGGGACCGCGCCTACGGCTGGACCGTCGAAATGCAGGTCAAGGCGATCCAGCACGGGCTTCGGATGGCCGAGGTTCCGGTGAACACGAAGCGCCGCCGCCATGGCCGCTCCAAGGTGGGAGGCACGGTCCGGGGCGTTCTCGGGGCGAGCCTGGGGATCCTCGGGATGATCGCTACGCTTCGCGTTCGCGAGCTGCTCCGAGGTCTCCGGGGCGGCCCGACCGATTCACGCAAGGGAGCAGATCACTCATGAACCAGACCGTTTCCCCTTTCGCCGCCCGCCCCGGGGCTCTTCTGGCCGTCCTCGCGGCGGTTCCCTGGCTGGCTGTGGCTGGCGCGTGCGCCGCCGGCGGTGCTTCCGGGGCCGGCGCGTCCTGGGAGGAACACGACGACCGGAACGCGGACACGATCGACCACTCGGTCTGGCAGGGGATTCTCGACGGGTATCTGCGGACCGACGATCCTTCCGGCATCCACCTCTTCGACTACGCCGGCCTCCACGCGAACGAGGCGGATCGGGAACGTCTGCTCGGCTACCTCGAGGGGCTCGAAGCCGTGGATCCCCGGATCTACTCGCGCGACGAGCAGATGGCCTACTGGATCAACTTCTACAACGCTCTCACCGTCGAGACCATCCTCGGGGACTACCCGGTGGATTCCATCCGGGAGATCCACGAGGGCATCGTGCCGCTTTCGGGTCCGTGGGGCGACGAACGCGCCACGGTTCTCGACCAGTCCCTCACGCTCGACAACATGGAGCACGACATCCTGCGGGCGATCTGGAAAGACCCGCGGATCCACTACGCCGTGAACTGCGCCAGCCTCGGTTGTCCGAATCTCGCCCCGGCGGTCTATACCGCGGCCCGGCTCGAGGAGATGCTCGAGCAGGGGGCCCGGGACTACGTGAACCACCCGCGCGGCGCCGAGCTCCTCGACGAGTCGTTCGGGGTCGTCTCGAGCATCTACACCTGGTTCCAGGAGGACTTCGGCGGGAACGAGGCCGGGGTGATCGAGCACCTGCGCCGCTACGCGGGGCCCGAACTCGCCGAGGCGCTCCGGAGTTTCGAGGGCAGCCTCGACTACGAGTACGACTGGAACCTCAACGCCGCCCGCTGATCCGGTCCGGATCGCTGCCTCTCATCGTGCTCTGGCCGGTGGCGAGTTCGGGAACGGCGTTGTGAGCGATTCGGGCGGGATTCCCGGCCCGATGCGACCGGCAGCGTCCCGGTTCGGGCGCGGTGCGCGGTACGAGCAGAAGATCCGGCTGGCCCCGACGGGCGCGGGGGCGCCCGCCGGGAGCCTGACGGGTCCGCGCATCGGAACCCGTCGAAGGGGCTTCAGTTCGTGATGAACGTGTAGGTCACGCCCGCGCCGAACACGGACGAGGCCGCCGTGTTGCGGCCGCTGACGACCTGTCCGTAGAACCCGTTCAGGGAGAACGAGTCGTTCAGCGTGACGAGAAGCCGCCCGCCGAGAAGCTGCGCGTCCTCCTGGAGCTCGGGGAACCGGTCGGGAGCGAACCCGGGCCCGCCGATGTCGAGCCCGCTGTCGTCTCCGTTCACCATGCGGTAGTCCGCCGCGACCGAGATCCGGTCGGTGAGGGCCAGGAACGCCGCGAGGTTGGCGAAGGTGTCCGCCGGGATTTCGCCGGAGCGCAACCGGTAGCCCAGTTCCCCCGAGAAGCCCACACGGTCCACGAAACGGCCCACGATGACCGAGGCTTCGGCGCCGTTGCCGCCGTCGCCGAGCGAGTTGATGTGGCCGGTCTCGTAGCCGCCGGCGGCGATGACGCCGGCGCGGATCGCGATGCTGGGAGCGCCGTTCGTGACCAGCTCGTCGAGGATGCGCCAGGTGAGGGAGACATTCGTGTCAACCAGCCCGCTGAAGGACTCCTGCGGGGTGGGGCCGACGGGCCCCGGGATGTGGCTGCGACCGAAGCCGGAGCGCACATCCACCGCCACCGCGTCGGTGAGGGCGTAGTTGAAGTCCAGCCAGCCGGTGGTCTGGGACAGCTCGGCGCCGTTGCCGGGCGTCGGCCCCTTGTTGTCGGCCCGCCAGAACTCGGTGGCGGCCTGGTGGCCGTAGCTGATCGTGACCGACCCGCTGCGGGGTTCGGCGATCCAGGGCGTGCCCTGCGCGAAGCCGGAGGCTGCCTGAACCAGGAGGAAAGCCGCCCCGAGGGCGGCCGCTTGAAGGAAGCGACGGTTCATGCGCATCGGAAGGTTCTCCCTACAGGCGGAAACGGCGACTCAGGAAGTAGTGCACCGTCTCCATGCGGAGGTTGCAGTCCTCGACGCCTTCGCCGCACAGCGCCTGGACGGCGTCATCGTCCGGGCTGCCGGTGGTTCCGCCGTCGTAGGCTGCCTCGAGGCTCGCGGTGAGGCTGCGGGCGCGGTCCGCGTCGAGTTCGCTCTTCCGGAGCGGACAGCCCCCTTCGCAGACGAGCTCGGAGTAGGTCAGCGCCTTGCCCTGCGCATAGGCCGCGCGGGGGCTCAGTTTGCCGGCGCCCACGCCGATGGAGCCGGAAGCGGAACCGGCGGTCGGAAGCACCGCGAGGCCTGCGCTGAGCAGGGCCCCGGCGAAGATCGTTCGGAACACGGGAAGGAACCTCCTTGGGTCCGGGAGAAGAGTTGTCGGCTTCGCGCCGCCATGCCGGAACACGGCTTCGGCCGCCGGGGCTGGAATCCGCCGGAACCCTATAGCACCCATGCGGTCTCGACGGCCGTCGAGAAACTTCACTCCCGGCGCGCCGCGGCGCAGGCGCGATCGGCGCGTCGGGTGGGCTCGGGCAGGCGCAGTCCGCCGCCGCTGGCGAGAACGAGCCGGACGGCCGCGTCGAGGTCGAGGCGGTGCCCCACGCTCACGAACACCGGGGAGACGCGCGTGCGGGTCCGGAGGGCGGCCCCGACCGTCTCGCCCCGGTGGACGAGAGGCGTCCGCGCGCCCCGTTCGAGCCCGGGCGGGTCGAAGCGGCCGACCAGGACGCTCTTGGCGCACCCGGCGGCGGGCAGACCGGTCAGCACTCCGATGTGGCAGGCCAGCCCGAACCGGCGCGGGTGGGCCAGGCCGTGTCCGTCGGCGATCACCGCGTCCACCGGCGCGTCGAGACCGGTGAGCGCTTCGAGGACCGCGGGGGCCTCCCGGAAGGAGAGGAGCCCGGGCACGTACGGGAAGGTGAGCGGGCGCCGCACGGTCCGCATCCCGACGACCGCGCCCGCTTCGAGATCCCAGGCGACCGCCGCCGCCACGACCTGCCGGGCGGAGCCGGGGCGGGGGCGGGGGAACGCGGCGTCCACGCCCGCCACGATGCGGGGCGCGAAGCCGCGAGGAGAGCTCGCTTCCACCCGGGCGGCGAGCTCGCGCTGGAGCCGGATCGCTTCGCGCGGGGACAGATCCCATCGGTGGACGGGCGCTCTGTCGGGTTCGGCTCTCACCACTTGCTCCCGGCGAGAGTACCGGCGGGGCGCGCGGGCGCCGCGGCCATAATCCGCCGACCGGATCCCTCCCCATGAAGCGACTCGCTCCCGCCCTCCTCCTCGCATTCCTGCCGGGGACCACGGTCTCGGCGCAGGAGCGGGGCTTCCACCTCGTCTTCGTCGGCCAGCCCGGCGACCCGGCCGTCACCCATCCCGATGTGGCGCTCACCGCGGGCCCGCTCGAGGGCGTCTGCGGCTACGAGATCCGGTGCTTCGAGGAGAACGAGCTCGCTCTCGCCGCCCGGAGCGACGACCGATGACAGCCGACCTGCCTGCGCCGGCCCCCGGCAAGGTCCGGCTTCTCTCCGGCGGGAACCCCCAGATCGCGAAGGCGGATGGCGACGCTCCGGTGCAGGCATACATCGCCGCGATGCCGGGCTGGAAGAGCGGATTCGGACGGCGGCTGGACACCCTCATCGAAGGGGTCGTCCCGGGGGTGCTGAAGGCGGTCCGGTGGAACTCGCCGTTCTACGGCACGCGCGAGAACGGGTGGTTCCTGAACGTTCACTGCTTCACCCGCCACGTCAAGGTGACCTTCTTCCGGGGCGCGTCGCTCGAGCCGCGGCCGCCGCTCCGCGGCAAGGATCCGGACGCCCGCTGGGTCAACATCCCGGAGGGCGCGCTCGACGAGGAGCAGATGGCGGCGTGGGTGAAGCAGGCGGCCGGGCTCGAAGGCTGGGGACTGACCTTCCCGACCTCCACGAAGAAGTACTGACCGCAGCTCTCTATGGAGTGCCGGTCTCCAGACCGGCACCGCAATGGAACCCGGCTGTGGCCGGGAATTGCCGCTCTGGAGAGCGGCGATCCATCGTGCTTGCCGGCGCGCCGGGCCGGTTCTCGCGGTAGCGGCCCTGCCCGGCACGGAGCGCCCCTTCATGGAACGTTCTATGGAGCGCCGGTCTCCAGACCGGCACCGCAATGGAACC
>JAJEAO010000047.1 GCA_022822745.1 Acidobacteriota bacterium
GCGGAGCCGCACTACATGGGTCGGGTGGCCTGGGTGCTCCTGATGGGCCTCCTGACCGGGAAGGAGTCCGAGGCGGAAGCGTTCATCGAGCGAGTCGCCCAGGAGGTGGACCGCCTGAAGGCGCTCGCCGACGAGCAGCCCAGCCGGTCGGTCCTCTGGGCCTGGTACCGGAGCGGCGGCAATCGCTGGGCCGTGACCCAGCGGAACGCGGACGCCGCCCTCATCCGCGACGCCAATGCGGAGCTCGTGCTCGGCGCCGAGGACGATCCCGAGCTGGACACGTTTTCCGATCTCTCGACGGAGCGGCTCCTGCGCGATGCGACCGACGCCGATTGCTGGATGATCCGCGAACCGCTGGCCGCGGTGTTCGATGATCGGGCCGTCCTGCGGCGGTTCAAGGCCTATCGGGACGGGTGCGTGTTCTGGGCGCCGGGCAGGCCTCACCCCACCGCGGACGCCTGGGAGATGTGGGAAATGGGGATCATCCGGCCGGATTGGCTCCTGGGTGACATCGTGAAGATGCTGCACCCCGAGCTGCGCGACGGCGAGTCGCGCTACCTGGCCCCGGAAACATGGGAGGCGAGCCATGTCCGTGCGGCTCAGCAGTAGCGGCGCGGCCCTGGTCGCCGCGCTCGCCGCCCTCGCGCTGCTGACGCTGACCTACGGCCAGATCGCGCTGCCCCTGGCCGATACCGTCGGGGCCCTGACGGGGACGCAGTCGAGCGACCTGGCCCGCCAGATCGTCCTCGAGATCCGCCTCCCGCGGGTGGCCGCCGCGATCATCGCCGGCGCCGCGCTCGGCATGGCGGGGGTGCTGATGCAGGCGCTCTTCCGGAACCCGGTCGCCGACGCGTGGTCCCTCGGCCTGCTCGCCGGCGGTCAGCTCGGCGTCGCGCTCACCGTGACCGCGGCGGCCTTCGCCGGGCCCGCCGCCGTGTCCTTCCTGACCTTGTTCGAAGGGCCGAGCATCACGCTCGCGGCCGCGGCCGGAGTCGCAGGCGCGGCGATCTTCATGCTGGCGCTCGGCCGCCGCGTCGGCGCCATCACGCTGCTCGTCATCGGCCTCATGCTCGGGTTCACTTCGCAGGGCCTCACGAGCGTGCTGCTCCATTTCGCCGCCCGCGCCGGCGGCCGGGTCTATGGCGGATGGCAGGATGCGAGCTTCGCCGGCGTCGCTCCCGCGGCTCTGCCGTCGCTCCTTCTGCCGATCCTCGTGGGCGCCGCCGCCGCCATCGCGACCGCGAAACCCCTCAGTTCGCTGCTTCTGGGCGAGACCTACGCCCGCAGCCTCGGGGTCAAGGTGACTTCCCTGCGTCGCGCCGTTCTGGCAGCGACCGTGCTGCTCGTCGCGCCGGTCGTGGCCTTCTGCGGTCCGGTCAGCTTCGTGGGCCTCATCGCGCCCCATTTCGCCCGGGCGCTGGCGGGAACGGCGCGGATCCTCCCGCTCCTTCCCCTCGCCGCGCTCGGCGGCGCCCTGCTGGCGCTGGCTGGCGACGCCATCGTCCATGCGCCCTGGGAGCAGCACTTTCTCCATCTCAACGCGATCCTGGCGATCGTCGGAGCTCCAGTCGTGATCCTCATCCTGATCTTCTCGCCGGCCGTGCGGCAGTGGCGCTGATGCTGGATCTCCAATCCCTCTCCGTGGGCTATCGGGGCGCGCCGGGAGTCGTCCTGTCGGACCTCGATCTCTCCGCGGCTCCTGGCGACTTCATCTGCATTCTCGGCCGCAACGGCTCCGGAAAGTCAACCCTCATGCGCACGATCGCCGGGCTCCAGCCGTCGCTCGACGGAGTGGCCCGGCTCGACGGCGAGGACATCGCGTCCATGCGACCGGCGACGCGCGCCCGCCAGATCGCCGTCGTGCTGACGGAGCGGGAGTTCAATCCGGGCCTGCGCGTGGAGGATGTCATCGCGCTCGCGCGGCAGCCGTTCACGGGCTGGCAAGGTGGACTCGCCGAGAGCGATCGGGCCGCCATCGCCCATGCGGTCGGGATCACCGGGATCGAGCCGTTCCTGCGGCGCTTCTTCAGCGATCTCAGCGACGGCGAACGGCAGCGCGTCATGATCGCGCGGGCGCTCGCGCAGACCCCGCGTCTGATGGTTCTCGACGAGATCACGGCGTTCCTGGATCTTCCGAGCCGGGTCGAGATCATGGCCCTTCTCCGCTCCCACGCCAGGAAGCACGGACAGGCCATTCTGCTCTCCAGCCACGACCTCGACCTGTCGCTGCAGCTCTCCGACAGCGTCTGGCTGCTCGATGGCGCGGGCGGCTTCTCGGTCGGCGCGCCGGACGAGTTGAGCCGCGGCGGCGCGGTCGGTCGCGCCTTCGACACCGACGCCATTCGGTTTTCACCTTCGGCGGGGCGGTTCGAGATCCGGGCTGCGGGGTCCGCATAGTTGGCCTTCTTCTCCCGCGCGGTCCCCCGGCCTCGACGCCAGCGTCGGCCGCAGACGGTTCGCATGGCCGGGGTGCGCCTCGCCGCGATGGGCCGTGACCGCAAGCGTGTCGTGGAACGCGCCGGCGGCGATCCGGCGTCGGCGCGCTTCGGCTGGCTGGCGGCGATCGTCCTCCCGCTCGTTCTGCTGGTCGCCGTCCCGGCGAGCCTCTGGCACGGCGACCACGACCACGAGCATGAGCACGAATGCGCCGTTTGCCACGCCGCGCACCAGCCCGCCGACCTCGCCGGATCGGCGGAAGTTCCTCCCACCCGGGTTCCCGAACGGATCGGGTTTCGGCGTGAAGTCCGCTGGGTCTTCTCCCGGAGGGCGCTGCGCCGTCCCGCTCGGGCTCCCCCCGCGTAGTTCCGCGAACCGGCCGTGCCCGCCCGCCGCCGAGCGGCGGACGCCGGGCCGGCGCCCGCCCACGGTCTCCTGACCCGGCGGGTCCCTCGCGGCTGCCGCGTTCCCCCGACGCTGGTCGGGACGCCCTCGGAACGAACGGTCCGCCGCGTCGCGCACGGCCGCTGCCGGAACCCTCTCTTGCGAGGGCGAGACATCGGGAGAACGCAGATGTACCGATCCAGAACCCTTTTCTTCCTGGCGGCCGGCTTCCTGGCCGCCCTGGCTGCCGCGCCCGTCGAAGCGCGTGAGGACGGCGCCAGCCACCGCGCCGCCGTCGCGGACCGGGCCGACGCCCGTCCCGGAACCACGCGCGATTCCGGGGCGCAGTCCTCCTCGCTGGCCGGCGCCGTCGTTGATTCGACCGGCGGGGCCATCCGGGGTGCTCGCATCACGGTGCGCCGCGAGGGCGCGCTCGTGGTCGAGACCCGCACCGGGCCCGACGGCTCCTGGACCGCCCCGCTTGCTCCGGGCGAGTACGTCGTCGAGGTCCAGGCGTCCGGCTTCGATCCGGCCGTCCGAACGATCAGCGTGGGCCCGGGTGCCCAGGAGCTCGACATCGAGCTCGAACTCACCGGGCTCGCGGAGTCGGTGAGCGTCACTGCCAGCGCCGACGGTTACGTCGCCGGGACCGCCACGACGGGGACGAAACTCGATCTCCCTCGCCTTGAGGTGCCGCAATCCATCTCCGTGATCCCGCGAGAGGTCATCGAGGACCGTGTCGTACTTCGCCTGAGCGAGACCGCCGACAACGCGGCCGGCGTCAGTAGCCGCACCTCGTACGGCGGCGCCCAGAACAACTCCTACGCGTTCCGCGGTTTCTCGGGGTCGTTTTCGGGCGTCAACCTCAAGAACGGCTTCCAGCAGTTCGCTTTCCTGTCGAAGGGCGACATCGCGAACGTGGAACGGGTCGAGTTCCTCAAGGGACCGGCGTCCCTCCTCTACGGCGCCGGCGAGGTGGGCGGCCTCGTCAACACGATCACGAAGAAACCGTTGCCGGAGCACCGCTACGAGATCGGCTTCACGGGAGGCAGCTTCGGACAGTTGCGCCCCACGGTGGATCTCACGGGCCCGCTGAACGCCTCGCGCACGGTGCTCTACCGCCTGAACGCCGCCTACGACCGCGGAAACAGCTATCGCGACCTCTTCGAGCACGAGAACTCCTTCGTCGCTCCCGCGCTCACCTGGATCGTCGGGCCGAGGACGACCCTCACGCTCGAGGCCGAGTGGGGACGTTTCGATCACAGCTTCGATCGGGGCTTCCCGATCGCGGAGGTCTTTCTCGACGAGCCGCCAGGCAAGAGCTACGGCGAGCACTGGACGCGGTCGCTGAACGAACAGCGCAACGTCTCGCTGAACTTCACGCACGACTTCACACCCGACTGGAGCTTTCGGACCGGCTTCTCGCGCCTGGAGGCCGATCACGAGATCAACGCCGCCGGCTTCGGCTTTTTCCCCCTCGACCCCGACGGCCGGACGATCCATCGCGACAACTTCGTCACCGACGAGAGCACGGAAAACGACAACTTCCAGAACGAGCTGTACGGACGCTTTTCGACCGGCGCGGTGGACCATGAACTGGTGGCCGGCGCGGAGTTCACCCGGTACCGGTTCGCGTATCTCTTCGACATCAACGAGCTGGCGCCCATTGACCGGATCAACCCGACGTACGGAGCATCGCCGGGGGCGCCGAGTTTCGGGTTCGACGACGACTCCGAGGCAAGCCAGACCGGGCTCTACATTCTCGATCAGCTCACGCTCACGCAAGATTTGAAGGTCCTCCTCGGCGGCAGGTTCAGCCACGTCTCCTCCCGGCAAAGCGACATTTCGACCGGAGAGCTCCTCGACGAGCAGGACGACCAGGCCTTCAGCCCGCGCGCGGGAGTCAGCTACGAGGTGCTGCCGTCAGGGAACGCGTACGCAAGCTTCGCGACATCGTTTGCCCCGAACCTCACCGGACATTCAGGGACTTCCGCGCGGCAGGCGAGCGGCGAGCCCTTTGAGCCCACCCTTGGGCGCCAGTGGGAGGCGGGATGGAGGCAGGAGTTCGCGAACGGCCGCGTGCTCGCGACGATCGCCCTCTTCGACCTCACGAAGCAGAACATCGTCGTGCCGGATCCCGAGGATCCGACGTTCACGTTCAGCATCCAGGTGGGCGAGCAGCGCAGCCGCGGGGTCGAGTTGGAGGTCGCCGGAGGCATCACTCCGGACCTGAGCGTCGTCGCGACCTACACCGGCATGGAAACGGAGGTGACCGAGGACGTCCGCGAGGCCTATCTCGGGGATCGTCTCGCCGGGTTCGCGCCGCACTCGGGCAGCGTGTTCCTGACATACCGCCTCCGCAGCGGTTCGCTTCGCGGACTGTCCTTCGGCGGCGGGGTGTACACGACGGGCGCCCGCATGGCCGCGCTTCCGAATCCGGACTGGGAAGTTCCGGGCGCGGCGCGTCTGGACCTGAACCTCGGGTACGAACGGCGCGAGTGGGTCGTGGATTTCGCGATCAAGAACCTGACGAACTCGCTGGACTTCCAGCTCGGCGGCTTTCGGACGATGCTGCCCCTCCCGACCCGACACGCGCTGGTCTCGTTCCGGTACCGGTTCGGCCCGTAGTGAACGGATCCCGCCGTTCATCGCCGGATCGCCCACCGGGCCGGGTTCCCTTCGGGGTTGCCCGGCCCGGGGCTCATCTCCCTCGGGACGTTCCGGCGAGGGCGGGCCGAATCGGATTCAGCGAATCGCGTCGAGCCCCTTCCACCCTCGGGAACTGGTATCCCGATGCCGTCATGGGGAGCAGACGAGGCAGCCCTGCGCGGACGCGCGCCGGCCTGCCGGCCGCCTTCGCCCCGTGATGCTTCAGACCCCATTTCCGGAAGCGTGCGCCGTCGCGACGAAATCTGCCGTGGCAGATCGCGGAGGACGCTCCCCATGAGGCGGTGCTGGTGCGTCCTCGCACTCGGCGGGCTTGGAGGACTCTTCCTCCCGTCCGCCGCCGGTGGCCAGGGAGCCCGGATCGCCCACGCTTCGCGAGCCACCGGCGCAGTCCTGGTTGACGGGCGTCTCGACGACGATGCGTGGGACGCGGCCCGCGGAATCGGCTCCTTCACCCAGGTTGATCCGACGGCTGGAGCGCCGAGCCGCGCCCCGACCGCCGTGCGCCTCCTGTGGGACGACACGGCGCTGTACGTCGGGGCCGAGATGACCGATCCCGAGGTCGGCGCCGCCACCCGGGTGGAAGGGCTGCGCCGCGACTTCACCTACGAGACGAGCGACGTCTTCGGCGTCCTGCTCGACGGCTTCGGCGACGGCCGCTTCGCCATGGCGTTCATGACGAACCCCGACGGAGTGCAGCGCGACCTGCAGGTCTTCGACGGACGAGACGCGGACGAGGCGTGGAACGGGATCTGGCGCGTGCGCGCGGCAAGCAGCGAAAACGGATGGACCGTGGAGATGTCCATCCCGTGGAAAACGCTCCGCTACGCAGGCAGCGAGGGTTGGCGAGTGAACTTCATCCGGGAGGCGCGCGCCATTCAGGAGACGAGCGGCTGGTCTCCCTGGCATCGGGGCGTTGACCCGTGGGACATGGCCTTCGCCGGGCGCCTCGAGGGGATCGCACCGCCTCCGCCCGGCGTGAACGCGCAGATCCAGCCGTACGCGGTGGGGCGCACCGAGTCAACCGGGAGCGCTCCGTTCCGCGACCCGACCTCCACGGGCGACATGGGGATCGACCTGAAGTGGGCGATGACGCCCGACACGGTGCTGGATCTGACCTACAACATGGATTTCGCCCAGGCCGAGGTGGACCGGCAGGTGGTCAACCTCGAGCGCTTCTCGGTCTTCTTCCCCGAGCGGCGCACTTTCTTCCTCGAAAGCGCGGGCCTCTTCGACACGGGGCTGGACGTGATCTCGCCCTTCTACAGTCGGCGCATCGGACTCGACAGCGAGGGCCGGCCCGTTCCGGTGACCGCCGGAGCGCGGGTGACGCACCGTTCGACGAAGTCCAGCGGCGGTGCGCTCCTCGTGCGCCAGGAAGGCGCCGGGGCGGCGGAAGGCTCCGTCTTCGGCGTGGGGCGCTACGTGCGGAACGTCGGCGCGAGCGGGCGTCTCGGGGGCCTGGTCGCCACCCGGCGCGATCAGGGCCTGCGGGCTGGCGCTTCCGCTCTCAACACGGTCGGCGCCGTGGACTGGTTCTTCCGCCCGACGACGAACCTCTTCACGCGGGGAATGGTCTCGCGCTCGTTCACCGAGGGAAGCGGAGGCGACGGCTGGGCCGGGCACGCGTGGGTGGGAAACCGGGCGCCGTGGGGCTACGTCGGGTGGCTTCAGGAGTACATCGGCCCCGAGTGGGAACCCCGCTCCGGCTTCCGCTTCACGAACGACGTCATCGTTACGAGTCCGGCCGTCATCCTGGATCTCCGTCCGGACTGGCTGCCGGAGTGGGCGCGGTCCTGGACGCCGGGGGTGACGGTATTCCTGTTCAACGAGGCGTCTTCGGGGGACTTCTTCTCCGGGTGGGTGAGTGTGCGGCCTCTCACGTTCCTCCTGGAGAACGGGGGTGAGGTGGCGGTCTCCTTTCGGCCGGAGTGGCAGCGTTTCGAGCGACCCTTCCGGCCCATCCCGGGGCTCACCGTGTCCCCTGGCGACTACCGCTTCACGCGCTGGACATTCTCGGCCGCGCACGATCCTTCTGCGGGCATCAGCGGAAGCGTGCGCTACACGACCGGTCCCTTCTACGACGGTTCGCTCGGCAAGAGCGAGGTGTCGGCAAAGGCGGTTCTGTCGCCGCGTGTCGCCGGCTTCATCGCGTGGGAGATGAATCGCTTCGACGGCGTCGGCGGGTCGGACGGGACGACGCACCTTCTCACGCCCGAGCTCCGCCTCGCGCTCAACCCGCGCCTCGAGCTGTCGGGCATCTGGCAATACAACACCGCCATGGACGCCTCGAGCCTGAATGCGCGACTCTCGTGGGAGTTCCGGCCCCTCTCGTTCCTCTACATCGTTTACAACGACAACGCCTCGCTCGACGGGGCGTTGCGCCCCGTTCCGGCGCGCCGCCAACTCATCGTCAAGGGAACGTGGCTGTGGCAACCCTAGAAGTCTGCGCCCCGGAATGTGGCGTGGATCCCCGCGCGAACGCCGACTTCCCGGCCGGCGCTTCGGGATCGTCGCCGGGGACTCCATGGGTCTGCCCGGCGCTCCGACGGGTCCGGTGAAAGAACGCCTCGGGTCCGCCGCGGGCCATGAGGATCGGCTCGACGATGATCTCGTCCCGGCGGGCGGGCGAACGGGGGGAGCTGCGTACAATCCGGCGTTCCTTGCGAGGGTTCACCTCGCCTGCGCCTGTCGTTTCCGCCTGCAAGGGGAGTCTCGAAGCCATGGACCTCGATGTACAGAGTCACCTGACCGCCGTGGAGCGTGTCGCGCAACGGGTCGATCGCGACGGCGAGGCGGCTGGCGCGGTCATCCTCTCCCGCACCTACGCGACGACGGTGGACGACCTGTGGGACGCCCTGACGAACGGCGATCGCATTCCGCGCTGGTTCCTCCCGATCCAGGGTGAACTCGAACTTGGTGGCCGCTTTCAGTTCGAGGGCAACGCGGGGGGCGAGATCACGGCCTGCGAGCGGCCGTCCCGCCTGGCGGTCACGTGGGAGTTCGGCCCGACCGTCAGTTGGGTGGAGGCGCGGGTGTCGGCCGACGACGCCGGCCACGCTCGCCTCACCCTGACGCACACTGCCCATCTCTCCGAGCACTGGGACGAGTACGGTCCCGGCGCGACGGGCGTGGGCTGGGAGATGGGCCTTCTGGGGCTTGCGCTCCACATCGCCCAGCCCGACGAGCCCAAGCCGGACGAAGCCACGTTCCACACGACGCCGCACGGCAAGGCGCTCATCACGGGCAGCAGCGAGGCGTGGGGGGAGGCGGCCATCCGCGGCGGCGCGGACGCGGAAGCCGCCCGCGCGGCCGCCAGGCGCACGACCGCGTTCTATACCGGCGAGCCGGTCGAAGAGGACTGAGCGCGGGCCGGACGCCGCCGGCGCCACCGGGCTCGGGGCCGCATCCTCACCCGCTCGATCACGCCGGCGCCGGTCGCCGTTGTCCGCTGGTCTCCGCTCCGGAGCGGCCGCGGATCAGGATCGAGGACCGGGGTCCGGAATGACATCGCGCCGCCCGTGACCCCGCCTCCGGTGGGTCGAGCCGGCGCTCCGACTCCCGCACCGCGGTCGGAAGGATCTACCCGCGAGGGGCGCGGCGCTCGAAGACCACCCGGCCTCCGACCACGGTCAGGTCCACGCCGATGCCGAGCAGCTCCTCCGGGGCGACCGTGACCGGATCGCGGTCGAGGACGATCAGGTCTGCCGCCATCCCGGGCGCGAGCGTTCCCTTGAAGTCCTCCTCCCGGGTGAAGAACGCCCCGCCGCGGGTGTAGGCCGCCAGCGCCGCTTCCACCGGGATCGCTTCCTCGTCGGCGCCGTAGGCCTCTCCGGACATCCCCTTCCGCGTGACCGCCGCGTAGATCCCGACCATCGGGCCGATCGGCAGGATGTCGCTCGACAGCGCCACCACGACGCCGCGGTCGGTCAGGGACCGGACCGGGTTGTTGCGCCGAAGCCGGTCGCCGTCCAGATACTCGCGGTAACGCCCTTCGAGCGTGTAGGTGAAATTGGGCTGCTGGATCACGCCGATCCCGAACTCCGCCATCCGGTCCACCGTCTCCCACGAGGGCGGGACGGTGAAGTGGTTCAGCGCGTGCCGGTGATCCGGGCGAGGCGCCGCTTCGAGAGCGTCGGCGAAGGCGTCCACCGCGAGTTCGATGGCGGCGTCGCCGATGGCGTGGAAGGCGAACTGCCAGCCCATGCCGTGCGCCGCCTGCACGATCTCGCGAAACTCGGCCTCCGGACGCACCAGGCTCCCCCGGTAGGTCGCCTCTCCGCGGTAGGGCTCCTTCGTGTACGCCGCCGGGCCGGTGAAGCCGCCGTCCACGAACACCTTCAGCGGCCCGACTCGCAACCGATGATCGCCGGCGCCGCTCCCGCGGCCGAAGCGCTCCATGGCTTCGGCGCCGGCCCACCGGATCTGCACCGCGGCGCGCGGAAGCCGGTCGCCGTGCTCTTCGTACACCGCCTCCCACTCCGCGAATCCCTCGGGCGAGACGCCGGCGTGGACGATGCTGGTGATCCCGAGCGACAGCAGATCCTCGAGCGCGGCGACGAAGCTCTCCCGCAGCTCCTCGGGAGAGGCGTCGGGAACCAGCCGGGAGACGAGATCCTGTCGCTCCCGGATGACGCCGTTCAGCTCGCCGTCCTCGTCCCGCTCGATGACGCCCCCGTCCGGCTGCGGCGTCTCGCGGTTCACTCCGGCGAGTTCGAGAGCGAGGCTGGACGCCACCGCGCTGTGGCCGCCGGCGCGGGTGAGGAGGACCGGGTTCTCCGGAGCGGCGGCGTCGAGGTCCCGGCGAAACGGACGGCGCAGTTCGCGCAGCTCGTCCTCGGACCAGCCGTAGCCGGTGATCCACTCGCCGGGGCCGAGTTCGTCCGCCTTCGACGACACCAGATCCTGAATCGCCTCGATCGAGTCCACGCCCCCGAGGGCGATGTGGCGGCGGGCCTGCCCCCGGATGTGGATGTGGGCATCGTTGAAGCCGGGGAGCACCGTCCGTCCGGCGAGGTCCACTTCGCGCGCCGCCTCGAACCGGTCGCGGAGTTCGTCCCCGCCCACCGCCACGACTCGTCCGTCCCGCACCGCGATGGCGGCGCCGACCGTCCCGTTGTCGTCGAGCGCGCGGACCACGCCGGAGTGGAGGAGCAGGTCGGCCGGTTCCGGCGGCGCGCAGGCAGCGAGAAGCCCCGCCGCGGCGGCGAGCGCCGCGAGGCTTCTCCCGGTCACCGCGTGTCCTTCACCTCGGCGGCCTCCCCGAGTCCCAGGTAGATCCGGACGCGCAGCAGCTCCCCGTCGCGCACCCGGAAGAACGCCGCCCCGGGGACGGTCCAGCGGATCCCGTCTTCCCGCCGCGTTCCGGCCACGGTGAACTGCGCCGCGACCAGCGACCCGCCCCAGGGGCCGGGCGTCTCCGGCCACACGGCCTCGGAGACCTCCCGGGCGGTGGAGACATCCGCCCGGATGTTCGCGCCCTCCCAGTCGGCTGCCAGACGCTCCACCAGGAGCCGCACCTTGTCGCGTCCCCAGAAGGTGGTCGTCCCCTGCTGGTTGGGCCCGGCAGGTCCCTGGATGTGGAGAGCGTCCTCCCGGTAGAGCGCGAGGAAGGCCTCCCGGGCTTCGGCGGTGTCGTCGAGCTCGTCGGCGAGGCGGAACCAGCGCTCCACGACATCCCGCGGCCCCGACGATTCGCTGGTCGCCTCCTGCGCCGCGGCGGCCGATGCGAAGGCCAGCACTCCGAGGATGGCGACCGCCGGACTCTGCGCCGCAGTGCGCCGCTCTCCCGACCGACGCCTCCGCGCGCGACCCCGCAGCTTCGGACAGCGCATCCGGCAGAGGATACCCACGGCTCGGCCTGCCGAGACGATCCCTGCCGCGAAGCCCCGTCGGTCGCTCAGAGCCGCCGACCCGCGATCCCGAGCTCGTCGGCGTGGGGGCGGAGCGCCGAGATGATGAACGCGATGTGCTCTCCGAGATCCACTCCCAGCAGCTCGGCCCCGACGCGGCATTCGTGTCGCTCGACCTTCCTCGCGAACCCTTTCGACTTCAACTTCTTCTTGACGCTCTTCGGCTTCAGGGTGGTGACTCCCTGCGGCCGCACCAGGCAGCACGCCACGATGAAGCCGGTGAGTTCGTCGCAGGCGAGAAGCGCCCGGTCCATGGGCGAGTTCAGCGGGACGCCCCACTTCGTGTAGTGGCCGGAGATCGCGTAGGCCAGCTCCTCCTCGCCGCGTTCCCGGAGCCAGGCCACGATCCGGTTCGGATGGTCCTCCGGCCACTTCTCGTAGTCGGCGTCGTGGAGCATCCCGGCGACGCCCCACTGCTCGGGGTCGGCGTCCGGCCCGCCGTAGCGGGGGGCGGCGGCGCGCATCACGATCTCGACCGCGCGGGCGTGCTTGCGGAGCGAGTCCGTCTCGCACCAGGTCGCGAGGTGAGCCCACGCCTCGTCTCGGGTCATGTCAGATCCCTTCTTCGGGGCGGGCAGCACGAATCCACGCTCCACTTGCCCGAGCCGGCGGCGGCCAGGAAGCCGAAGATGATGCAGTAGAGGAGCGCGAGCTCGCCGTCGTTCTCGATCGGGAGAAGCCCGTCCGGCTGGTGCCGGTAGAAGTAGGCGACCAGCATCTGGACCGAGGCGAGCGCGGCGGCGTAGCGGGTCCTGAACCCGACCAGGATCAGCGCCCCGGTGACGAACTCGATGATCCCGGCGGTGTTGTAGAGCCACGCGGGCGAGTACGGCGTTCCCTCTCCCAGCAGGAACGCCACCGCCACGATCCCGTGGCAGAAGAAGTTGAACCCCGCGGCCATGCGCAGCAGCGCGTAGGCGGTCTCGCGGTGCTGGCCGAGAACGGTCTTCATGGAGCCTCCGGGAGGAAGAGCGCGGACGAGAATCGCAGCTCCCGCTCCGTCCGATGGTACCCGGCGCGAGAGGCGGGTCCCGGCGCTTCGTCGTGATCCGGGAGTCGGGCCGCGGTGGCGACTCGCGGAGTGAAGCCAAAGGTTCCCCGCCCGGCTCAGCGGCCCCCGGTGGCGAGCCGCAGCGCCATCGCGTCCGCGAGCGGCATCGCCGTGAACCGATCGCCCAGCGGGTACTGGATGTCTCCGGGATACACGACCCACAGGTGGTCGAGGCCCAGATCGCGCGCGGTGATGTGCATGGACTTCGTCGTTCGCGGAGCGTCGGAACACTTGAATTCGAATCCGAAACGCCGCCCGCCGCGAACCAGCAGGAGATCCAGTTCAGCGCCTCGTCGGGTCCGATAGAAGAAGGCCTCGTGTCCGCCGTGGGCCACCAGGAGCTGCTCGAGGGCGAAACCCTCCCAACTGGCCCCGTAGCGCGGATGCAGAGCGAGCTGGCGCCATTCCTCGATGCCGAGGAGGTAGTGGAGCACGCCGCTGTCCCGAAGATAGACGCGCGGGGACTTGACCAGGCGCTTGCCGAGGTTCTCGAACCAGGGCTGCAGCACCCGGATCATGAAGGAGCCGGCCAGCAGATCCCGGTAGTGATTCACGGTGCGGGGACTCGTATCGAGAGAGCGCGCCAGCTCGGTCGCGTTCCACACCTGGCCGTGCCAGTGCGCGAGCATCCGCCAGAAGCGACCGAGGGCTTCCGGCGAGACCCGCGATCCAAGGCCGGGGATGTCCCGCTCGAGGAACGTGCGGGCGAAGGACCGCATCCATCGCGACCACGCCGGCATGGTCTCGGCGAGCCAGGCCCGCGGAAACCCGCCCCGCATCCACAACCGGTCCAGACCCGGGACTCCGATGTCCCGCAGCGAGAAACCGGGCACGTCCACGAACTGGATGCGTCCGGCGAGGGTCTCGGAAATGCCCTCGATCAGATCCCAGGACGCGCTGCCCAGCAGAAGGAACACCGCCTGGCGGTCGGGGTCATCGCAGAGGGGGCGGAGCGTTTCGAACAGCTCCGGGACGCGCTGGACCTCGTCGAGCACGACGAGTCCTTCCTGGCGGGACAGCGTACGCTCGGGAGTGAGGGCAAGGGCTTCCCGGACCAGGGGGCGCTCGAGATCGAGGATGAGCGAAGGGCCCTCCCAGCTCGCGGCGATGCTGCGGGCGAGAGTCGTCTTCCCGACCTGGCGGGCGCCGAGGAGAGCGACGGCAGGGCTCTCGGCGAGGCCTTGCAGGGTTGCCCGACGGAGGTCGGGCCGGTCCATAGTTTGTTGCATATCAGGAGGCATCCTCTCGATAAGCGACAATATCGCGCCGCCCGTGGGAGATGCCGGTCGCGACCGACGGGTCGGCGATGCTCCGGATTCCGGAACACCACTGCCGGTCAGGGCAGCGCCAGCGCCACGAACTCGCCCGGGTGGTTCGGGGCTCCGACGGCGACCACGATGAACTGCCGCCCGTCCACCTGATAGCTCATCGGGGTGCCGGACTGGTTCGCGGGCAGCTCGAACTCCCACAGGATCTCGCCGGTCGCCTTGTCATGCGCCCGGAACATCGGTCCGCCCGACCCGTAGGCGGCGAACATGCCGCTGCCCTCCCCGGCGAAGAGCAGCGTCCTGGTGACCAGCAGCCCGCCCCGGTCCCGCTGGCCGGTGCGGCCGAGCTCCACGCCCTCGAGCGCGGGGTGTTCCGCGACCCATTTCGGGGTGTCCGAGTTCGGGATCTGCCAGAGGAGCTCCCCCCGGTTCAGGTCGAGCGCCGTGATCAGCCCCCACGGCGGCTTGAGCAGCGGCAGCCCCTGCGGCCCGCCGCCTTCCGGGAGCCGCAGCTCGCGGGACCGGCCCTGGATGTAGCGCATGGTGGAACGCTCCGGGTCGTTCTCCAGCCCGAGAACGTTCATGTCGAGCCCGGAGGAGACATAGACGATTCCGGTCTCGGGGTCGGCGGCCACGCTCGGCCAGTTCGCGCCTCCGAGCGCTCCGGGCACGGTCAGCGTGCCCCGGTTGCCGCGCTCCACCATGAGCGTGGGCGGCGTGAACAGCGGCCCCAGCGTGTAGAAGTTGGCGATCGCGCGGGCCTCCGCGGCGAGTTCGGGGGTCAGGTCGAGGAGGTCGTCCTCGCTCACGCCCTGCCGCTGGAAGGGCGGCGGTTTCGTCGGGAACGGCTGCGTCGGCGCGGTGATCTCGCCCGGCACGTCGCTCGCCGCCACCGGACGCTCCTCGATGGGCCAGACCGGCTCCCCCGTGCGCCGGTCGAAGACGAAGGTGAACGCCTGCTTCGTCACCTGCGCCAGCGCCGGGATCTCGCGGCCATCCACCGTCAGATCGAGCAGGACGGGGGCGGTCGGGAGGTCGTAGTCCCAGATCGGGTGGTGGACGGTCTGGTAGTGCCAGACCCGCTCGCCGGTGTTCGCGTCGAGAGCGACCACGCTCTGGGAGAACAGGTTGTCCCCGGGCCGGTGGCCGCCGTAGTAATCGCCGGTCGGGGCCTCGGTGGGGAGATAGACGAGGCCCAGCTCGGGATCGGCGCTCATCCACGCCCAGACTCCGGTGTTGCCGGTGAACCGCCAGCTCTCCTCCCCCCAGGTGTCGTTGCCGAACTCGCCTTCGCGCGGGATCGTGTGGAAGGTCCAGAGCAGCTCGCCGGTCTGCGCGTCGTAGCCCCGCACCGGGGACGGCGCGTTCTCGGGAGACGGAGGGGCGCTGCCGCTCACCAGCGCCGCCCCGAGCACGATCACATCGCCCACGACCGTGGGCGGGGCGCCGGCGCCGATTCGGGCGGTTTCGAGATCCACTTCCCGCCCGAGATCGCGGCGGAGATCCACGATGCCGTCGAGACCGAAGTCGGGGATCGGCTGTCCGGTCCCGGCGTCGAGGGCGACGAGGTGGTAGGCGGGGGTCACGAGGAAGAGCCGCGCCGACTCCCCGTCGCTCCAGAACGCGAGGCCCCGTCCGGAGGTCGCTCGCGGCGCCGATTCGCCGCGCCTGCCCTCATCGAGCCGGAACGTCCAGAGCGTCTCCCCGGTCGCCGCATCGATCGCGACCGCGGCCCGGCGCGCGCCGGCGGTCGCGTAGAGAACGCCGTCCAGCATGATCGGCGTCGCGCGCAGGTTGAAATCGGGCCGGGGACCGTAGTTCCGGGAGGTCCACCGCCACGCGATGCGGAGCTGGTCCACGTTCCCGCGGTGGATCTGATCCAGCGGGGAGTAGCGCGTCGAGGCCAGATCGGCGGCGTAGTGCGGCCACTCCCCCGCCTCCCGCTCCTGGGCGACCGCGGCGCCGACCAGGATCGTCAGTCCGACGGTTCCGAGCACGGCAAGCCCCACATGGCCGACGAGCCAGGCGAATTTCCCCGCCCGCCCGGCGCGCCCCTCATGGATTCCATCCCCGCGAGACGTCGAGCCCGGACGACTGGACCGGGGGCGGGTCGAAGTCATCATGGCTTGTGGGGAGGGCGCGGCGAAGCGAAGAGGCTCTCTCTCAGGGGGCGGACGAGGCAGAGGCTACCGGCTCGGGGCTGAGCCGAGGATAGGCTCCACACCATGTCCCGGGAGCTGTGCGCCATCGTCGCAGTCGGTGTAGGCCTCGCCGCCCTCATCCTCCGCCTCGACGGAGCCGTCCGGGTCCTGGGAGAACGCATGGCCCGCCTCGAAGGCGCCCTGTCCTACCTCGCCGAACGAGCCAGGCAAGTCGAGCCCATCCGATAGCAGGCCTCGGCGCGAGGGGCTCGCGGCTCCGGGTCGGGCGGGTCGCCCCGGAGCGTCAAGGGGATCGCATCAGTTGCCGGAGTACCAGATCCGGTAGATGGCGTCGGCGCGGTCGTCGGAGACCAGGACATCGCCGGTCGGCAGCTCGAGAAGATCCACCGGGCGGCCCCAGGGACGCTCCTCGGGCTCGCCGATCCAGCCGGTCACGAAGTCCTCGTAGCTGGTCCCCACCCCGTCCTTCGTGCGCACCAGCGTCAGTCGGTAGCCGATCCGTTCGGTCCGGTTCCACGAACCGTGCTCGGCGAGGAACGCCTGCCCGCGGTACTCCTCGGGGAAGGCGTCGCCCCGGTAGAACATCATGCCGATCGCGGCGACGTGGGGTCCGAGATCCTGGGTCGGGTTCTCGAACTCGTCGCAGGAGCGGGCGCGTCCGTACCACGGATCGGGGACGGCGGTGGCGTGGCAGTAGGGGTAGCCGAAGTGCTGCCCGTCTTCCGTGAGGATGTTCAGCTCGCCCGCCGGGTTGTCGTCGCCGAGCCAGTCCGGGTTGTTGTCGGTGAACCACATCTCTTCGGTGTCCGGATGCCAGGCGAAGCCGACCGAGTTCCGCACGCCGAGGGCGACGGGCTCGATCCCCGAGCCGTCGGCGCGCATCCGGGTGATCGATGCGAAGAGCGGATCTTCCGAAGCGCACCGGTTGCAGGGGGCGCCGATGTTGAAGTAGAGCATCCCGTCCGGGCCGAAGTCGAGAAACTTCCAGCCGTGGTGGCGGGCGTCGGGCAGCTCGTCACTGACCACCACCGGCTCCCCCGGGTCGTCGAGACGCGACTCGATGCCGTCGAAGCGGAGGATGCGGTTCACCTCCGCCACATAGAGCGCCCCGTCGCGGAAGGCGACGCCGTTCGGCATGAACAGCTCGGAAGCGATCTCGTGGATCTCGTCGGCTTGGTGGTCGCCGTTGCGGTCGGCGATCGCGTACACGCTGCCGGAGGCGTCGCGCGTGCCCACGAAGATGGTCCCGCCGTCGCCTCGGACGAGGGAACGGGCGCCGGGGATGCGTCCCCAGACCGCGATCTCGAAACCGGGCGGAAGATCCAGGGTATCGAGTGGCAGCGGCTCGTCGAGCGCGCCCTGAAGGGCTGTCGCGGGCGCGGCTGCGAAGAGCGAGAGGAAGACGGTCACGGCCGTGGTTCGCATGAAGCATCTCCCGTCGGTTCGGGTGGCAGGATCTCGGCGCGCCGGCAGTCTGCCGGGCGGGAGCCCGGCGCGCCGGCAAACTGCCGGGTGGGGGTCCGGCGCGCCGGCAAACTGCCGGGTGGGGGTCCGGCGCGCCGGCAGGTCGGCCGCGTTGCGCATGAAGGATCTCCCGCCCGGTCTGCGGTGGGTTCCGGTCAGTCGGCGCCGTGGGCTCGCGGGATCGCTTCGACCAGAAGGCCGAGCGCGTTCTGGAGCGCCCGGTTGGCGTGGCCGTCGAACGACCCCTCGTACATCCCGAGCCGGGCGATGACCATCTCGTAGTCGGGCGCGATGATCGTGCTCTGGCCACCGGCGCCGGCGAAGCTGAAGGTGTTGTTGGGGAGCGCCGGGAAGCGCTTCTCGCCGCCGCGGGGCGGGTTGTTGATCCAGATGAGTCCACCGTAGATGGGCCGGCCGTCGGCCTCCCACGAGGGAGCAACCGACGTGGCGAAGTCCACGAACTCCTGGGTCAGGACGCGCTCGCCGTTCGGAGCCATGCCGCCGTCGAGGTAGAGCTGACCGAGCCGCGCCCAGGCGCGCCCGCTACCGAATCCGTACCCGTTCAGCAGGAAGTTGCCGTGGGGGTCCGCCTCGGCGACGAAGCGCGCCACCCCGATCTTGTCGAACAGGTGCCTCTGCGGGAACTGGTGGTAGTTCTCGCCGCGGCCTTCGACTCCGAGCCGCACGATGTGGTTCGTCAGGACCGGGTCGCAGTTGCGGTAGCGGCCCACGGTGTTCGGGGGCCACTGCGGCGGGCGCTCGGTGGCCCAGATGTGCGAATCCACCGTGCCGGTGTAGAGGTAGAGATGGTCCGGATAACCCATCGTCGCCTCGTCGTACTCCGGATCCCCGGCGTTCACGCAGCGGAGCCCGCTCGACATCTGCAGGATGTCCTGGATCCGGATCGTCCCGCGCGGGTCCTCCTGGTCCTCGTGCCAGGCCTCGATCGGTGCGAGCTGATCGAGGTCATAAACCCCCTGCTCGATGAGCACGCCCATGAAGGTCGCCGACAGGCTCTTGTTCATGGACCAGCTCTCGAGCGGGGTGTCCTTCGTGATGCCGTCCTCTTCCCGGTAGCGCTCGGCGACCAGCCGGCCGCGGTGGAGCACGACGAACGCGAGGGTCATCGCTTCCTCGGCGAAGGCCGCTTCGACGGCCGCTTCCAGCTTCTCGGCGTCCACATCCTCCGGGAGCGGTTCGTCCGGGAGGACATCCCCCATCGGCCACGGATCGTCCTGGTTCACCGTGGAAGTCACCGGCACCGTCTCGTAGAACGGCGCCTCCTCGCCCTTCGGCAGGGCGACGCATCCCTGGTCGCCGTGGAGGACGGCGGTCCGGGTCACGCCGGTGTCGGTCGTGATGTGGACCTTCTGCCCCTCCATGTCGATCTCGCGTCCCGGCAGCCGGTCCCGGTACTGGTAGCGGGCGGTGAAGCCGCCGATCTGGTGCTGGGCCCGCTCGAAATCGAGTCCGGTGAGGAACACGGCGGAACACAGCACCTTGGCGAAACCGGCCGCCTCGTGCTCGATGAAGCCGTTCGGATCCATGCCGCCGGGCGGCGGGACGCGCACCGTGTCGAGTTCGTACTGCATCCCGCGGGAGACCAGGCTCTCGTTCAGGGTCTCCGCCGGGCTCGCCGCCTCTTCCGCCTCCATCGGGGCTTCGGCGGCGCCCCCGCACGCGGCGAGCAGGGCGGCCGCAAGACCAAGCAGGGACAGGAGCCGCAATGGCTCGGGCGGCGCGTTCAGGGGGGTGGTCATGCTCGTCTCCTTCCGGGCCCGGTCGGGTCGCGGGGAGAGGGGGCGACCCGGCCGCCGGCCGACCGGCGATTGTATGGCGGGGGCGGGGTACGCTGCCCCGCCACGTGAACTCCCCGCCTTCGACGCCGCCGGCGCGCGTCGTCCTGATCGGAGGTGGGCACTCGCACGTTCAGGTGCTGCGGCGGATGATGATGCGTCCGTGGCCGGAGGCCCGCGTCACCGTCGTCCTCGACACGCCGGTCGCGATCTACTCGGGCATGGCGCCCGGGTTCGTGGCCGGGCAGTACCGCCGGTCGGAGCTGGAGATCGACGTGGTTCCGCTGGCGCGGCTTGCCGGGGTCGAGATCGTGCTGACCGCCGCCACCGGCGTGGATCCGGAGGCGCAGCGGATCCTGCTCGACGGGAGGCCTCCGCTCGCCTACGACTTCGCCTCCTTCGACATCGGGAGCACGGTGGCCGGGCTGGATCTCCCCGGCATTCGGCGTCATGCGATCGCGACCCGGCCCATCGCCCGGCTGGTGCGGGAGGTGGACCGGCTCGAGCGCGCGTTCCTCGCCCACGACGGCCCGCGGCCGTTTTCGGTGTGCGTCGCGGGCGGCGGCGCGGGCGGCGTCGAGCTCGCGTTCACCGTGCGGGAGCGGCTCCTCGCTGCGGACCCGGCGCGCCCGCTGCGGGTGACGCTGCTCCACGCGCTCCCGGAGTTGCTGCCCGGGTTCCCGGCTTCGCTCGCGCGAAGGGCGCGTCGGCACATGGCCACCCGCGGGATCGAAGTCCGCACCGACGCGCTCGTGACCGCGGTGGAGCCGGGACAGGTGCGGCTGAAGGGAGCGGGAACCCTGCGCGCGGACGCTCTCGTCTGGGCGGTCGGGGCCGCGAGTCGCCGACTCTTCCACGACTCGGGCCTCCCGCTCGACGAACGCGGGTTCGTGCTCACCTGTCCGACGCTCCAGACCGTCGGCGACGACCGGATCTTCGCCGTCGGCGACTGCGCCACGCTCCGGGACTGGCCGCGGACCCCGAAAGCGGGCGTCTATGCGGTCCGACAGGGACCGTTCCTCGAAGACAACCTGCGCCGCATCGTGGCCGGGGCGCGCCTTCGGAGCTACCGGCCCCAGCGCGACTTCCTCACGCTGCTGAACCTGGGCGACGGGACGGCGCTCGGCGCGAAGTGGGGCGCCTCGTTCGAGGGGCGGAGCGTCATGCGGCTCAAGGACCGGATAGACCGACGGTTCATGGAGAAGTTCCAGGTTCTCGACGACCAGGACCGGACTGCGGCCGCGTTCTCGCGGATGGACGTCGGCGCCATGGAGACGATGCTCTGCGGCGGTTGCGCCGCGAAGGCGGGGCAGACGACTCTCGACCGCGCGCTGAGCCGGCTCCGGGAGGCGTTCGGCCCCGGCCCGGGAGCGGACTCGGACCGGGTTCGGCTCGGTCTGACGCAGGCGGACGACGCGGCCGCCTTCGCGACCCCGCGAGGCGATGTCGTCGTCACCAGCGTGGACTGGTTCCGCGCCTTCAGCGGCGACCACTGGCTGAACGGGCGGGTCGCGGCGGCCAACGCGCTCTCCGACCTGTTCGCGACCGGCGCCCGGCCCCGCTACGCCATGGCGCTCGTGACGCTGCCGGAGAGCGATCCCGAAGAAGAGCGGGCCGAAGCGCTCTTCCAGCTCCTCGCCGGGGCGCGTTCGCTGCTCGACGAGCTCGGGGTGGCGCTCCTCGGCGGCCACACCACGATCGGGCCGGAGCTCACGGTGGGTTTCTCCGTCGAGGGGCATCCCATCGGGGAGCGCCTGCTGACGCTCGATGGCCTCCGGCCGGGCGACGGGCTCTACCTGACCAAGGCGCTCGGCAGCGGCGTCGTGCTCCGCGGCGTCATGCTCGGACGCGGTCGCGGGCCCTGGCTCGAGGCCGCCGCGAAGCAGATGGTCCGTCCCAACGCGAGAGCGGCGTCCGTCGCGGTGGACGCCGGGATCCGGGGGGCGACCGACGTCACCGGCTTCGGCCTGATGAACCACCTTGCCGAGATGATGCGAGCCAGCGCGGTTTCGGCGGATCTGGAAGTGGCCTCGCTGCCGGCGCTTCCCGGCGCGGTCGAGCTCCTCGCCGGGGGGCTCCGCAGCACCGCCCACGAGGCGAACCGGAACATCGTGAAGGCCGTGCTCGCCGATCCCGACGCGGTGCGCCATCGGCGCTTCGAGCTGCTGTTCGACCCGCAGACATCGGGCGGCTTCCTGTGCGGCGTCCCCGAGGAGAAGCGAGAACGGTTCCTCGCCGCGCTCGCCGCGTCGGGGGTCGAAGCCGTTCGCATCGGGATCGTCGCGCCGCCGCGCCCGGACGGGGCGGTCGCCCGGATCCGGGCCACCGCGGCATGACCGCCGGCGCCTCGCCGGCGACGCTGGCGTTCGTCAAGATGTCGGGCGCGGGCAACGACTTCGTGCTCGTGGACCACCGCGTCCCGATCCTCGAGGAAGCCGACAAGCCGGCGTTCGTCCGAGGCATCTGTCGGCGACGGTTCGGCGTCGGGGCCGACGGTCTGATCCTCGTGGAGCCCGCTTCCCGGCAGGGAGCGGACTTCGCGATGCGCTACTTCAACGCGGATGGCAGCGAGGGGGAACTCTGCGGCAACGGAACCCGCTGCGCCGCGGTCTTCGCCCACGAGATCGGCGCGGCGGGGCGGTCGCAGAGCTTCACCACCCCGGCCGGTCGGATCCGCGCCGAGGTGCTCCGCCCTCCGGACCGGCTCGGCTACGGCGGAGCGGTGCGGGTCGTCATGGCGCGCCCGGGCGCCATCCGTCGCGTGCGTCTCACCGATGTGCCCGGCGAAGCGGCGAGCCTCTACGTGCTTCGCGTCGGCGTTCCCCACGCGGTCGAGGTCGTCCCCGATGTCCGAGCGGTCGAAGTCGAGCGGCGGGGTCGCGCCATCCGCCACCACGCGGAGTTTCCGGAGGGGGCCAACGCGGACTTCATCAGCCTCGACGAGGCCGCCGGCGAGATCCGGCTTCGGACCTTCGAGCGCGGCGTGGAGGCCGAGTCCCTCGCCTGCGGGACCGGCGCCACCGCCGCGGCGCTCATCGCCCACCGCTTCCACGGCTGGCCCGCCGCGGCTCCCGTGCGCATGGAGAGCGGCGACCGGCTCCGGATCACCCTGAGCGGCCCCGCCCCGGTCATGGAGGGTCCGGTGACCCGGGTTTACGAGGGCCGCGTTCCGATCCGCGCGAAGCCGTGACGCCGCCGACCGGAGCGCCCGACCGGAGCGCCGGCGAGGCGGTTCTCACGGGAGGAGGATGCCGATGGCGGCGGCGACGAGAACGAGCGCGATCGGGATGAGGAGAGCCCAGATGATCTTCAACTGGGTCTCGACCGCGGCGAGCCTGCCATTCGTCTCGGCCAGCTTCCCGTTGGTCTCGGCGAACTTCGCGTCCATCCGGCGGTTGACTTCGGCGAACCGCGCGTCGATGAGGGAGGTCAGCCGTGCAACGACAACCTCGCCAGACACCGCGGCTTCCCCTCAGCGCAAGACGACTCCGATCGCAGCGGCCACGAGGGTGAGCACGATCGGGATGAGGAGAGCCCAGATGATCTTCAACTGGGTCTCGACCGCGGCGAGTCTCCCGTTGGTCTCGGCGAACCGGGTGTCCATCTTGCGGTTGACTTCGGCGAACCGCTCGTTGACTTCGGCGAACCGCGCGTCGATGAGGGAGGTCAGCCGCGCAACGACAACCTCGCCAGACATGACCCGGATTTCCTGCACCGCATTGTAAACGGTGACCGGATCGCGGTCCCCGTGCAGGAGGCACTGCAGGAGGGCGGCGCCCTCGGGGTTGTGGCGGGGAGCGCCGTCGGCTCCGGAAGCGGGATCGGGGGGTGGAACGGGGACCATGGAGCGTCTCCCCGGGCGCCGAGCCCGGGAGCTGCGGCCCGCCCGGCGGCGGGGCATTCAGCGAGTCAAGGTCGAGGCGCGTCGCGCGCACCCGGCAGCCTACCTCGCGGCGCCCGGCCCGAGTCCGGAGGAGCGCTCCTTCAGGAGACGATGCGGCGCAGGGTCTCGAGGCCGTTCCGGGCCGGATCTCCTTCCTCGTTCACCGGGGGCCCGACGACCAGCGTGGTGACGCCCGCCTCCCGGTAGGCGGCGATCCGATCCGCGATCCGTGACGGCGGCCCCACGAGCGAAATCTCGTCCACGAGGGCGTCGGGCACGGCCGCGGCCGCCTCGCGCTTCCGGCCCGCCAGGTAGTGGTCCTGGATCTTCCGGGCGGCGTCCGAATACCCGTAGCGCCGCGCGAGGTCGTTGTAGAAGTTCTTCGCGCGGGCGCCCATGCCGCCGACGTAGAGCGCGATGTCCGGCCGGAGCTGGTCGCGGAGTCGCGGGAGATCCTCGCCGATCGCCGCGTTCACCATCGGCGCGACTTCCATGCGACCGCCCCGCGTGCGTCGGGACATGCCCGCTGCGAGCGACGGCCCCCAGATCCGCTCCGCCCGGGCGGGGGAGTAGAGGAACGGAAGCCAGCCGTCCGCGACTTCGGCGGCAAGGGCGGTGTTCTTCGGGCCGATCGTCGCCAGCCAGATCGGAATCTCGGCGCGCCGGGGCCGCAGCATGATCCGGAGCGCCTTGCCGCGGCCGGCGCCCCCCTCCCTCGGGAGACGGATCGTCTCGCCTTCGTAGGCGAGCGGCGCTTTCCGCCGGAGCGCCCGCCGGATGACCTCGACGGTCTCCCGGGTGCGGGTCACCGGCCGGGCGAACGGCACGCCGTGCCAGCCCTCCATCACCTGGGGCCCGGAAACGCCGAGTCCGAGGATGACCCGCCCGCCGCTGAGCAGATCCAGCGTCGCGGCCGTCTGCGCCAGAAGCGCCGGGGTCCGCGACCCGATGGGCAGGATGGCGGTTCCGAGGGCGATCCGTTCGGTTCGCGCTCCGATCCACGACAGCAGACTCACCCCGTCGGAGCCCCACGCCTCCGAGACCCACACCGAGTCGAAGCCGACCGCCTCCGCTTCCCGCGCCAGCGCCACGACATCCGGCGACCTGCGCGTCAGGTATCCGAGATCGAGCCCCAGCTTCATCGCAGTGCGAGCCAGCGCGCCAGGGCCTTCGTCGAGTCGGCGAGCTCGGCGACCGAGCCGTACCAGTGGTCCTTCCAGTCGTTCGCGGGGAGGCCGGTGAACAGCATGAGGTTCAGGGGGTAGATCCCGGAGTCGGTGCATCGCCGGAAGTCGTCGCGGAACAGGAAGATCGGCTTGCCCCACGCGATCGCGAGCCCGAGTTCCACCATGACCCCTTCGTCGGGAGGACACCCGTTCACGACGCCGAAGAACCCGTCGGCGCTGCGGACATCGGCGAGGTCGGCCTGCCCGACCCGCCAGGCCCACTCGGCCTGCGATCGGTCCACGTCGTTGTTCCGGGCGAAGGGCTCCCACACCTCTGCCCCCAGCGCCTCGAGCGCCGCGATCAGCTCGCGCAGCGGCCCCTCCCGCTGCTGGGTGGAGAAGCCGTAGGGATTCGCCAGGTAGAGCGTCTTCCGGCTCAATTCGTCCTCCTCGCGCGGCGGCGCGAAGCGGGTTTCCGGGAAGCTCCCGATCCCGGATCCACGCCGATCCGGGGGCACATCGTTTCCAGCGAGCACTCGCGGCAGCGCGGCTTCCGCGCCGAACACACCGCGCGACCGTGCAGGATGACCCGGTGGGAGAAGAGCGTCCATTCCTTGCGGGGAAGAAGCGCCATGAGCCGCCGCTCGGTCCGCACCGGAGTCGCCTTCGGGGCGAGGCCGAGGCGATGGGAGATCCGGAACACGTGGGTGTCCACGACCACGCCTTCGTTCTTGCCGAACCAGGTCCCGAGGATGACGTTCGCCGTCTTGCGCGCGACGCCCGGGAGCGTGAGCAGCTCCTTCATCGTGTCCGGGACCTCCCCTCCGAAGTCGTCCCGGATCCGCTGACTGGCTCCGATGATCGAGCGCGTCTTGTTCCGGAAGAACCCGGTCGAATGGATCATCCGCTCGATGTCGTCGGGATCGGCGTCCGCCAGATCGGCCGCGGCCGGGTAGCGCGCGAAGAGCGCCGGGGTCACCTGGTTCACGCGGCGGTCCGTGCACTGCGCCGACAGGATGGTCGCGATCAGGAGCTGGAACACCGAGTCGTGGTTCAGCGCGCAGTCGGCGGCCGGGTACTCCGCGGCGAGGCCCCGCGCGATCCTCCCGGCGCGCCGCCGAAGCGCCCGTTCTTCGGGCGTGAGGGGCGCCTTCGGCTGTCGCTTCTTCGTCGCCCGCGGCTTGCGCGTCGGCGCTCCCGATCGAGGCACGGTCGCCGGACGGGTCAGAGGAGCGGCGCGTCGGCCGGCGGGGAGGACGCGGTGGCGTAGCGGCGCCGAGGCATGCGACCGGCGAGCCAGGAGAGCCGTCCGGCCTCGCAGGCGAGCCGCATCGCCCGGGCCATCCGGACCGGATCCTTTGCCGCCGCGACCGCGGTGTTCAGCAGAACCCCGTCCGCCCCGAGCTCCATGGCGACCGCCACGTCCGACGCCTGTCCGACTCCGGCATCCACGATGACCGGGACGCGGACCGCTTCCCGGATGAGGGCGATGTTGTTCCGGTTCTGGATCCCCAGCCCGGAGCCGATCGGAGCGCCGAGCGGCATGACCGCCGCCGCCCCGGAGTCCTCCAGCTTCTTCGCCATGACGACATCGTCGTTCGTGTACGGGAGCACGACGAACCCGTCCGCGACCAGTTCGCGCGTGGCGAGGAGGAGCTCCTCGTTGTCGGGGAACAGGGTGCGGCGGTCGCCGATGACTTCCAGCTTGATCCACTCGGACAGTCCCGCCTCGCGTGCGAGCCGGGCCGTGCGCACCGCGTCCTTCGCCGTGAAGCAATCCGCGGTGTTGGGCAGCAGCGTGTAGCGGTCGCGGGGGATGTAGTCGAGGAGCGTCTCCCTGGCCTCGAGGTCCACGCGCCGCACGGCGACGGTCACCATGTCGCATCCGGAGGCGGCGTGACAGTCCCGCATCAGCGGGAAGGAGGAGTACTTCCCGGTTCCCAGGATGAGTCGGGATGCGAGGGTCCGCCCCCCGAGTTCGAAGGGGGTGTCCCCGGTCTGGTCCATCGTCTCAACCGCCTCCCACGAAAGTCACGATCTCCATCCGGTCGCCCGCCTGCAGCGTGGTCGCGTCGTGTTCGGCGCGGCGGACGATCCGTCCGTTCAGTTCGACCGCCACCGGTTTCCGGTCGAGACCGAGGGCGATCAGCGCCCCCCGCACCGAAGCCGGCCGGGGCAGGGGGCGTTCCTTCCCGTTCACCAGCAGGGCTGGTGGAACCCGGGTTTCGGACTTCGCGCCGCGGCGTGGCTCGGGGGACATGCTTCCTGCGGAGGGCGGAAGCCTACCCGGTCCTGCCCGCCGCGAGGGACTACTCTCCCCGCCCCGCCCATGCCCCGACACCGCGATCCTCCGATGCGCATCCCGGCGGTCGGAAGGCTGCTCGAGACCGGACCGTTCCGCGATCTCTCCGGGACCTGGGGGCGCGGTCTCGTCACGACGGCGCTGCGACGGGAGGCGGCCGCCCTGCGTCGGGCCCTGCGGGCGGGGGTCGTCCCGGCGGAATGCCATCGGGATCCGGACGGCTGGCTGCTCGCCGCGGTGGAGCGGCGTCTCCGGGGATGGCGGGGTCCCCGCCCCCGACGGGCGATCAACGCGACCGGCGGGATCGTGCACACGACCCTCGGCCGGGCGCCGCTCGCGGCCGAGGCGGCGGCCGCGATCTTCCGGGCCGCGAGCGGGTACGTGGATCTCGAGTTCGACCTCGACTCCGGCGTCCGCGGCGCCCGCCAGGCCCACCTCACCGGACTCCTCGAAGCGATGTTCGATGCGCCCGCGGCGCTCGTCGTGAACAACGCCGCTGGCGCGGTGCTGCTCGCGCTCGACTCGCTCGCCGCGGGCCGCGAAGTCGTGGTCTCCCGCGGCGAGCTCGTGGAGATCGGCGGCTCCTTCCGGATCCCCGACATCCTGGAAAAGAGCGGCGCGCGGCTGAGGGAGGTCGGCACGACGAACCGGACCCGGGCGGCGGATTACCGTCGAGCGCTGGAGGCGGGAGGTCAACGCGTCGGCGCCCTCCTCCGGGTCCATCCGTCGAACTTCCGCATCGTGGGTTTCACCGAGGAAGCGCGGATGGCGGAGCTCGTCGCCCTGGGCGACGAGTTCGGCGTGCCGGTCATCGAGGACTTCGGGAGCGGCAACGTGCTCCCGCTCGAGGACTACGGCGTCCGCGGCGGCCGGGAGGAACCGACGGTCATGCAGCGCGTGGCCGCCGGAGCGGATCTGCTCGTGTTCTCCGGGGACAAGCTCCTCGGCGGACCGCAGGCGGGCATCCTGCTCGGAACCCGGGAGGCCGTCGCGGCCTGCCGCCGCAATCCGCTCGCTCGCGCGGTGCGCGCCGACAAGACCGTCGTGGCCGGCCTCGGCGCCACGCTTCTCCTCCACGCCGCCGGTCGCGCGGAAGAGGAGATCCCGGTGGTCCGCGCCATCTCCCGCCCCCTTCCCGAGGTGGAGCGGGTGGCCACCGCGCTGGCCGAAGCCCTGGCGCCGGCTCCGGACGGCTGGACCCTCTCGGTCACGCCGGAGCGCTCCCGGATCGGCGGCGGCGCCGCTCCCGGAGC
>JAJEAO010000098.1 GCA_022822745.1 Acidobacteriota bacterium
CGCCGCCGTGCTCGCGTCGGGGGCCTCCGTCGTGGGCGATCTCTATGAGAGTGTGGCCAAGCGGCGGGCCGGGGTGAAGGACAGCGGCCGCCTGCTGCCCGGTCACGGCGGGGTCCTGGACCGGATCGACGGCCTCACCGCGGCCGCCCCCGTGTACGCGGTGATGATGGCCTCGTAACGCCTCGCCGAGGGCCGTCCCCGGAGCGGAAACGCTGGACATTTGCGCGAGTCCGGTTTCTGATTGGCGCATCCGTGCCGGAGCAGCGACGGAATGAGTGGCGAAGGGCTGGCGATTCTCGGTTCCACGGGGACCATCGGAGCGAACACCCTGTCGGTGGTCTCCCGCCATCCCGACCGCTATCGGGTCGTGGCTCTCGCCGCCCGGAGCAGCGTCGAGACCATGGAGGCGCAGTGCCGTGAGCACCGTCCCGAGTTCGCGGTGCTGGCGGACGAAACGGCCGCCGCGGACCTTCGTGGCCGGCTCGCAGGCACCGCGACCGCCGTGCTCTCCGGCGCTTCGGCCCTCGAGGAGGTGGTCGCCCTGCCGCAGGTACGCCACGTGCTGGCCGGGATCGTGGGCGCGGCGGGCCTCCTTCCGACCCTCGTCGCCGCCCGCGCCGGAAAGCGGGTGCTGCTCGCCAACAAGGAATCGCTGGTCATGTCCGGGCGTCTCTTCATGGACGCGATCCGCGAGGGCGGGGCCGAGCTGATCCCCATCGACAGCGAGCACAACGCGGTTTTCCAGTGCCTTCCGGCCCGTTCGCCGCGGGCCGGGGTACGGCGGCTCCTGCTGACCGCTTCCGGCGGGCCGTTCCGCGATCGATCGCCCCGCGACCTCGAGTCGGTGACCCCGGAGGCGGCCTGCGCCCACCCGAACTGGGAGATGGGGCCGAAGATCTCGGTGGACTCGGCTACCATGATGAACAAGGCGCTCGAGGTCATCGAGGCCTGCTGGCTGTTCGAGACGGTCCCGGATCGGGTCGAGGTCGTCGTCCATCCCCAGAGCACGGTGCATTCGATGGTGGAATACGAAGACGGGTCGATCCTCGCCCAGCTCGGGACGCCGGACATGCGCACCCCCATCGCGCACGCCCTCGCCTGGCCCGAACGCATCGACTCCGGGGTGCCGGGGCTCGACTTCTCCGTTCCGCTGCGGCTCGACTTCGAGCCGCCGGACTTCGGCTGGGCGCCCTGCCTTCGCCTCGGCTACGAGGCCGCCCGCGCCGGGGGAACCCTGCCCGCCGTTCTCAACGCGGCCAACGAGGTGGTGGTGGCCGCGTTCCTGGACCGCCGGGCGAAGTTCAGCGCCATTCCCCGCGTGGTGGAGGAAACCCTCAGCCGCAGCGTGCAGCGCGAAGCGGACAACCTCGACACGATCCTCGACGAGGACGCGGCCGCGCGCGAAATCGCCACCGCGCTCGTCGGCTGAACACGGCAGGGACCGGAGCGGTACCGGACGGTGGAACTCTCGATGGACTTCGTCGGCGCGGTCGCCGCGTTCGTGCTCGCGGTCGGCATCCTCGTGACGGTGCACGAGTTCGGCCACTTCTGGGTGGCGCGGCGCCTGGGCGTCCGGGTGCTGCGCTTCTCCGTCGGTTTCGGGCGGCCCATCTGGACCCGCCAGGGGGCCGGCGGCACGGAATACGTCATCGGCATCCTTCCCCTCGGCGGCTACGTCCGGATGCTGGACGAGCACGATGGGGAGATCCCCGAGACCGAGCGGGGGCAGGCGTTCAACCGCAAGCCCCTTTGGGCGCGGAGCGCCATCGTTCTCGCTGGCCCCGCCTTCAACTTCCTGTTCGCCGCCTTTGCCTGGTGGCTCGTGTTCATGGTCGGCTTCGCGGGGCTCCGGGCGGTGGTCGGCGAGGTGGAGCCGGGCTCGCTCGCGGAGCGCGCGGGCCTTGCCCGCGGCGACGCGGTGGTCGCGGTCGAAGGCCGTGAGGCGGACACGTGGACGGCGGTGGTCACGGCGACCCTGGGCGAAGCCATCGACCGCGAGCGGGTCGAGTTGCGTTGGTCCCGGCCGGGCGGCGGCGCCGGGTCCGGCCACCTCGACCTCGCCGGGATGCACCTGGACGAGATTGCGAGCGGGAACTTCTTCGGCACGGTCGGCATCGAGCCCGGGATGCCCGTGAGCCGGCCCGTCATCGGAGAGGTGAACGCCGGGGAGCCCGCCGCCCGGGCCGGGATGCGGCCGGGAGACGAGGTGGTACGGGCGCTCGGCGAGCCGATCGGGAGCTGGATGGACTGGGTCCGATTCGTGCGGGCGCGGCCGGGGGTGGAGTTCCCGGTCGAGGTCCGGCGCGGCGGGGAGATCGTGACCCTGACCCTCCGGCCGGCTGCGGTGGAGAGTGGCGGGGATTCGATTGGACGCATCGGAGCCGCCCTGCACCGCGATGCGATGCCGAACGAGGACGACTGGTACGTCACCGAACGGCGCACGCCCCTCGAGGCGGCGGAACGCGCGGTGGCGAGGACCGGGGAGATCACCTCGCTCACTCTGGGCCTGCTCTGGAAGATGGTCCGCCTCGAGCTTTCGTCCGAGCATCTGAGCGGCCCCATCACCATCGCCCGCTACGCCCGCGACTCCGCGAGCGGCGGCTTCACCCGGTTTCTCGAGTTCCTCGCCATCGTGAGTATCAGCCTGGGGATCCTCAACCTTCTGCCAATCCCGGTCCTCGACGGGGGACACCTGCTCATTCACCTCGCCGAGGCGGTGAAGCGCGGGCCCCTGTCCGAGCGCACGATGATGCTCGGCCGCCAAGTGGGGCTCGTCCTGCTCGTTGGCCTGATGAGCCTTGCTCTCTACAATGACGTCATGAGGCTGTTCAGTTGATG
>JAJEAO010000010.1 GCA_022822745.1 Acidobacteriota bacterium
GTCGTGGCCCCACTCGGAGACGCAGTGGGCTTCATCCACGACGTTGAGGTTGACGGTCACGTCCTCCACGAGAGCGCGGAGTTCCTTGCGGAACGCGGGACTCTGCAGCCGCTCGGGCGCCATCAGCAGGAAGTGGCAGGCGCTCTTCTGCAAGCAGGCTACGACGCGTTCCTGCGCCTGCGCGTCGAGGCCCGAGTGGATCCCGGCCGCCCGATCGAGTCCGTGTCGTTCCATACCCCGCTGCTGATCATCGATGAGCGCGATCAGGGGAGCGATGACGAGGGTGACACCCGGCTGCAGGAGTCCGCTGAGCTGGTAGATGAGGCTCTTGCCGCCTCCGGTGGCCAGGAGCACGACGCAGTCGTGGCCGCGCAGGATGTTGTGGATTGCGGCTGTCTGCTTCGTCCGAAACTCGAACTTGCGGAAGCCGTGTCGCAGGAAAGTCCTCAGCGCGCGCCGCGGCGAGCCCTCCACCGCCCGGGATGGCTGAACGTAGCCGACGTGGTCCTGGGTCGCGATCTCGACGGGCACACAGGCGGAACGCAGAATGAGATCGGGAGCTTCACGGTCTTGTGCCACCACGCGGTGGAACGGGGTCGCCTGGGGCTCGACGCGGATGCGGAGCCGGTCCGTGGGGCGGGCGCCGCGATCTTCGGGCGGCTCGCCTCCCTCCCAGGCCTCGCCGCTGCGGCGAAGAGCGCGCCTCCAGCGCGGCGTCTCGACGACGCAGAGCTCGGGAGTCGTCTCGAGCCCGTAGATCGCGTCGATCGCGCTCATCAGATCGAGCAGGTCCCGAATGCCGACCGCGACCACTGGATCGGCATCCTCGAACGTAAGCCGCCAGCGGTGCCCCCGCCGGAGCAGCCCGTAGCCGACAGCTCGAAGTAACGCGAACTGCACCCAACCGGCCCGGGTACAGCGAAGAGCGAAGTCGGCGAGAGGGGACGGCGCAGGGGTGGTCGCCAGCGCTTCCAGGCACCGCTCCTCGATCTCGTGGAGAGCAGGTCCGGTTCCACGCTGGACTTCGGCGTTCGTGACGCGCACCACTTCGAAGCCGGCAGCCGCGAGATCGCGATCACGGATGCGGTCGAGCCCCCGCTGGCGGGTATGGGAGTCGCCGTCCACTTCGATGACGAACGGCTTCGACCGGGGTGGCAGAAGAGGAAATCCACCCGCTGACGAATTGCGGGAGTCTCGCTTCCGGTACTGGCGAGCAGCGCGTCCATGGGCGCTTGCGGGATGAACCAGTGACCTGCTGCCTCGCCGAGCGTGGAAGGCGTCCAGCCCCGCAGGAAGGCATCCTCCGCTTCCGTGAGCCGGGTCTCGGATCCGGGATCTGCGGCATCGAAGCGGAATCGGGGGTCGAGATCGAACACTCCCCGAGCGGTGGCCGCATCCACGACGGCCTGGGCGGATACCGACTTCTTGAGCCGCCAGCCGATTTCGACCGGGTCCGACCCGTTCTTGCGAGGAGTGTGCAGTGTTTCCGTTTTCTCGTGGTGCAGCAGGTCGCACGCTCCGAGCGCCGTCTCCTCGATTCCGAGGGTCGGGGGCGGAGCGATGCCGCGTCGCAGGAACTTGGCGAGCACCGCAGCGACGAACTCCGAGTCCGGCGACGGTTCCCGTTTGCGGCGCCGGCGCGAGAGCAGGATGAATTGAGTCAGCGCCCGGCGCGCCCACCGATCCCGGAGTACCTCCCGACGCGGCAGGGAACCCGGGAAGGATCCGACGCTCAGATACTCCGCTTCGCAGCCCTCGGGATCTAGGGACGAACGCCAGTCGATCGGCAGGTCGGGCGGCTCCACTCGCCCACGCGAAATGGCGTCCGCTCCCTCCTCCTCGCTCAGCCAGCTTTCGCAATCGCCTTCGCGACCGCGGGTGCACGCCCACCCGGTCTCGCCTGCCGCGGGCCCCCACTTCTTCGTCAGCAGCTCCATCGCCGCCCCGCACTCGGGGCAGTCCGGGAAGTCGGCCGGTGGCGTCTGGATGGGCAAGGTGCGGGAGCTGGATGCCTGCGGCTCTCTGCTCGGGGCAGACGATTATGCACAAGGGGTGCGCCGGGAGGAGGGGCTGGTGAGGGGCCGAGTGCGTGCCGGGCGGGGCCCCACCCGGAGAATCTGGCCCGGCGCGCCGGCAGGCAGGGGGCCGGCCGGGGCAACATGGACCCGGCGCGTCGGCAGGGCGCGCTCGCCGGGGCACAATACGCTCATGTCGAACGGGCGCGTGTCCTCCATCCGGGTCGGTCTCGCGCTGGCCACCGTGTTTCTGGCCGCGCCCGGGGCGGCGCAGGAGGGGGAAACGGAGCACTGGCCCGCGTGGCGGGGGCCGACGGCGAACGGCGTTTCCGAAGCGACCGGGCTTCCGGTTCGGTTCGATCCCGATGCGAACGCGCTGTGGCAGGTCGCCCCGCCGGGGCGGGGGCACAGTTCTCCCGTCGTCTGGGGCGGGCGGGTGTTCGTCTCGGCCTCCATCACCGGCGAGCCGATCCCGGGCCACGCGGCGCCGGTGCACATCCGGAACGGCGAGGTCTATCTCCACCCCGGGAGCACCGCCGGGGATCTCCACCACACCCTTCTCGCGCTGGCCTACGACGCCGCGACCGGCGCGGAGCTCTGGCGTCATGTGGTCCACGATGGGCCCGTTCACGACAACCGCTACCGCACAAACACCTATGCCTCGCTGACCGCCGTCGCCGATGGGGAGCGGGTCTATTTCTGGTTCGGTTCGCAGGGCCTGTTCGCCTTCACCCTCGACGGGGAGCCGGTGTGGTCGGTGGATCTCGGGGACTTCGGCGAGTGGGGTCTCGGTCACGGCATCTCGCCCGTGCTCTACGAGGACACGCTGATCCTCGTCTGCGACAACGATGATGGCGATGGGTCCCGGATCTTCGCGGTGGACCGCCGCACCGGAGAGCTGGCGTGGACGACCGAGCGG
The DNA here is from genome assembly GCA_022822745.1 of Acidobacteriota bacterium. Lineage (GTDB taxonomy): Bacteria > Acidobacteriota > Vicinamibacteria > Marinacidobacterales > Marinacidobacteraceae > JAJEAO01. The sequence goes on from JAJEAO010000010.1 coordinate 2,935, forward strand.
CAGGCGCGAAAGGCGTGGGCGACCCCGGCGCTCCTGCCGGTCGGGGGCGCCACGCAGCTCTTCATCCCCGGGTATCACCACCTCGCCGCCTACGACGCCGGGAGCGGCGCCGAACTGTGGCGGATCGCGCCCTTCGAGGACTCGGCCCCGGTCCACACGCCGGTCCACCAGCCGTTCGGCGACGGCCGGCTGGTGTTCGTCTCCACCGGCTATCCCGGAAAGGAGATGCGCGCCCTCGAGGTGACTCCCGGCGCCGAGCCCCGTGTGCGCTGGACCTGGGAGCGGGGGACCGGCTACCTGCCCTCGGCGCTGCTCTACCGGGGCATCCTCTTCTTTCTCTCGGACGGAGGCGTGATCACCGCGCTCGACCCCGAGGACGGGTCGCTGCACTTCCAGGCTCGACCTCCGAACCCCGGCCGCTACAACTCCTCGCCGATCGGTTACGAGGGGCAGGTGCTGATCGGCAGTCTCGAGGGCGACCTGACCGTGTTCCGGGCGGACACCGAATTCGAGATCGTGGCGGAGAGTTCGTTGCCGGCCGCCATCTGGGCGTCACCCGCGGTGTCCGGCCGGACGATCTTCCTCCGCACCGTGGATCGGCTCTACGCCTTCTCGGATGCGGGGAAGGACACGACGAACGATACGTCCGGGGCGTCCGGCGGGGGGCTCCGATGAAGGGCGCGATTCGCGCGGGAGTCTTCGCGTTCGTCGGCCTTGCCGTCGCGGCCTCGGCGCTTGCCCAGGCGGAGTGGCCGCAATGGAGGGGCCTCGGAGGCGCCGGGAAGGCGGCATCCGCAGCGCCGACCCACTGGACTCCGGAGGAGAACATCCGCTGGCGGCTGCCGCTCGAGGGCCGGGGGCACTCCTCGCCGATCGTGGTGGACGACCTGCTGTTCGTGACCTCGGCTGTCTCCGGAGATCCGGCGCCGGGGAACGAGGCGATCATCCACTTTCTCGGCGGGGAGGAGTTCCTGCACCCCGACAGCCTCGGCGCCGACCGGAAGCTGGACATCCTGCTCTTCGCGATCGGCCGCCACGACGGCGAAGTGCGGTGGCGGCGGGTCGTTCGTTCGGGGGCGCTGCCCTACGACAACCGGCACCGGGTGGGGTCCTACGCGAACCCGACGCCCGCGAGCGATGGCGAGCGCATCATCGTCTGGTTCGGCACTCATGGTCTCCACGCCTTCGATCTCGCCGGGGAGGCCCTGTGGAGCCGGGACTTCGGCGGGGTCGGCACCGTCGGGATGGGGGTCGGCGTCTCTCCGGTCCTCGACCCGGAGCTCGGCCTCGTCTTCCTCCAGAACGACATGGAGGAGGGGCAGGGCTCGTTCCTCGTCGGCGTCGAAACGGCGACCGGCGAGGTTCGCTGGCGTCTGGATCGCGGAGAACGGGTGGGCTGGGCCACGCCGGTGATCGAGCAGGCCCCCGACGGGACCCGGGTTCTGGTCGCTGTCGGCACGACGACGAACCAGGGCTACGATGCCTCCACCGGGGAGCTCCTGTGGGAGTCCGAGGGGCTCGGCGGCAACGCGGTGCCGAGTCCGGTTCCGTCCGGAGACGGTGTGGTGTTCGCGGCGACCGGCTACCCGAGGAAGCGCGTGGTGGCGCTGGATGTCGCGGATGGGACAGAACTGTGGAGTTACCAGAAGGGGCAGGGGTATGTGCCGTCCCCCATCTACCACCGCGGCCAGCTCTATCTCGTGAGCGACGGAGGCATCCTGACGGCGCTCGATGGCGGGACCGGCGAAATCGTGTACGAGGGGGGCCGGATGCCGCTCCCGGCGCGGTACTTCTCCTCCCCGCTGATCGCCGGCGAGCGGCTCTACCTCACCAGCGAGGACGGGGATACCCACATCGTCCGCACCGGGCCGCGATTCGAAGTGCTCGCGACCAACAGCCTCGGCGAGCCAGTCATGGCCTCCCCGGTCGTCGTCGGAGGCACGATGTACCTGCGAGGGACCGAGGCGCTCTATGCCATCGCCCCGGCGGCGGACTCCGGCGAGGACCGGTAACTCCGCGGAGGAGACGACTCATGACGACCCTCGACCGGCGGGCCCTGCTGCTGGGCGGCGGGGCGCTGATGCTGCTGGCGGCGTGCGCCCAGCCGCCCGCACCCGACGGCGCGACCCCCCGCTACGACGCCCGGGCGTTCTACGAGACCGAGCAGGTCTTCGGGGCATCGTTCTCGCCCGACGAAACCCGGGTTCTGATGACATCGGATCGCAGCGGCGTGATGAACGTCTATGCCCAGCCGGTGGAGGGAGGCGCGCCCGAAGCGCTCACGAGCTCCACGACGGAATCCCACCTCTCGGTCGCGTACTTCCCCGCCGACGACCGGGTTCTCCTCACCGCCGACGAAGGCGGGAACGAGCTGAACCATCTCTTCGTGCGCGATCCCGACGGAACGCTCACCGACATCACGCCCGGAGAGAACCTCAAGGCCGGGTTCAGCGGGTTCCGTGACGACGGGTCGGCCTTCTTCGTCACCAGCAACGAGAGGGATCCGCAGGCGTTCGATCTCTACGAATACGACGCCGGGAGTCTCGAGCGCCGTCTCGTCTTCGAGAATCCGGGGGGCTATCAGCCGGGTCCGGTCAGCGGCGACGGACGCTGGCTGGCTGTCTCGCGCTCGCGAAACAACGCCGACTCGGACGTGTACGTGGTCGATCTCGACGATTCCGCGGCCGAGCCGCGGCATGTCACGCCGCACGAAGGGGATGCGAGCCATGTTCCCATGACGTTCCTCCCCGGATCGGCCTCGCTGGCGTACCTCACGAACGCCCACGGCGAGTTCAACGAGGCCTGGATCTGGGACCCGGCGACCGACGCGCGCGAACCGCTGGTCCAGGCCGACTGGGACGTGATGTTCGTCGGTTGGTCGGACCACGGAACCTACCGGGTCACCGGCGTCAACGCGGACGCATCCACGAAGATCACGATCCTCGACACGCGCAGCAGGGAAGCCGTCACGCTTCCCGAGCTGCCCGGCGGAGACCTCTCGGGCGTCTCCTTTTCGGCAAGCGAGACGAAGCTGGCGTTCTATCTGTCCAGCGACACCGCCCCGGCGAATCTCCACGTCTGGGACCTCGAGGGCGACGAGGCCGTCCGACTCACCGACACCCTGAATCCGCAGATCGCCGAAGAACACCTGGTCACCGCCGAGGTCGTTCGCTACCCGAGTTACGACGGTCTGGAGATTCCCTCCATCCTCTATCGCCCCCGGGATGCGACTCCCGACCACCCCGCGCCGGCGCTGGTCTGGGTCCACGGCGGGCCGGGCGGGCAGAGCCGCAAGGGCTACCGGGCGCAGATCCAGCACCTCGTGAACCACGGCTACGCGGTGCTCGCGGTGAACAACCGGGGCTCCTCGGGCTACGGCAAGACCTTCTACCATCTCGACGACCAGCGCCACGGCGATGTGGATCTCAAGGACTGTGTCGAGGCGCGCGACTACCTCGAATCGCTCGACTGGGTGGACGGCTCCCGGATCGGGATCATCGGCGGCAGTTACGGCGGCTACATGGTGGGCGCCGCGCTCGCCTTCGAGCCGGAGGTGTTCGACGTTGGGGTGAACATCTTCGGCGTGATGAACTGGGTTCGCACGCTGTCGCAGATCCCGCCGTGGTGGGGCGCCGCCCGCGATTCGCTCTACGCGGAACTCGGAAACCCGGAGACCGATCTCGACCGACTGACGGCGATTTCGCCGCTCTTCCACGCCGAGAACATCGTGCGGCCGCTCTTTGTCGTCCAGGGCGCGAACGACCCGCGCGTCCTCCAGATCGAGAGCGACGAGATCGTGGAAGCGGTCCGGACGAACGGCGTCCCGGTCGAGTACGTGATCTTCCCCGACGAGGGTCACGGCTTCCGCAAGCGCGAGAACCGCATCACGAGCGCCAACCGCATCGTGGCCTTCCTCGACACCCACCTCCGCGGAGAGTGAACCCATGACCATGCGACTCGCCACCCTTTTCGCCCTCGCGGCCCTTGTGACCTCCATCCCGGCCTGGTCCGAGGAATGGGACCGGTTCCGCGGCCCCAACGGGACGGGCATCGGCCCCGACGGGGATCTCCCGGTCGTCTTCGGACCCGATCGGGCGGAGGTCTTCCGGACGCCGCTTCCACCGGGGCATTCGTCGCCGATCCTCGCGGGCGGCCGGGTGCACGTCACGGCCTTCGCCGAAGACGAGTTCCTGACCATCGCGCTCGATCCCGAAACCGGAGCGGAACTGTGGCGCGCGGTGGCGAAGCGCGAGCGCGTCACCGAGGTGGATTCCCGGAACAACGCCGCGTCACCGAGCGTCGCCGCGACCGACGACGGGGTGTACGCGTTCTTTCCGGACCTCGGCCTGATCGGCTACGACGAAGAGGGCAGGGAAGCGTGGCGTCAGCCGCTCGGGCCCTTCGACAACTACTACGGCATGGGGGCGTCCCCGATCCTCGCGGGAGACGCCGTGGTCCTGGTCCTGGACCAGAACCTCGGCTCGGAGATCGTTGCGTTCGATCGGGCGAGCGGGGATGTTCTCTGGCGCACGGCGCGGCCGGAGGCCACCAGCGGCCACTCCACGCCGGTTCTGCGGGAGACGGCGGACGGACTCGAGATCCTGGCGCCGGGGAGCTTTCTCCTCACCGCCTATGACGTCGCCGACGGCGACGCCCGCTGGTGGGTCCGGGGGCTGCCCTGGGAAATGAAGTCCACCCCGCTCCTCGAGGGAGACCTCGTCTACGTGAACGGCTACGGCGCGCCGTTGAACCAGCCCGGCAACCAGATCACCCCGCCCACGTTCGCCGAGGCGCTCGAAGCCTCCGACGCCAACGGTGACGGCGCGCTCGCCCGCGACGAGGCCGCCGGACATTCCGACTTCTGGTTCGACGTGATCGATCTCGGCAGCAACGGGCTGCTGGAGGCGAGCGACTGGGCGTACTACGAGGCGGTGCTCTCCTCCCAGAACGGCATCCTGGCGATTCGGCCGGGCGCCCCCGGCGAGGCCGGCGACCTGACCGAGCCCAACACGGTCTGGAGCTACCGGCGGAGCGTTCCGCAGCTTCCGTCGCCGCTCCTCTACGGCGGTGTTCTCTACATGGTGAACGACGGCGGCATCGTGACCGCGCTGGATCCGACTACGGGACGCAGGCTGTCCCAGGCGCGTCTGCGGGGCGCCGTGGACGCCTACTACGCCTCCCCGGTCGCTGCCGACGGCAAGATCTACTTCGTGAGCGAGCTGGGACTCGCCGCCGTGGTCCGTCCGCTCGACCCGGGGGAGGAATCGCGCGAGCTGGAAGTACTCGAGGTGAACACCCTCGGAGAGGCGGTCTATGCGACGCCCGCCATCGCGCCGTCGCGCCTCTACATCCGCACCGTCGAACACCTCTACGCCTTCGGCCCGGGCGAGTAGCCAGGGGCGGCGTCCGCCGTGCTGACCCGGCTCCTCGTCCGCAACTTCAAGCGGTTCGAGGAACTCGATATCCCGCTCGACAGTCCGGTCCTGTTCATCGGGCCGAACAACTCGGGCAAGACGACCGCGCTCCAGGCGCTGGCGCTCTGGGATCTCGGAATGCGCAGGTGGCTGGAGAAGGGCGCCGAGCGAAACGCGCCGAAGCGTCCCGGCGTCGCGATCAATCGGCGCGACCTGGTCACGGTTCCGGCGCCGGACGCCAAGCACTTCTGGCGGGATCTCCGCGTCCGGAACGTCCGTCGCGTGAACGGAAAGCAGCGGACCTCGAACATCCGCGTGGACATCGTGGTCGAGGGAGTCACCGACGGAAAGGCCTGGCGCTGCGGTCTCGAGTTCGACTATGCGAACGCGGAGAGCTTCTACTGCCGCCCCCTCCGCGTCGACTCGAAGGGAACCCGCCGCATGGAAGTGCCGGACGAGGCCAGAGACGTGCGGGTGGCCTATCTGCCGCCGATGTCGGGCCTCGCGATGAACGAACTCCGCCTCGAGCCTGGTGGAGTCAACGTCCGTCTGGGGGAAGGGCGGACCGCGGAGGTGCTTCGGAATCTGTGCTTCCAGATCGAGGAAAAGGAGCGATTCAGTGACGCGGGGCTCCAGCCGTGGACGCAGCTCGTCGCGGACATCGAACGGCTCTTCGGCATGCAGCTCGACCCTCCCCTCCACATTCCCGATCGGGGCGAGATCGCCATGTCCTACCGACAGCGCGGCATCCGGTTCGACCTCACGTCCAGCGGGCGCGGGATGCTGCAGACGGCGCTGGTTCTCGCCCATCTCGCGCTGAATCAGCGGGCGGTTCTCGTCCTCGACGAACCGGATGCCCATCTCGAAATCGTGCGCCAGCGCCAGACCTACGAGCTCCTGAGCGAACGGGCGCGCGCGTCAAGGTCCCAGCTCATCCTCGCGAGCCACTCCGAGGTTCTGCTTCATGAGGCGGCTCAGCAGGACATGCTGATCGCGTTCGTGGGAGCGCCGCACGAGGTGGCGGGTCGGCCCAGCCAGGTGTTCAAGGCGCTGCGCGACATCGGTTACGCGGACTTCGAGCAGGCGCGAGCCGCCGGGTTCGTGCTCTACGTCGAAGGAACGACGGACGCTCGGATGCTGCGCGCGCTGGCGGAGCGCTGTGGACATCAGTCTGCCGTACGGGCTCTGGAATCGGCCTTCGTCAAGCCGGTCGGCAACCAGCCGATGAGGGCAGTCGCGCACTTCCACGGCCTCCGCGAAGCGCAGCCGGGACTGAAGGCCGTCGCGCTGTTCGACCGGATCGAGCGCTCCCTGCCGCCGGAACAGGGCTTCCCGATGCGCATGTGGCAGAGGCGGGAGATCGAGAACTACGTGTGCTCCCGCGACACGCTTCTCGCATTCGCCGAAGCGACGGCGGAGACGGCGCCGAATTCACTGTTCAAGAACGATTTGTGCGCGAAGCGCGGAAAAGCCATGGCAGAGGCGCTGAGGCGGGTGGAGGCGGCGCTCCTCGAGCTGGATGGGGATCCGTGGTCTCCCGATGCCCGGGCCAGCGAAGAGGTGCTGCCTGCTGTACTTCGGCGCTTCGGCGAACTGTCCGGGGGGGAGAACCCGCTGCCTCGCAAGAGGGACTTCGCTCAGCTCGCGGCCCACATCCCGGACGCCGATCTCGACCCGGAAGTCGGAGAAGTGCTCGACTTCATCGCCGACGCTTCGCGCCTCGCGACACCGAACGGCGACTTCTGACGACGCGCCTCCGGCGATCGCGCTACCGACCGTCCGGCCGGACCGCGGTGAACGGGATGGCCGGGGGGTGGGCGAGGTAGTCGTCCCAGAACGGGTTGTCCCGCTCCGAGGGGTGGAGGCGCAGCGTCTCCCACCGGAGCGCCTCGAGCCCGGCGGCGCGAAAGGCCTGCTCGTAGGTCGCAGGCTTCCAGAAGACGGTCTCGAACTCGAAGCTGCTCCCTTCCGGCTCGATCATCCGGTACACGATCGCGTCTCCCTCCCGGGGGCCGTCGGGGCGCGGCCGGCGGCAGAAGCGATCGAAGGAGTACTTCGCCCACGAGCGGGTTCCGTCGGGCGGCTCGTGGACGTTGTCGAGGAACCCCACGAGCCGGCCGCCGGGCTTGAGAGCAGCCCGGATCACCTCCAGGAATCGCGCCAGGGTCCGCGGGGAATCGGCGTAGTGGAGCAGGTACATCGCCACGACCAGATCGGCGGGCGCCGCGGGCTCGAAGCGGGAGACATCGGCGCAGTGGTAGCGGATCCCCAGCGGCGCCCGGCTCTCCTGCTGGCGGGCCAGGGCGATCATCGCGGGCGAAAGGTCCACCCCGGTGACCGACGCCGCGCCCGCCTCGACGAGGAGACGCGAGTAGTGGCCTTCCCCGCAGGCGAAGTCGAAGGCCGAGAGCCCGCGGAGATCGGGCAGGATGCCGAACAGGCTGGGGCGTTCGATGGCGCGCCGGAAGGGCAGTTCCTTCGAGCGGCGGTAACGGGCGGCGATCGCGTCGTACTGGGTCATGGCGGAGGGCGGGTCGGAGAGGGCCGCGTTCGCGGATTCTGCCGGCTGTCGTGTACAACCTTCTCATGTTGCGTTGGGGAAGTGAGCGGACCGGTCCTTCGAAGCGGGCGGTCCATCCTGTTCTGCTCGCGCTCGCCGTGAGCCTGGCGGGCGCGCCGGCGTTCGCCGCTCAGCCGGACCCGGGAACGGGCGCGGACTTGCGGGAGGCGGCGCGCGAGGGCGATCCGGCTCGGGTGGCGGAGCTCCTGGCGGGGGGCGTCCCGGTGGACGCTCCGAACCGCTACGGGGCGACGGCGCTGTTCTTCGCGGCGGACCGGGGGCATCTCGATGTGGTTCAGGCGCTCGTGGAAGCGGGCGCTTCGCTCGCGGTCTCCGACCGCTTCTACCAGATGACGCCGCTCAGCCGCGCCGCCGGGTCCGGCCATCGGGAGGTCGTTCTCTATCTGCTCGACCGGGGCTCGCCGGGGGTCGGAGGAGTCCTGGCGCAGGCGGTCCGGCGGGATGACCGCGAGCTCTTCGATGCGGCGCTCCGGAATGGTCGTTTCGACAACGACGCCCTCGCCGCCGCCCGAGAGGCCGCGATCGGCAAGTCCGGATTTGCGGAGGCGCTCCGGACCGCCACCGCCGAACCGGTCGAGCGCGCCGCCCTCGGCGCTGCCGAGCGCGCGCTGCTTGCGGGGCGCTACTGGAACGAGACCGCGGGTCGCGGCGTGCGGATCGCGGTGCGGGGAGAGTCGCTGACGGCTCAGGGCTTCCTCGTCGAAGCGGGCGGCGATCGCCCCTCCGACGACCCGGTGGAGCTCGAGCGCCGCGGGGCGTCGAGGTCGTTCGTGGCGGCCGGAGATGTCCGGTATTCGTTCCCCGGCCGGGGCGGCATGGTGGAGCGGCTCGTCGTGGAGCGGGAGGGAGACGTTTCGACCTTTCAGCCGGAAGGGGAGACCGAGGGGCGCGCGGCTGCCCGGGAGTCCGAGGAAACCGCGGACGCACGGACGCCCGACCCGGCCGCCGACCTCCCCGTCCGGGCGCGGCCCTGGCCGCAGTTCCGGGGGCCCGAGGGCTCCGGGATCGCGGACGGGCAGGGAGTGCCGCTCCGCTGGGACGCGGCCGCCGGAGACGGGATCGCGTGGGAGGTTCCGCTGGACGGCCTCGGCGTGTCGAGCCCGATCATCTGGGAAGACCGGGTGTTCGCCCTCACCGCCGCGAGTCTCACCGAGGACAACGAGTTCCGGATCGGCCTCTACGGCGATGTCGCGCCGGTGGAGAACGACTCCGAACACGTCTGGTCGCTCCGCGCCTTCCGACTCGAGACCGGCGAGGCGCTCTGGAGGACCGAGATCCGCCGGGGGGCGCCGCGGACCCGGCGCCACACGAAGTCCAGCCAGGCGAACGCCACTCCCGTGACCGACGGGGAGCGGATCGTGACCCTGATCGGCAGCATGGGAGTGCTCGCGTGCCACGATCTCGACGGGAACCTGCTCTGGGAGCGCGAGATCGGAGTGCTCAACAGCGGCTGGTTCTACGACCCGGATTACCAGTGGGGACACGCCTCGTCGCCGATCCTGCACGCCGGCGCGGTCGTGGTTCTGGCCGATGTCCACGGCGACGCCTTCCTCGGGGCGTTCGACCTCGAAACCGGCGAGCCGGTCTGGCGGAGCCCGCGCGACGAGGTCTCCACCTTCTCGACCCCGCTGGTCCACACGCTCGCGGGAGCGCCCGAGATCGTCGTGAACGGGACCACGATCCGGGGCTACGACGCCCGGACCGGCGAGGAGAACTGGCGGCTCGGTCCGAACTCCGAGATCCCGATCGGGGTTCCGCTCCTCGGCGACGGCCTCCTGTTCGTGCAGGCCGGCTACCCGCCGATCCGGCCCATCTACGCCATCCGTCCCGGAGGGCGCGGCGACCTGAGCCTCGCTCCCGGCGAGGACGCGAGCGAGGCGATCGCGTGGAGCCACAACCGAGGGGGCGTGTACATCCCGTCGCCGCTCTTCTACCGCGGGGTGCTCTATCTGAACGCCAACAACGGTCGGCTTTCCGCCTACGACGGCGAGACCGGGGAGCGCCTCTACCGCGCCCGGATCGGCGGCATCGGCGGCTCCTACGCCGCGTCTCCGTTCGCGGCGGACGGGAGGCTCTACTTCACGTCGGAGGAGGGCGAGACCTTCGTGGTGCGGGCCGGGCGGGACTACGACCTGCTCGCTCGCAACAGCGTGGACCGCATCGTGATGGCGTCGCCGGCGGCAAGCGGGGGCGTTCTCGTGGTCCGGGCGATCGACCGGCTCTTCGGCATCAGCCGCTGACCCGGTCCGGGGCCCGGCGTCGCCCCACCTTCTACAATCAGCGAACTTTCTGGAGGTTTCGCCGTGTCCCGACGCATGTTCACCCCGCTTCTGTCCCTCGCGATTCCCGCTGCGCTCTGCGCTGGAGCCGCCGGCGCGGAGGACTGGCCCCACTGGCGGGGCCCGTCCCATGACGGCGTGAGCGGTGAGACCGGGCTCCCGGTGACCTGGGACACCGAGAACGGCATCGTCTGGAAGACCGCGATGCCGGCGTGGAGCGGCGCGACTCCGATCATTTCCGGGGAGACGATCTTCCTCAACGTCTCGATCCCCGAGGATGCGGCGGGCGTTCCGGCGAACCCCTCCGAGGGCTACCGGCGGCGCGCCGTCGAGGGGCGAGGCAACGTGGCCTATTCGGGTCACATCGAGCTGTGGGCGCTCGACCGCAGCGATGGCTCGGTCCGCTGGAAGCGCCACATCAGCGACCGGGACACTCGCGGACGCAAGCAGAACATGAGTTCGCCTTCTCCGGTGACCGATGGGCGGAACGTGTACGTCCTCACCGGGACCGGGATCCTCAAGGCATTCGATTTCGGGGGAACCGAACTCTGGACGCGGGACATCCAGGCCGACTACGGGGACTTCGGGCTGAACTGGGGCTACGCGAGCAGTCCTCTGCTCCACGGCGACGCGCTCTTCGTCCAGGTGCTGCACGGGATGAAGACCGACGATCCCTCCTACCTGCTGCGGATCTCGACCGAGACCGGAGAGACGGCCTGGCGCGTCGAGCGGCCGACCCAGGCGCGGCACGAGTCCCCGGACTCCTACACGACGCCGTTCGTTCACCAGGTCGAAGGCCGCGACGAGCTCGTCATCACGGGCGGCGATGTCGTCACCGGCCACGATCTGGACACCGGTCGGGAGCGGTGGCGGGCCGACGGCCTGAACCCGGAGGACAACGGCGCCTACCGGATCGTGGCGTCCCCGATCGTGAAGGACGGGATCATCTACGCGCCCACCCGGGTCAAGCCGCTCCTCGCGCTCCGCACCGGCGGGGAAGGGGACATCACGGAGTCCCACCGGATCTGGTCCTTCGACCGGGGCCCCGATGTGCCCACCCCCGTCACCGACGGGGAGCGGTTCTTCGTCGTCACGGACAACGGAGTGCTCTACGCCCTCGACGCGCAGACCGGCGAAGTGCTCGCCGGACCGATGCGACTCGCGCCCGGCACCTACAGCGCGTCGCCGGTGCTGGCCGAGGGACGCCTCTACGTGATCAACGAGGACGGGCTGGCTTCGGTCGTGGACGTCTCCGGTGACGGCTTCGAGATCCTCGCGACGAACGACATGGAGTCCTACACGCTGAGTTCGATGGCGATGTCGAACGGACAGATCTTCCTTCGGACGGCGGAAGCGCTCTACTGCATCGGAGACTGACTGTACGGGCCCACCCTCTTTGGCAGTGGGGGATTCCGGGAGGGGGTGGAGGTTTCCCGAGGCGAGGACGGGGATGTCGAGTCGGTTGGGCGCCGGCAACAAGGGCAGAGGTGCGGGTTCTGGTGCGCGGCGGGGGTGGCGGCCGGTAGAGGGGCCGGTCTTCGCGGAGCTCCGCCTCTCTGGCGAGGACGGCCATGGGGACTTCGCCGTCGAGGCTCTGGTGGGGCCGTTCGGTGTTGTACCAGACT
>JAJEAO010000076.1 GCA_022822745.1 Acidobacteriota bacterium
GCCTTCCGGTCCCGAACCAGCGCCTGCATGGCGGACTCCATCGAGTCGTGGGCGACACCGTCCACGCGCACGATCCGGTCGCCGGGCCGAAGCCCCGCCTCGCGCCCCTCGGCGGAGACCCGCCGCATCACGAACCCGGGAGCGCCCTCGGCGGCGGCCGATCGCCCGAGGAACACGATGCCGGGCGCCGGGCCCCCGCGTCCGGCCTCGACGCCCATGAATCCGGGCCCGTCCGGCGACCGCCGGAGGCCGGTCGTGTAGGCGAGCGCCATGCGGTCGAGCGTCCGCGCGACGAAGACGAGCGGCGCCGCGAGGGCGACGACGCCGACCCCGAGGAGAACCCGCCGCCCGACCCGCATCGGGCGCGATTCTACGACCGGACCGCGACCGGCGGGATCGAGAAGCCGGAGGACGGCCGGAGCGCGTCGGGCGCGCACGTAACAAATCGCGGCGCCCGTGGGTATAAGGGAAAGGAGGAATGCCCCGCGACGCCGATGATCCCGCCCGCTCCCCGGGATCTTCCGCAGCCGGTTTCGCCGCGCTCGCGCGTCGCTGCCAGCTCGCCGATGAACCCGACGCCGATGTCTCAGCCGACGAGGCGGGCGAGGCCTGGGGAGCGATCTACGCCCATTTCCGCCCCCGGGTGGCCTCCTTCTGCCGTCGCGCGCTGCCCGGCAACGACGGCGAGGATCTCGCTTCCGACATCATGCTGAAGGCCCGGTTCCGCATCGGTTCGTTCGACCCGACTCGACCGTTCGCTCCCTGGCTGTTCCGGATCGCGACGAACCGGTGCTGGGACGAGGCGCGCCGGGCGCGGCGCGCGGAACCGCTCGACGAGCGGCGGGCCGCGCGCCTAGAGTCGGAATCGTCGAACCCTCTCGACCTGCTGATCACCCGGGAGAGCCGCGATCAGGTCCGCAAGGCGCTCGCCCGCCTGCCGCGGCGCCAGCGGTTCGCCCTCTCCCTCCGCTACGGGGCCGAGCTGACCTACCGCCAGATCGGCGAGGCCCTCGACATCCCCGCCGGCCAGGTGGGCGTGGTGCTGCTCCGGGGGCGGCGTCGGCTGCGGGCCCTGCTCGAGGACGCGGGAGGAGGCGCTGCATGACCGGACACCTTTCGGAGCTCGAGCTCGTCGCCCTGCTCGACGGAGAGCTGGACGAGCGCGCCGGGTCCGATCTGCGACTCCACCTCGACCGCTGTTCCGAGTGCGGGCGCCGGTCCGGGGCGCTCGCCCGGGAAAGCCGGCTGCTCGGCGCGGCGATCGCCCCCGAGACCGCGCCGGCGAAGGAGATCCGCCGCGAGTTCGCGTGGGTCGTCGCCGCCGGGCTGCTGCTGTCCTTCGGGATCATCGCGCTCCGCCGGCTCGTGGGCGACCTCGGGGGCGCCGACCCCGCCGGAGTCGCCGACGTCCACCTGCTGAACCGCGTCGGGTTCTCCCTCCTCCGCCTCGTTCTCGAATTCGGCGCCCTCCTTACCCAGCCCTTCATCGGAGGCCTCGTGGCCATGACCCTGATCGCCATCGCATCTCTCTCCGCGGCCGCGCGCCGGCTCCGCCCCGGCGGGGCTTCGGCGCTTCTCGCCGCCGCGCTGATCCCCGCCCTGTTCGCCCTCGCCCCTCCCCCGGCGGAGGCGCGCGAAATCCGTCGCGACGACGCCGGCTGCCGGATTCCGGCGGGCGAGGTCGTCGAGGACGACGTCATCCTGACCTGCCAGAACGCCGTGATCGCCGGGGAGGTCCGCGGCGATGTGTACTACATGGCGCAGTCGCTCACGGTGAGCGGCGTCGTCGAGGGCGACCTGATCGGCCTCTCCGAGCGCCTCGACATCGAAGGCGAGGTCGGACTGAGCTGGAGGGGCCTGGCCCAGAGCGTGCGGATCCTCGGCCGGGTGGGGCGCACGGTCACCGGAGCGGGGCAGATGTTCGAGCTGCGCTCCCGCGGCTCGATCGGCGGCGGCGCCTTCCTGGCGGGGGAGAACCTCATTCTCTCGGGAGAGATCGGCCGATCCCTCGTGGCGGGGGCCGGTCGAGTGGATCTCGACGGCGCCGTCGGGGGCGATGCCCGGATCGCGGCGGGGGCGCTCCAGCTCGGCCCCGGCGCCACCGTCGGAGGCGTCGTCCGCTACCACGGAGGGGAAGAGCCGACCCGCGCGGCCGGCGCCCCCGAAGTGGAATGGATCGAAGCCGAGCCCGAGAGCGAGGGCCCGGGCGAGCGGGCGTGGGGAGTCCTGCTGCGATGGGCCCGCGCCGTGGCGCTCGGCGGGGTGCTGCTCCTGCTCGCGGGGGGCCCGGTCCGCCGGGTCGCCGGGTTCGGCGGCCGGCCGCTCATGCCCCTGCTCCTCGGGCTCCTGCTGTTCGTCGGCCTGCCGTTCGCCGCCATCCTGACGGCCCTCACCTTCATCGGCATTCCCGTCGCCGCCGCGCTCGTCGCGCTCTACCTGTTCCTGCTCTACGCCTCCCGGGTTCTGGCGGGTCTGGCCGTCGGCGAAGCGATCCTCGGCGCCGGCGTCACGCGGTGGCAGACCCTCCTGCGCCTCGCGCTCGGCCTCGGGATCTTCGCGGTGGCGCTCGAGATCCCGGTCGCCGGAACCGTGGTGAGCCTTATGGTCATGTTCTTCGGCCTCGGCGCCTTCGGGCTCTGGGTCTGGAAGTCGCGACCCGGCGCTCCCGCGCCCCGGTAGAGGTCGGTGGGGCGCCCCGGTCCGTGAGAAACTGACGGGATGGGCTGGATCACCGACTGGATCTCGGGCGGGCCGCGGCGGCCGGACGCGGACGCCGCGCCTCCGCCGGCGCCGGACCCCGGGGAGGTGCGGATCGCCACCGCCGTGCTGCTGCTCGAGGTGTCCGCCGCCGATCACGAAGTGGACGCCCGCGAGCGGCGCGCCGCGACCGAGGCGCTCGCCTCCGCCTTCGGTCTGAGCGCCGGCGAGAGCGCGGGTCTCCTCGCCGAGGCCACCCGGCGCGCGGCGGAGGCCGTCTCCCTCTACGAGTTCACCCGGGCGGTGGACCGCAGCTTTTCGCTGAAGCAGAAGGCCACCGTGATCGAACTCCTCTTCCAGGTGGCGTTCGCCGACGAGACGCTCGCCGGCGAGGAAGAGCACCTGATCCGGCAGGCCGCGAAGCTCCTCCACGTGCCGCACGCCGAGTTCATCGCGGCGAAGCTGCGGGCGCAGGCGCGCCACCGTCCGGCCTGATCCCCCCGGGTACGATCCGGTCAGGCTGATCTCGCCGGTACGATCGGGACTCGCATGGAAATCCGCTTCGTCTGCCTCCCCGGGGACGGCATCGGCCCCGAGGTCATCGCCGAGGCCGAGCGCGTGCTCGAACGGGTCGCCGACCGGTTCGGGCACCTTGTCCGCGCGGACCGCCGCCCCTTCGCCGGGACCGCGTGGGACCGCTGCGGGGAGGCGTTTCCCGCCGCGACCCGCGAGGCGTGTCTCGCCGCCCCGGCGATCCTCCTCGGCGCGGTCGGCGATCCGCGCCATGACCTCCTGCCGCCGGAGACCCGACCCGAGCGGGCGCTGCTCGAGCTGCGGCGCGCGCTGGGGGCATGGGCGAACCTGCGGCCGGTACGGGTCCGAAGGGTCCTCCCCCACTCGCCCTTCCGACCCGAGGCGATCGCCGGAACCGACGTTCTCATCGTCCGCGAGCTGACCGGCGGGCTCTACTACGGCGTTCCGCGGGGCGTCTCCGGGGAAGGCGCCGACCGCGTCGGCGTGAACACGCTGCGTTACGAGGCGCGGGAGATCGAGCGCATCGCCCGGGTGGCGTTCGAGGCGGCGGGACGGCGCCGGAGGCGTCTCCTCTCCGTGGACAAGGCGAACGTGCTGGAGAGTTCGGCGCTCTGGCGCGAGGTCGTCTCCGGGCTCGCATCCGAGTACCCCGAGGTCGAGCTCGACCACATGTACGTGGACCGCGCGGCGATGGAGCTCATCCGGAATCCGCGCGCCTTCGACGTGATCGTGACCGGCAACCTGTTCGGCGACATCCTGAGCGACGAGGCGGCGGTTCTCGCCGGATCGCTGGGGCTTCTCCCCTCGGCGAGTCTGGGCGACCGCGGCGGACTCTACGAGCCGGTCCACGGCTCCGCCCCCGACATCGTCGGAGCCGGCGTCGCGAATCCGCTGGCGGCGATCTCCTCGGCGGCCATGATGCTCGAGCACTCGTTCGGCCTCGCCCGCGAGGCCGCCGCGGTGCAGGCGGCGGTGGACCGCTGTCTCGACGGAGACGTCCTGCCCGCCGATCTCGGCGGCCGCGCCGGAACCCGCGAGATCACGGACGTCGTGCTCGACGCCCTCGGCTGAGGAAAGCCCGCCGCATGGGGCTCCTCGACCGGTATCTCCTCCGGCTGCTCACGCCGGGACTGTTCCTGGGCGTCTTCGTCTTTCTGTTCGCCCTGCTCCTGAACGAGCTGGTCCGGAACCTCCAGCTCCTCGTGACCCAGGGCGCGAGCCCCGCGATCGTGGGGCAGGCGCTGGCGCTGCTCGTGCCCGGGCTCCTCGTCGTCGCGGTGCCGAGCGCCCTCCTCCTCGGGATCCTCCTCGCGCTGAACCGGCTCGCCGCCGGAAGCGAACTGATCGCGATGCGGGCCGGAGGCGTGTCCCCGTGGCGGCTGCTGCGTCCCATCGCGCTCGCATCGGTCGCCGCGACGGCCTTCAGCGCCTTCCTGATGATCGGCGTCGTGCCGGAGACGAACCGGCGCTTCGTGGATCTGCGGGACGAACTGCTCGATGCGCGCCTGACCACCGAGATCCGGCCCCGGATCTTCTACGACGAGCTCCTCGACGGGCGCGTCCTGCTCGTGGGCGAGTTGCCCGCCACCGGGGAGGACTGGGAGCGGGTGTTCCTCGCGGACACCGACCGCGCCGACGACCCGACCCTGTTCCTGGCCCGTCGCGGCCGCCTGGTCACGGCGCCCGAGGACCGGGTCGCGTTCCTGGAGCTCGAGGACGTCGAGGTTCACAACGCGAGGCTCTCGGACCCGGGCCGCTACCGCATCCAGCGCGCCGCCGAGATCCGGCTGCCGCTCGATCCGGAGGACTTCTTCGGGCGGGAGACCGTGGGTCGGCGGCAGGACGCCCGCGCCATGACCCTGTCCGCGCTCGCCGACGCCTACGCCAGGACCCTGGCGCCGCTCTACCGGGTGGAGATCCACAAGAAGTTCGCCCTGCCGGCGGCCTGTCTGGTGCTCGGGCTGATCGGGCTCGGACTCGGACTGCGTCCCCAGGCGGGAGCGGCGCGTTCCGGCGCCTTCGCGGTCGCGGTCCTGGTCGTCATCGCCTACCACGTGCCCCTCTCGTTCGGAGAGGAGCTCGCCGCCTCGGGGGAGATGTCCCCGTGGCTCTCCATGTGGGGGCCGAATCTCATCGCGCTGGCGCTGGCGGGAACGCTGCTGGCGCTGGCGTCGCGGGAGCTGGATCCGCTCGCGCCCGTCTTCCGGACGGTGGGTCGGCTCCGGGACGGGGTGGGCGCCCATCTCCGGCGCCGCCGCGCCCGCCACGCCCGGCGGCGCCGGGTCGGCCGCGGCCGGCCGCTTCTGCTCGACCGCTACGTGGGACGGCAGTTCTCGCGCTACTTCGCGGTGGCGCTCGCGGCGCTGGTCTCCGCGCAGCTCATCGGACGCCTCACCGCCGTGCTCGCCGACGCCTTCGACAACGGCGTTCCGCTGCCGGACGTGATCCGCTACCTGGGGCTGTCCGTCCCCGAGTTCACGACCGAGATGCTCCCCCTGGCGGCCCTGGCGGCAACCCTGATCACCTACGGAGTCCTCGGCCGCCAGCGCGAGATCACGGCGTTCCTCGCGGGCGGGGTGAGCCGCGCCCGGCTGGCGGTCCCGGCTCTCCTCGTGGGGTTCGCCGCCAGCGGAGCCGGAGTCGCCATCCACGAATTCGCGATCCCGCTCAGCGGCCCGGCGGCGGACGACCTGGGATCCCGGATCCGCGGAACCCCGCTGCGGCGACTGGACCCCCTGGAGCGGCACTGGGGCCTCGCCGACGGCGGCACGATCTTCCACTACGAGGCCTTCGAGGCCGGCCACGCCGTCGTCAGCGGGCTCTCCGTCTTCCGGCTGGGATCCGACGGCGCATCCCTCGCCGGGCGAACCTGGGCCGCCTCGGCCCACTGGTCCCCGGAGGAAGGGGAGTGGACCGGGATCGGAGGATTCCGCCGGGACTCGGCCTCGAGCCGCTCGTCGGCGTTCGCCGTGGCGCCGATCCCGGGGCTGCCGCCGCCGGAGCGGCTGCTCTCGGAGGAACAGATCCCCGATCACCTGCGCTACCGGGAACTCGAGGAGCGGATCCGCTTCGTGGAGGCGGCGGGGCACGAGACCACGGAGCTGCGCGTGGATCTCCACACCCGCGCCTCGCTGCCGCTCGCGGCGCTCGTGACCGTCCTCATCGGGGTTCCGTTCGCGTTCCGCCCCGGCAACCGGGGCAATGCGGCTTCCGCCGGGATCGCGCTCGCGATCGGGCTCGTTTACCTGCTCGCCGCCCCGTTCTTCGAGTTCCTCGGCGACGCCCGTCTCCTCGACCCGGCGCTCGCCGCCTGGTCTCCGAACCTGTTCTTCAGCCTGGCCTCGGCGTACCTGCTGTTCCGCTCCCAGTAGCGCACGGATCCGGCGGACGGGCCGCCGAAGCGCCGAACCGCTCTCCCGGCCCGAGCAGAAGTCCCGGCGGGGTCACGGCGCCCTCGGGGATCGAGGCGCCCTCTCCCAGGCAGGCGCCGACCCGCTCGACCCCCACGCGGGCTTCCTGGTCGAGGACGCGGATCCGCTCGACGCGGGCGGATCGCACCTGGGCGCCGGCCCCCACGACCGCGCCCGGTCCGAGAACGCTGTCCTCGACGACCGCTCCCGGTCCGATCCGGGCGCCGCGCAGCAGGACGGCCCGCTCCACCCGCGCCCCGGCTTCGATCCGGGCGTCGTCCGCAACCTCGACCGGGCCCGAGAGCCATGCGTCCGCCGCGACCCGGCCGCGAGGGGCGACATGACGCGCTCCCGACCCTCGCCCGCCAGGCGTGGTGGCGAAGCCGAGCTCGGTTCCCGGCCACGGCGGCTCCCCGGCGAACAGCGGCGCCATCCGCCCGACGACATCCCACGCGTAGGTCAGCGGGATCCACGGTCGGCGGGCCCGGACCGCGCGGACCCCCCGGAGCCGGATCAGGATCCGGATCAGGTCGGGCAACTCGAGTTCCCCCCGGATGCTCTCGCCCACCTCCCCGAGGTGCGCCAGGTCCTCCCGCAGGAGCGAGTAGGCGCCGATGCTGCTCAGTTCGCCGGAGCGGGCGGCGGGGGGCTTCTCCTCGAGGTCCACCAGCCAGTCGTCCGCGGTCACCTCGACGGTGGCGCGGTTCCACGGGTCGGTCGCCTCCTGGCACAGGATCGCGGTCGGGAACCGCGAGACCCGGGCCAGATCCTCCCCGTGGTAGTAGTCGTCGCCGTTCATGACGAGCGCCCGGTCTCCCGCGAGCGGCGCCGCCACCCGGAGCGCGTCCGCGGTCCCGCGGGCCTCGCGCTGCACCACCGGGACCAGCCGGATGCTCCCGTAGCGGTCGCCGAAGTGGGCCAGGATGCGCTCGCGGCCATGCCCCACGACGAGCACGGCGGTGTCCACGACGCCTTCGAGCTGGTCGAGGACGCGCTCGGTCAGCGGGCGGCCCCAGAGCGGCAGCAGCGGTTTGGGAAAGTCGGCGGTGAGGGGCCAGGTCCGGAGCGAGCGGCCCGCGAGCAGCAGGACCGCGGTGGGCCGGGGAAGAGCGTTCATCGCCACCAGTCTCGCCGCTGCCGGGCGCCCGGCGCGACTGGTAACATCCGCCGCTTCGTCCGCCTCCTGCCTGCCCCGGGGCGCTCGCGGGCGCCCCCAGCCAGCGATGCGAATCCTCCCCGGCAGCGCCCGGGCGCCCGGCGCCCCGCGAGTCCGGCCGTGAGTCCGCCAGTGGCCCGGACCGGCTCGCGGCCGGCTCCGCGGCTGTTCACCTCGGAGTCCGTCACGATCGGCCATCCGGACAAGGTGGCGGACCAGATCTCGGACGCCATCCTCGACGAGTTCCTCGCCCGCGACCCGGATGCGAGGGTCGCGTGCGAGACGCTCGTCACCGCCGGCCGATGCGTGGTGGCCGGAGAGGTCGCCTCCGCGGCCGCGCCGTCCACGCCGCGACTCGAAGCGGTCGTGCGGGACACGATCCGCTCCATCGGATACTCGCGGACCGAGGACCGATTCGACGCCGAGCGCGTCCGGATCGAGATCCTCCTCGGCCGCCAGACCGGCGATATCGCGCAGGGCGTGGACATCGGGGGGGCCGGCGACCAGGGGATGATGTTCGGTTTCGCCTGCGACGAAACCCCCGAGCTCATGCCGCTCCCGGTCACCCTCGCCCACCGGATCACGAAGCGGCTGGCGACGGTGCGGCGCCGGGGCGAACTCCCGTACCTCGGGCCCGACGGCAAGGCGCAGGTCACGGTCGCCTACGGCCCGGGCGGCGAGGTCGCCGCCATCCCGACGGTGGTCGCGTCCACGCAGCACGACGCCGCGTCCGCCGACCGCGTGGGATCCGATGTGGAGGAGCGCGTGGTCCGTCCCTCGCTCCCGGCGGCGTTCCGCGACGCGGCGCGCGAGGTCTTGGTCAATCCGACAGGCCGTTTCGTGGAGGGCGGTCCCGCGGCGGACTGCGGACTCACCGGCCGGAAGATTATCGTTGATACCTACGGCGGCGCGGCGCGGCACGGCGGGGGCGCGTTCTCGGGCAAGGATCCGACCAAGGTGGACCGCTCCGCCGCCTACATGGCGCGATCGGTGGCGAAGCACATCGTCGCAGCCGGGCTCGCGCGCCGCGCCGAGGTGCAATTGGCCTACGCCATCGGACGTCGGGATCCGGTCTCGGTGCGCGTGGACACCTTCGGGACCGGCGCCCTCCCCGAGTCCGCCATCGAGCGGGCGGTCCGCGAAGTCTTCGGCCTGACCCCGGCCGAGATCATCGCGACCCTCGACCTCCGCCGCCCGATCTACGCCGCCACCGCCTCGAACGGCCATTTCGGCAATCCGGCTTTCCCGTGGGAGCGAACCGACCGGATCGCCGACCTGCTGGCGGCCGTCGGCTGAGAGCGCTCCCGTGAACCTCCCGCCGCGCTTCGACGCCGAGGCCGTGGAGCGCGAGGCGTGGGAGCGATGGACCCGGGCGAGGGCATTCGAGAGCGAAGTGGATCCGGAGGGCGCGCCGCGACCCGGCGGGGATCCGGACCGGGAGCCCTTCACCGTCGTCATCCCGCCTCCCAACGTCACCGGCAGGCTCCACATGGGCCACGCGCTGAACAACACGATCCAGGACGTCCTGGTCCGCTACCGGCGCATGGACGGCCGGGACGCGCTGTGGGTGCCCGGGACGGACCACGCCGGAATCTCGACCCAGACCGTGGTCCGCAAGCATCTCGACGCCCGGGGCGTGGACTACCGGGCGCTCGGGCGGGAGGCGTTCATCGAGCAGGTGTGGGCCTGGCGCGAGCGCTACGGCGGCGTGATCCTGGAGCAGCTCCGCAAGCTGGGGGCGTCGTGCGACTTCCGACGCACCCGGTTCACCCTGGACGAGGGGCTGTCGCGGGCGGTTCGCCGGGTGTTCTGCGCGCTCCACGACCGGGGCCTCATCTACCGGGGCAAGCGGGTCGTGAACTGGTGCCCGGTGGATCGGACCGCGCTCTCGGACGACGAGGTGGAGACGGCTCCGGAAGGCGAACCCGGCCACCTGTGGTCCATCGCCTACCCCCTCGCCGACGACCCGAACGAACGGCTGGTGGTGGCCACGACCCGGCCGGAGACCCTCTTCGGCGACGTCGCGGTCGCGGTCCATCCCGACGACGAGCGCTACCGGAGCTTCGTGGGCCGCCGCGTGCGGCTCCCCCTCACGGACCGGACGATCCCGGTCATCGCCGACCACGGCGTGGAGCGCGAGTTCGGCACCGGGGCGCTCAAGATCACTCCGGCGCACGATCCCCACGACTTCGAGATCGGGGAGCGCCATGGCCTGACGCCGCGGAACGTCATGAACGAGGACGCCTCCCTGAACCGGGAGGTCCCGCCGCCGTTCCGGGGGCTCGACCGCTTCCGGGCCCGCGACGAGGCGGTTCGGGCGCTCGAAGCCGAGGGCCTGCTCGAGGCGGTGACGCCGCGCCGGGTGCCGCTGGGACGGGCGCAGCGCTCCGGCGCTCCGATCGAGTACCGGCTCTCCGACCAGTGGTTCGTGAGGATGCGGCCCCTCGCCGACCGGGCGCTCGAGGCGAGCGGCTGGGAGAAATCGGGGGGCGAGTGGACGAAGGCGTCCGAAGGCGGGCTCCGCTTCCATCCGGCGCGCTGGGAACGGGTGTACGCCCGCTGGCTGATCGGCATCCGGGACTGGACGATCAGCCGCCAGATCTGGTGGGGGCACCGGATCCCGGCGTGGCATCACCGGGAGACCGGCGAGGTCCGGGTCGGGGTGGACACGCCGCCCGAGGTCCGGCGCGATCCGGAGGCGTGGCGGCAGGACGAGGATGTCCTCGACACCTGGTTCAGCTCCTGGCTGTGGCCGATGAGCACTCTCGGATGGCCCGAAGAGACGCCGGACCTGGCCCGCTACTACCCGACTTCGGTGCTCTCCACCGACAAGGGGATCCTCTTCTTCTGGGTGGCCCGGATGAACTTCGCCGGGCTGGAGATGACCGGCCGACTCCCGTACCGGGACGTTTACATCCACCCCACCGTGCTCGACGAGCGGGGCGCGGTCATGAGCAAGAGCAAGGGCAACGGGGTGGATCCGCTGGCGGTGATCTCGGGCGCCTCCCTGGACGAGCTGAAGCGCCCCGTCGAGGAGGCGCGCCCGTCGAACGCCGCCGAGCTGCTCCGGCGGATCGAACGGGCGTTCCCCTCCGGATTCGAAGGCGTCGGCGCCGACGCCCTGCGGTTCACCCTGGTCCGGCTCTGCTCCGAGGGGCAGGAGATGCGGCTCTCGCTGGCCAAGTTCCACGAGATCGGCCGCCGATTCCTCACGAAGTTCTGGAACGCGTCGCGCTTCGTGTTCCTTTCGATTTCCAGCGTGGACGCCGACGGAGAGATCGCCGGACCGTCTCCCGAAGACCGGTGGATCCGTTCCCGCGCCGCGTCCTGCACCCGGGACGTGAGGTCCGCCCTCGATGGATTCGACTTCGCCGGCGTCGGTTCCGTGCTCTACCGCTTCGTTCGCAACGACTTCTGCGACTGGTACGTGGAGCTCGCCAAGGCCCGGATGCGGACCGGACCGGCCGCGGCGCGACGGACCGCGGCGACCCTGGGCAGCGTCCTGAACCGCGTGCTCCACCTGCTCCATCCGGTGGCGCCGTTCGTCACCGAGATGCTCTATCCGCGGCTTCGCGCCGCCATGGACGCCAGGACGCTCTGGGAGGAGGACCGGCCCGGGGCGGAGGTGCTGGCCCGGAGCCGGTTCCCGGCCGCGGACGCCATGTCGGAGCCGGAGCTGGAGGACCGGTTCGCGGCGCTCCGGCGGCTCGTGACGGCCGTCCGCAAGCTGCGCGCGGACGCCGGCCTGCCGCCGGACCGGAAGCTGCCCGTCGAGGTCCGGGAATCCCCCGAACTCCCGGGATTCGCGGCGCTGGTCGAGGGCTGCCGGGCGCCGGTCGCGGCGCTGGGGCGCTTCAGCCGGCTCGGGACGCTCGCGGAGGCGCCCGCGGAGGAGGCCTCCGCGGGGGCGATCCGGATCGTGGATCCCGGCTTCGTGGCCTGGACCCGGCTCGGCGAAGCCGCCGATCTCTCTGCGGTGCGCAAGCGCGTGGGAGCGCAGCGGCGCCGCATCGCGAAGCAGGCCGCCGCCTGCCGCCGACGCCTCGCCGACCACCGCTTCGTGGAGCGCGCCGATCCGGCCGTGGTCGCGGCCCAGCGAACCCGGCTCGCGTCGTTCGCCAGCCAGGAGGACCGGCTCACGGCGCTCGCGGCGCAGCTCGAAGCGAGGTCGTAGAATCCGGACAGCTTCCCTCCATCCGCATTCCGGCCGCCGGGGAGCTTCCCCTCCCATGCCGCGGCGCCCCCGACCCGACCATCGCGCTCCGCGGAAGCCGCGGCAACCGGGGCCGAGCCTGTTCGCCGTGGACGCGGTATCGGACAAGGGGACAGCCAGGGCCGGGGCCGGCCTCGAACCCGGGGACGCCGCCCGGGCCGTTCGTCCCGCGGGCAGCCGCCCGGCCTGGTGGATCCCGTGGCTCGTGACCCTCGCCGTCGTCGCCGCGGCCGCCGCCTCCGCCGTCAGCGGCTACGAAACGCTGTTCCGCCAGAAGGACCGGATCGCGGCCCTGTCCGCCGAGATCGAGCGGCTCCGGGCGGAAGCCGAGGCGTTCCGGGCCGAGATCGAACGGCTCGAAGAGGATCCGGCGGCGCTCGATCTGGTCGCCCGCGAGGAGCATCAGCTCGCCGACCCGGGCGAGATCGTCGCGCTCCTCGAGTTCCGGAAGGGCGCCGCCCCTACTCGATGAAGTAGCGGAGCGAGAACACCTCTCCGGCGCGATCCACCCGCAGCTCCAGCTCGCGGGCGGTCTGGAAGCGCTGGGCCAGGATCGCGAGGGACTCCATGCCGCGGACTTCCCGACCGTTGACCTCCATCAGGACATCCCCGGCCGCGAGTCCGGTCTCCCCCAGCAGGGTGTCCGTCGGGAAGGAGACGAGCTCCAGGCCCTCGACCTCGTTCCCCCGCACCCGGGGCGCGACGACCGCGCCGGACAGGATCCGGGGCAGTTCGGTGGCGAGCCGGAGACGGACCTCGTCGCGGGAGAACCGTCGCACCACATCTCCCGGCGCTTCCGCCGGCGCGGCGGCGGGCGCGACCGGGGCCGGGACCTCCGGGACTTCGCGGGCTTCGGCGATCGGCGGCGCCGGAAGGAGGAGGTCCTCTCCGGCCTCGAGCGCCGGTGCGGAGGCCGCTTCGGGGAACCGGACGCGAAACAGCGCGCCGGCGCCGTCGCGCAGCACGACGCCGTCGGGGGCCACCTCGACCAGGGTGTAGCCCGAGCGGCTCTCGCCGACCCGGAGCGGCTCTGCGCGCCCGTCGCCCACGGCGAGGAGCGCCGTCCCGCCCGCGTTCCGGACGACGACGCCGAAGAGGCGGAGGGCGGGCTGGGGCCCGGCGACTGGCGAGACGGGGGGCTGGGACCGGGCGATTGGCGAGACGGCGAACAGCAGAGCGGCGGCGGCGATGACGGGGAGGAAGCGGGGCAAGGGAGAGCGCCTCGAAGTGTAGGCGGGCGCCCGGGAGCCCCGGCGCCGGCTGCTCCCCACCCCCTGGCCCCCATCCCATGAATGCGGTCGCCGGCGGGCTGCGCGTGGTCCGGCCGTCCCGGTCGAACTCCGACGGAACCCCTCCCGTTTCGAAGGGACGGGACGGGGGATTCGTCCCCCGGCTGCTAGACTCGCTGCCGGCACCCGGAACCTGGGCCGGCGCTTCGCGCGCAGCCCCACGGGTTCGCGGGGCCGCGCGGGCCGGCGCCCCGGAGTCCCCGGGAGCGGCTGGAACCGGCCCCGCGGTTTCGCGCGCCGTGGCGTCGAGCCGAGGGTCGCGCGGCGATGATCGCCCCACGCTCCCGCCCCCCGACGGGGACGGGCGCGTGGGCCGGTCGAAACGCAGCGGCGCCTGGCGGTCGCTTCCCGGCCTTCTGAGGACTCGACAGGACTCGACAGGACTCGACAAGACTCGAACGAGTCCGGGAAACGGCGAACAGGGTCGTTCCGGATGCCCCGCCCGCGGGCCGACGCCCCGGGCGGCCGCCTGATCCGGAATCTTCCGCCCCGTCCCCGAGCCCTTCGCCCATCCCCTCCGACTCTCCACCGGCGCGTCCCGCGCGCAAGGCGCCTCGCGGCCCCGAGTCCCCGGCCCGCGGGCTGCGCCGCGCCTGCCGGGCCTTCGCCGCCTCGTGGCCGGCGCGGATCCTGGTCTCGATGGGCGCCGTCTGGGCGCTCGCGCTCGTGGGCGGCCTGCCGCCCGCCTGGGCCGGCGACGCCGGAATCGCGTTCCTCGTCACCCTGGGCCTGACGATCGTCTGGTTTCGACGGCGGCTTCGACGCTGGCTCCTCTATTCCGTCTGGCGCCGGCTGGTCATCTCCCATCTCTTCATCTTCCTTCCGGCGCTTCTCGTCAGCGCGTTCGCCGTGAGCGCCGGTTACGTCGTGTTCGGCGAGTTCGGGTTCTTCGCTCTCGAAGCCAACCTGGGGGCGCGAGGCGCGGCCTTCGCCGTGGCCGCCCGCGAGATCCTGATCGCGGCGCCTCCCGGGTCGGAACGGCCTGTCCTCTCCCGAGCGGTCAACTCGGCCGCTTCCGACCTGCGGGACCTGGCGCCGGGAGCTTCCGCCTGGATCCTGGAGCGGAGCGGAGACCGGGTCACGGGCGCGGTGGGGTCGGAGACCGCCGCGCCGATCCCGGTCGCCGGACGCATCCCCGAGTGGGCCGAGGAGCCCTGGGAAGGGGTGGTGCGGACCCGCACCGGGCGGTGGTTCGCCGCCGTGGCGCCGGATCGCCACGGCCGGGTGGCCGCCGTGTTCGCGCCGCTGACGCCGGTGCTGGAGCGGAGCGCGGCGGAGGAGGATCTGAGCCTTCGGCAGATCCTCGCGCTCTTCGTCGGAGACGAGAGGGACGATCCGCCGGCGTTCGAGGATCTGGGAGCCCCCTCCGATCCGGACCGCTTCATGATCCTCGCGATCCAGCCGTTCCTGCTCGAAGCCCTTCCCTGGGAACCGGAGCTGGGAGGCGGGCGCATCCTGGTCCGGTTCTCGATGTCTCCCCTCGACATGATCCAGGGGACGACGACCGGGCTGGCCGATTCGGTCGCCCTGAATGCCGACGCGACCGGACCCGGACTGGTGCTGGCCCTGACCGGACTCGGCATCTTCTTCTTCCTCAGCGCAGCCGTCGCGATCGTCCTGGGAGGGCGCCTGGCGCAGTCCATGACCCAGTCCGTGGCGGCCCTCGACGAAGGCACCCGGAGAGTGCGCGAAGGCAACTTCGGGCACGAGGTCCGGGTGGACTCGCAGGACCAGCTCGGGGAGCTGGCCGCTTCGTTCAACATCATGACCGCCAAGATCGCGGACGACATGGATCGGCTGCGGGAAGCGGCGG
The DNA here is from genome assembly GCA_022822745.1 of Acidobacteriota bacterium. Classification (GTDB taxonomy): domain Bacteria; phylum Acidobacteriota; class Vicinamibacteria; order Marinacidobacterales; family Marinacidobacteraceae; genus JAJEAO01. The sequence goes on from JAJEAO010000076.1 coordinate 15,113, forward strand.
TTCTCGAGCAGGAACTTGAGACGGCGCGGGAATCGCAGGCGCGTCTCCTCCCTCCCGAGGGGTCGGTGCGGATTCCCGGGTTCTCGGTGGCCGCGGTGTGCCGTCCGGCGACCCAGGTCGGAGGCGACTACTACGACCTGATCCCGCTGGCGCCGCGGCGGCTCGGCGTCGTCATCGCCGACGTCGCGGGAACCGGCGCCCGCGCCGCCTTCATCATGGCCGAGCTGAAGGGCATCGTGCTCGCGCTCAGCCGGCTTCACGAGTCCCCGCGCCAGGTGCTGATCGAGGCGAACCGGGTGCTCCACGGCGCCCTCGACGCCCGGACGTTCATCACGATCACCTATGCGGTGTTCGATTCGGAAGCGAAGTCGGTGACCTTCGCCCGCGCCGGACACAGCCCGCTGATCCATCTGACCCGCGAAGGCGGCTGGCCCCGTTCGGAGGCTCTGGCGCCGGGCGGACTGGGCCTGGCGATGGACCCGGGCCCGATGTTCGAGGCCATCCTCGAGGAGGAATCGCGGACCCTCCGGTCCGGCGAGACCTGGCTCCTGTTCACCGACGGGGTCTCGGAAGCGATGAACGAAGGGGCCGACATGTTCGGCGAGGAACGCCTCATGAGACTCCTCGAGGACAACGCCTCGCTGCAGCCCGCGGAAATGCAGCAGACGGTGGAGGAGGCGGTCTCCGAATTCACCGGCGCGACGGCGCACGCGGACGATCTGACAATGGTTTTCATCAAGGTGCAATGACATGGGCAGAGGAACGAGGCGCAGAAGGCGCCGTCCGGCCAGGGTGACCCGCCACCGCCCGACGACCGAATTCGCCGCCGCTCTGGGATACCGGTTCCGGGAACTCGACCGGCTCAAGGAGGCGCTCACGCATGGCTCCTACGGGAGCGGACGCCCGGTGGACGACTACGAGCGACTGGAGTTCCTCGGCGACGCCGCGCTCGGACTCGTCGTGACGGAGGCGATGCATCTCCGGAAGCCGAAGTGGACCGCCCAGCGGCGTCAGGAGACCAAGGGCCTGGTCGTGAGCAACCAGTCGCTCGCCGCCGGGGCTCGATCGCTCGGGCTCGACAAGGGCATTCGGGTCGGTCCCGGCCAGAACGCCGCGGACGCGGTGCGGTCGTCGGACCGCATCCTGGCGAACGTGTTCGAGGCGGTGCTGGGCGCCGCCTACCTCGACGGCGGGCTCGCCGCCGCGCGGGCCATCGTGGGCGCCGCCTTCTCCCGCAAGCTCCGGACGCTCCGGATCGGCGATCCGGCAGGTCGCGTCGGCCTGGTCCCCGCCCTCGCCCGCCGCGCCCGCCGGCTGACGGCGGGCGTCCGCCGTCTGGGTCGGCGCGCGCTGCTCCAGCGCGCGAAGAAGGAACGGGCGCTGAGACACACCTTCGCCCGCCCGGAACTGCTCGAACAGGCGCTCGACATGGACGGAGACGCTCCCCGGAGGCGGAGCCGGCGCCGGCGGCGCGCTCCGGCGCGCGCCCGGCAAGCTGGGACCAGCGGGCGCACGGCGCTGCGTTTCCTCGGGCGCGACGTGATGCACCTCGTGACCGCGGAGGCGCTTCACCGGTCATTTCCCGAGTGGGACGAAGGACGGATGACCCTGGCCCGCATGCGGCTCCAGGAGCGGGAGTTCACTTCCGCCCTCGCGCGTCGCTGGGGCATGGGAGGCTCCGACGCCGGGGTCGGGAACGCGGAAGCGGTCGTGGGCGCCCTCTACCTGGACGGCGGACTGCGAGCATCGCGCCGCGCGCTCCGCGAGCCCTTCCGCGACGCCTTCGACGACATGGCCGCGCCGGGAGTCGAACTGCTCGACGCCAAGACTCTCCTCCAGAACCGGCTCGCGCAGGACGGCAGGAAGCCGCCGCGGTACGACGTGCGCCGTTCCTCGGGCCGGCGGGACGGTCGGGTGAGCGTGCGCGTCCGCCTCGAGGGAGGCATTTCGGAAACGGGCCGGGGGCGCGGCATGAAGGAGGCGGAAAAGGACGCCGCCCAGCGGGCCTACGACCGGATGTACGGGTCCCCGGGTCCGGCGTCCGAGGGGCGGGGGACGGCGCCCGCCAGCCGGAAGCCTCCCCGGGATGGAGGGAGTCGTCGTTCCCGTGGTCGAGGACGCGGCGGCAGACCCCGAACCCCCGCGGTGGACCTGAGTCAGCTCGGGACCGACCCGAAGCAGAACCCGAAGGGCGCCCTCCAGGAGCTGCTCGTGAAGCGCGACGGCCGACTTCCGGTGTACCGCGTCATCTCCGAGAGTGGGCCGGACCACGACAAGACCTTCGTCGTGGAGGTCCTCTGCGGCGGGAAGACCCTCGGGCGGGGCAGCGCCGGCAGCAAGCGGAAGGCGGAAGCCCAGGCGGCCTCCACCGCGATCGCCGGAGGCCTCCAGCCGTCGTCCTGAACCGGCCCGGCCCATATACTGCGCCCGCCTCCGCCGGGACGCGCTCCCGGCGCGCCCTTCCCCGCCAGGGACTCGCTCCCGGCGCGCCCTTCTCCGCCGGCCGCGCCGGAAAGGAACTCGGGACCACGTGGCGAAACGCCTGAACTTCGACCTGAACGACGAACACCGGGCCACCGAGGCCCTCGTGCGCGAGTTCGCCGCCCGCGAAGTCGCGCCGCACATCCGGGAGAACGACGCCTCGAAGACGTTCGACCGGAACATCCTCCGCGGCATGGCCGAGCTCGGCATCCTGGGGCTCGCCGTGCCGGAGCGCTACGGCGGCGCCGGACTGGACTACATCGCCCTCGGACTCGCGAGCGAGGAGCTCGAGTACGTGGACACCTCGCTGCGCGTCATCCTCTCGGTTCACGCCGGGCTGAACTCACTCTCGATCCTCGCGTGGGGCACCGAAGCGCAGAAGGAGAAGTTCCTGCGTCCGCAGGCCGAGGGAACGGCGATCGGAACCTACGGACTCACGGAACCCGACGCCGGGAGCGACGCCGTGGGCATCCGCTCCACGGCCCGCCGGGACGGCGATTCCTACATTCTCTCCGGAGAGAAGCACTGGATCTCCCTCGCCGAGATCGCCGACAACTTCCTGGTGATCGCGTGGACCGACCCGGACAAGCGCGCCCGCCGGGACCACTCCGGCCTGTCCGCGTTCCTCGTGGAGCGGGACTCGGACGGCTTCGAGTCCGGCGACATGACCCACAAGTGGGGCATCCGGGCCGGCAATACGGGCTGGTTCCGCATGCACGACGTGCGGGTTCCCCGGGAGAACCGGCTCGGCGAGGAGGGCGAGGGCTTCCGGATCGCGATGTTCGCGCTCGACCAGGGCCGGTACACGGTGGCGGCCGGCGCCACCGGCCTGATCCGCGCCTGCCGCGATCAGAGCGTCCGGTGGGCCCGCTCCCGGACCACCTTCGGCCAGGAGATCGGACGCCACCAGCTCGTGAAGCAGATGATCGCCGGGATGGAGCGCGACTACGAAGTCTCCCGGCTCCTCTGGCTCCGCGCCGGGGAAATGAAGAACCGCGGCCGCCGGAACACCCGCGAGACCTCGCTGGCGAAGTGGGTCTCCACGGTCGCTTCCGAGCGGGCGGCGTCGGACGCCATCCAGATCCACGGCGCCTACGGCTACTCCGACGAATATCCCGTCGGGCGTTTCTGGCGGAACTCGAAGGGCGCCGTGATCTACGAGGGCACCCGCGAGATCCACACCCTGATGCAGGCGGACTACGCGCTCGGCTATCGGCGGGACCGTCCCACCCGGGTCGTGCTGCCGCCGTTCCGGGGGAGCGGCTCCGATGACTTCCCGGAGGGCGTCTGACCTCGACCGACGGGGGCGCAGCCGCGGCGCTCGAGGCGCTGACGCCGTTCCTGCTGCGGACGGTCGAGGAAGCGGCGATCGCCTCGGCCCGGACGATCGGTCGGGGCGACCGGCGCGAGTCCGACGCCGTGGCGGTGCGAGCCATGCGTCGGGAACTGGACCGGATTCCGGTGCGGGGACGGGTCGTCATCGGCGAAGGCGAGCGGGACCGGGCCCCGATGCTCTGGACCGGAGAGGCCTTCGGTCGCGGCGACGAGGCGTCGTTCGGGCTCGACATCGCCGTGGACCCCCTCGAGGGCACGAACCTGTGCGCCACCGGCGGGCCGGGCGCCATCGCGGTGCTCGCGGCCGCTCCCCGGGGAGGACTGCTCACCGCCCCCGATGTCTATATGGACAAGATCGCGGTGGGGCCGCGATCCCGCCACCTGCTCGGCGACGCCGTGCGGCTGCGCCGGGATCCGGGGACGAATCTCCGGAACCTCGCGGCCGCCGAGGGCGTGCCGGTCGGCGAGCTCGTGGTCGTCGTGCTCGAGCGATCCCGTCACGCCGACCTCATCGCCGACGCCCGCCGCGCGGGCGCGCGGGTGCGGCTCATCGGAGACGGGGACCTGTCCGCCGCGATCCTGGCGGCGACTCCCGGTTCGGGCGTCCATGTCGCGATGGGCTCGGGCGGCGCCCCGGAAGGCGTCATCGCCGCGGCGGCGCTGCGGTGCATGGGGGGCGGCATGCTGGGTCGCCTGGTCGTTCGCGACGAGGCCGATCAGCGAAGGATCGAGGAGGTCTCCCGGAAGGCGGGGATGCCGGCGGGGAGGCCGGCGGGGACGCCGGCGGATCCATTCCGGACCATGACCGCCGAGGAGCTCGCTCCCGGGGAGCCACTGCGCTTCTGCGCCGCCGGCGTCACGGACGGCCCTCTGGTCGGGGGCGTCCGGTTCGGCGACCGCGGCCTCGAGACCACGACGCTGACGCTCGGGAGCGACCCGCCCGAGATGCGTCGCACGGTGCGGCGGCGCCTGGTCTGACCCACCCGACGACGCCTTCCGGGAACGGCGTTGCCGGCCGCCGCTCCGCTCCATTACGCTTTTTGGAAAGGCCCCGGGGCGGGACGCAGCCCGAGGCCGTCGCCCCCTTCTCCCCATTCGTCCGTGGTCCACGATCCAGCCCTCCTGAAGGCGCTCGTTGCCGCCTTCTTCGACGACGGTCCGGAGCGCACCTACTACTACGACCGGGACATCGAGCGGGTCGTGAGCGTCGCCGAGGATCATGAGGACGCCGCCACCCAGGAGCTGGTGTGGCAGCTCGAAGCCGATGTCCGCGGGCGTTTCGTCGGGATCCCCAAGCCGCGGCTGGAAGAGACACTCGAGGAGCAGGACGCCTTCGTGGAATCGCTCCCGCCGGGGCCAATGCGGAAGCGGCTCGAGGCCCTCCTCGAGGTGGATCCCGACGGCAGCAAGATGGCGAAGCTCGTGACCCGGGACCGGGAGATCCGGCCGATCTGGCGGGAGTTCCGCTCAGCCCGGGCCCGCAGCCAGGCCGACGAGTTCCTGTCCCGGCTCCCGTAGCCCGCCAGCGGCCGAAGCCCGTGGCGCACCGTTTGCCAGAGGCCGCGGAAGCTCGTGGCATATCGTCTGTTTGAGGCCGCGGAAGCCCGTGGCGCACCGTTTGCCAGAGGCCGCGGAAGCTCGTGGCATATCGTTTGCTCCGGACTTCATGACCGCGCCGGAGGCTCGGCGAAGCCTCCATGCGCACGTTCCCGGAGGTTCCCGCATGCAGCATCGAGCGATTCATGACGCCGCCCGACGCCAGGTCCGCATCACCGGTCTCGGCGTGGGCCTGCTGGCCGTCGCGACGGCGGCGACGGCGCAGACCGGAAACCTGAGCGCTGCGGACAGCGCCTCCTACAGCTACGGGAACCTCACCTTCGTCGAAGGCGATGCGTGGCACCAGCGGGCCGACGACTTCGGGGCGAACGAGGCCGAGCGGAACAGTCCGTTCCTGCCCGGAGACCGGATCTGGACCCGGGAAGAGGGTCAGGTGGAGTTCCGCCTCGCCGGCGGCGCGCTGGTGTGGATGGATGCCGGCACGAAACTCGACTACGTGGAGGGCGACCGTCCTCACCGCCTCGGATTCTGGACCGGGAGCCTCGCCCTCCTCGTGCCCGAGGACGCCCCGGTGGTCGTCGAGACGCCGGGCGGAACCCTGACGCCGCAGGGAGCGGGTGAATTCCGGACAGACCTGCTGCCCGACGGGAGGACGGTCCAGTTCCTGGTGTATGAAGGAATCGCGACGGTGGCCACCGACAACGGTTCCGTGCTCGTCAGCGCCGGGCAGCGCACTCTCGCCGCCGAAGGCGCGGCCCCCGCCCCGGCGGAGAAGTTCCCGGTGGAGGACACGTTCGAGGACACGTTCCTCGAGTGGACCGGCGATCGGCGGGAACGGCGCGCCCAGGTGGCCGACGCGCCGGTGGACGAGCTCCCCGAGGAGATCCGGGAACACGTCTCCGACCTGCACGGCCACGGCCGCTGGCGCTACGACGCCTACCTGGGCTGGCAGTGGTACCCGTTCGTCTCGGACGGCTGGGCGCCGTATCGCCTGGGACGCTGGGCCTACACCCCCTTCGGCTATACGTGGGTCTCCCACGATCCGTGGGGCTGGGCGCCGTTCCACTACGGCCGGTGGGGGCACGGCCCCCGGGGCTGGTACTGGCTTCCCGGACGGGTCTGGGGACCGGCGTGGGTCTCGTGGGCCTATGGACCGGACTGGGTCGGGTGGGGGCCCCTGAACTACTACGGCTACCCGGTGTATTCCTTCTACCAGCACGGCGTTCTGACGGCTGCCGGCGGCCGACGACGGGGACAGATCGTGGGCAGGGCGGTTCGGCGCGACAGCCGCATGAACCGGCGGGCCTGGAGCGCGACGAACCGGGCCGCGATCGGGACGCCCGCCTCGGCGAGGCGGCTGGGCGTCGCCCGGGTCCGGCAGGTGGATCAGGTGCTCCGCCGGGGCGCGACGCTCGACCGGGGTCTGGTCCATCGGGCCGACGGCGCAACCGGGATGGTGCGGTCCGCCCGGGCCACGACCCGGAGGCTCTCGAATGGCGGAAGCGTCGGAACCGCAGTCTCCCGGGGCGAGCGCACCACGGCGCGGGCGCAGCGGATCGCGTCGCCTTCGGCCCGCTCCCGCGCCGCCGCCAGGTCCCCGGCGACGGGACGGACGGGCGTGGCCCGCCCATCCGCCGAGCGGGCCGGGCGCGCCGCGACCCGGCGGGTGACCGGTGAGCGGGGGACGGCTTCGGCCGCAGGACGCACCCGCGCCACCGGAGGCAGCCGACCTCCGCGGCCGCGCGCCTCGGGTGGCCGCCGTCCCTCGACGGTGCGGCCCCCCGCCGCGTCCGGATCCCGCTCACGGCCTTCTTCCGCGCGCCCTTCGAGCAGCAGGCCCTCCTCTGCGCGCCCTTCGAGCAGCAGGCCTTCCTCCGCTCGCCCCTCCGGCACCCGACCCTCGACCGCCCGGCCCTCCAGCCGCCGGCCTTCCT
>JAJEAO010000094.1 GCA_022822745.1 Acidobacteriota bacterium
CGAGCCGCCGGGCGAGCGCGCGGGCGAGCTCGCGGCGGGCCAGGACGACCGGCTTCCCGGTCACTCGCTCGACCTCATCCGCGAGCGCGCCGGTGTAGCCGAGGCAGTTCAGCCCGATCCGGTCGGCGTCCCGGAACGGCGCCAGGACATCCCCGACGGATCGCGCCTCGACGTAAGGGGAATGCGTCGCGACGATGGCGCGGGAACCGGCGGGAACCCGGCGGCGGGCGTCCTCCTCCTGCCGGGGCTCGGGAATGAGCATCCCCACCGTCGCGCCCTCGGGACAGGCGGCGGCGAGCGCCCGATCGAACGCCGCTCCCGCCTTCACCAGCCAGCGCCGCTCGCGCACCGCGTTGAAAGGGCCGGTGCACAGGATGGCGGCCAGAGCCCCGTCGGGCACTGCGTCCACGAGGCGTCCCATGCGCTCTTCGAGGAAGCCCTCGCCCACGACCACTTCCTCGCCGGTCGCGAGCCGCGAGACGAGCGGCATCTCCCCGTTCCGGGGGCCGACGGCCAGAACCTCCTCCCGGCTCATCCCGTCGAGCGCGCCAGCCTCCACCGGAGTGACCCGCGCCGCCGCCTCGCCGAGGAAACCGAGCAGTTCCGGCACCACATCGGGCCGCGGCGCCTGCCCGATCGTCAGGAAGTGGACGGCAGTCACAGCGACCTCCCGGAGGGAACGTCAGTCATGAGGGAAGTAGTCCTTGTCGAGTTCCTTCAGCACCCAGGTGTGGCGGGTCGCCACGCCGACATCGTGGGCGATCATCGTGCGGACGAGCTGCTCGCCATCCATGAGGACGATCCGGAAGTCCACCGACTCGGCGAATTCGCGGGCCGCCTGTGTGAAGGAGGAGGTCGTGATGAAGACGCCCTTCCGCGCCTTCCGGCCCGCCAGAGCCCCGTGGAACTTCTGGAGCTCGGGGCGAGGGACCGGGCCGCTCCATCGCTTGGCCTGGAGATACACGACATCGAGGCCAAGCGGATCCTCCTCGATCTCCCCATCAATGCCTCCGTCCCCCGTCTTCCCGATCACTCGACCCGCCTCCTCGACCCAGCCGTATCCCATCCGCTGCAGCAGATCCACGACGAGGCGCTCGAAGAACTCGGGAGGGGCCTGCTTCACGGCGTCGAGCAGCTCGGAGGCGAGTTCGGCCCTCAGGAGGGCGTCGGCCGAAGCCATCCGCTCCACCGGGGATTGATCGTCTGCATCCCGTGGTGAAGGACTTTCGCCGTCTTCTCCGGCCGGCGGCAACGACCCGGCCGCGATCCGCTTGAGAGCTGAATCGGGCAGATCCGTCGGTCGCTCAGCGAGGATCTGCCTGCCCCTGGGCGTGATCTCGAACGCGCCGCGTCGGGGCGCGCGCAGCAGACCGGCCTGGATCAGGCCGTAGCGCGACCAGGACACGCTGGTCCTGAACCTCGGTTCTCCGCTGGGCAGGAGTTCGTGTCGTTCGGAATCCGTGAGACCGAGACGCTCCGCGAGCGCGGCAGTCGCTTCCTTCGTGCTGTGGGCCTCACCGTCGGCGGTCAGTTCGAGGAGCGCCAGATTGATCGCGCTCTTCGTCGGGATCGGCATGGAGTTCGGCGAAAGCGCGTCCCGGTCCTGTCCCCGTCGAAGGCGCTCAGGCGGGCCGGGTCGCGGCAGTCTGGGCGGTGATCCGGGTGTAGGCCTCGGGACGGCGGTGGCGGGCGAAGTCGAAGACATGCCGTTTCAGGTCGGCCCCGAGATCCAGATCGCAGTCGTGGACGATCAGCTCGTCGCCCTCGGTCGAGGCCTCGGCGACGATCTCCCCCGTCGGGGACACGATGGCGGAGCCGGCGATGAGCCGGTGACCATCCTCGTCCCCGCTCTTCGCCGCGGCAACGACCCAGGTCGCGTTCTGGTAGGCGCCCGCCTGGAGCGACAGCCGGTGGTGGAACATGCGCAGATGGGCGGGTTCGCGGTGGTGGATGTTGGTCTCGGGTGTGTTGAAGCCGAGCGCGACCAGCTCGACGCCCTGAAGTCCCATGACCCGCCACGCCTCCGGCCAGCGCCGGTCGTTGCAGATGCACATCCCGACGACTCCGCCGAACGCCCGCCACACCGGAAACCCGAGATCGCCGACCTCGAAGTACCGCTTCTCGAGGTGCTGGAACGGGGCGTCCGGCAACTGCTCCGAGTGCCCGGGCAGATGGACCTTCCGGTAGTTCCCGACGATCTCGCCGGCGGGCGACACCAGGATCGCGGTGTTGAAGCGCCGCACCCGTCCCTCTTCCTCGACCCGCTCGGCGTAGCCGAGGTGAAAGCCCACGCCGAGCCGCGCGGCGGCGTCGAACAGCGGCTGTGTCTCCGGGCCCGGCATCGCCGCCTCGAAGAAGGGGTCCGTCCGCGCGACGTCCTCGTGGAAGTACCGCGGGAAGAACGTGGTGAGGGTGAGCTCGGGGAAGACGACCAGCCCGCATCCCGCGCCCGCGGCCTGCTCAAGGAGCGCCAGAAGCCGCTCCACGACCTCGGCGCGGCTCTCGCGGAGCGAAATCCCTCCGATCTGGGCGGCAGCCACTCGCACGACACGCATCGCGGGCCGAATGCTAAGGGACGGCGGCGAGCCCGGAAGGGGAACGCATAATCGCCCTCGTGAGAAACGGAGCCCGCCCCTTCCCCGCCGCCGCCCTGATCGTGTTCGCCGCCGCTCTTCACGGCACCGGCTGCGGAGGACCCGAGACCCCTGCGGAGCCTGCGCGCCCCAACTTCCTGGTGATCCTCGCCGACGACCTCGGCTACACCGACATCGGCGCCTTCGGGGGCGAGATCCGGACGCCGAACCTGGATCGGCTCGCCGCTTCGGGGCTCCGCTTCACCCGCTTCTACACCGCCGCCACCTGCTCGCCCACCCGGGCGATGCTGCTGTCGGGAGTGGATCACCACCTGGCCGGTCTCGGGGGCATGGCCAGCCTCATGGGGGAGGATCTCCAGGGGCGGCTGGGCTACGAGGGGTATCTCAACGAGCACGTCTTCCACCTGCCCCAGGTTCTCCGCGAGGCGGGCTGGTTCACCGGGATCGCCGGGAAGTGGCATCTCGGGGACGCCCGCGAGCACGCGCCGCCGGAGCGCGGCTTCGACCGGTCCTTCGTGCTTCTCAGCGGCGCGGCCAGTCACTTCGAAGACGCCGCTCCGGTGGACACCCTCGACGACATCGTGTACCGCCGCGACGGCGAGATCGTGGAGGCGCTCCCCGCGGGGTTCTATTCCACCCGGTTCCACACCGACGAGCTGATCGCCTACCTGGACGAAGCGGTGGAGCGCGACCAGCCGTTCTTCCTCGCCGCCACCTACACCGCGCCCCACTGGCCGCTCCAGGTCCCCGACGAGCACCTCGACCTCTACGCCGGCGCCTACGACGACGGCTGGGAGGCGCTCGCGGCGCGCCGGATGGAGGGCGCGAAGCGGGCGGGCGTCATCCCGGCCGACGCCGCCCTGCCGCCTCTGCCCGACTACGCCCGCCGCTGGGCCGACCTGACCGAGGACGAACGGCGGGTGGAGGCGCGCAGGATGGAGATCTACGCCGCCATGGTCGAGCGGCTGGACCACCACATCGGCCGGCTCCTCGCCGCCGTCGAGGCCTCCGGCCGCCTCGAGGACACGATCATCGTGTTCCTCTCCGACAACGGCGCCGCCGGGGAGGACGTGTTCGGTCTCGCCGACAACGAGACCTTCCTGCCGCAGCGGTTCGACCTCTCCGAGGAGGCGATGGGGCGGATGGGATCCTTCGTCTGGTACGGCTTCGAGTGGGCGCATGCGGGAACCGTCCCCTTCCGCTACTTCAAGCAGTTTGTCCACGAGGGCGGCATCCGGGTGCCCGGCTTCGCGGTCGTGCCGGGTCGCTGGTCGCCGGCCGCCGCGGGAGCGGTGAGCGGCGAGTTCGTCCGGGTCACGGACCTCTTCCCGACGATCCTCGACTTCGCCGGGATCCCGCCGCCCTCGGCGCCGGACCGGATCGCCCCCACCGGCCGGTCCCTCCGCCCGCTGCTGACGGGGATCGGCGACGCCGACCCCATGGTCGCCGAGGGAGGTTGGGAGATCTTCGGGCGCCGCGCGTTCCGCCGCGGCCCCTGGAAGGCGGTCTGGCTCGCGCCCCCGATCGGGGACGGATCGTGGGCGCTCTACGACCTCGATGAGGATCCCGGCGAGCTGCGCGACCTCGCCGGAGAACGCCCGGCAATTCTCGAGGATCTGCTCGCCGGATGGGAGCGCTACGTCGAGGAGAACGGAGTCATCGTGACCGACGACGACCGCGGCTTCGGCAAACCGCTCCCGCTCCGCTGACCCACTCGGCCTTGCGCGAGGCCTCGACCACACGGCGCACCGAACGCCGCCGGGCTGACTCCGGCCTCTGCTCCATGCCGCCACAACGCGACGTACAATCTGCCTTTCTCCGCATCGGCGACGAGCTGTCGCGCCCCAGGACGCAATGAACCTTGACACACCGTGTACCAGTGCGGCGGGCATGCTCGCCCTGAGTCAGTTTCGCGGCGTCGGTCCCAAGAGTCGCTCCCGACTCGGCAGGGAGTTCCACACGTTGCGGGAGATCCTCGACGCGTCTCCCACGCAGATTCGGTCGGCGTGTCGCGGTCGACTTCCCCGGGATCTGAATGACAGACCGGCCTGGCGCCAGGCGATCTCCGACACCGAGAGGCTCCTAGAGACAGCAAGCCGACACTCAGTGCGCGTGCTCGCGCCGACGGATGCCGACTATCCCGCGTGGCTCGCGAACATTCAGGAACCACCGATCATCCATGTGAAGGGTCGGCTCCAGTCCGACCCGAAGCACGTCGCGTGCATCGGCACCAGGCAACCATCGCGTTTCGGAGAAGTCGTGACGCGGCGAATCGCCCGACACCTTGTCGAATCCGGTTGGAGCATCGTGAGCGGGCTGGCTCTGGGAGTGGACACGCTGGCTCACCGGGCCGCTCTGGAAGTGGAGGGGCACACCGTTGCCATCCTGGCGACCGGTCTGGACACCGTGTATCCCAGGCGAAATACGCGCCTCGCCGATGCCATCCTCGACTCGGGTGGCGCTCTGCTCAGCGAGCATCCCGTCGGAACGCCTCTGATTCCCCGCAACCTCGTCCTCCGGGACCGACTGCAAAGCGGCATGTCGGCGGGCACGATCGTGATGCAGACCGACCTCGTCGGCGGCTCCATGCATACGGTGCGCTTCACACTCCAGCAACGGCGCCTTCTGTTTGCTCCCGTACCCACGGGCACTCACGCAAGGGCTCCAAGGAGCAGGGGGCTCCTCGCCCTCACGCAGTCTGCCGGCCCCGAACTCGCGGACCGCCTGTCCGCCCGAGGAGACTACCGAACGCTCCTCACGACCAGGTACTGCAGCTCCCCGCCGGCCATCCCGATTCACGGCAAGGAAGACTACGAACGCCTCCTCGACCGACTGAACGGGAAGGCGCGGGAGACACCCGGAAGCACGAGTGCTCGGGCGCCGGCTGGGTACGCGCAGGGCGGGCTGTTTGCGAACCGACGGCCGAACAACGGGTCGTAGGCCAACGCCGACCTTTCGACACGCGAAACGACCGCATATCGTCATGGTTCCGTGACAGCCTTCCTGTTCGATCTGGACATGACGCTGCTGGACACGTCCGCGCTGGCCGGACATCGGGCGCGGCGGGAGTGGAGCGCAGTCCGAGCGGGCTTCCATCGGGTGAACCCCTTTCCTCTCGATCCTCCGCCCCACGAGATCCCCGCGAAACTCCGCGCAGCCGGCCATCCGGTTGCCATCGTCACATCTTCGCCGCGCTGGTATGCACAGAAACTGGCGCGTCGGTTCGGGATCGAAGCGGATGTCGTGATCGGCTGGGATGACACAGACAGACACAAACCGGAGCCGGAGCCACTCGAGAAGGCCCTGCGAGACCTGGGCGCCGAGGCGCGCGACGCGTGGTACGTGGGTGACGACCCAGGCGATGTAGAGGCCAGCTATCGAGCCCGCGTGGCCTCGATCGGCGCGGCGTGGGCTGTCGCCGCACTCGGAGAACGATCGAAGTTGATCGAGACCGCACCGGACGTATGGCTCTCGCGCCCCGAGACGCTGCTGCGCCGCAGCCCGAATCGCCTTCGCTATCTGGCGGAACTCGCCTGCGAGGGGACCAACCTGACCGGATCGCCGGGAGGGCTGATCCCGCTCACCCCCCGGCCGCAGCGTTTCGCTCTCGGTCGCTACTTCGCTGTCTCGGATGCTCGACATGCGAACAGCGCCCTTTCGCGCAAGCTCCTGGAGATGAAGGAGAGGGATGCGCCTGCGCCTCTCTTTACGCGCGCCCTTCTTGGATTCCTCGAGCACTCTCGCTGGAAGCCCGATGCGGTCGTTCCCGTTCCACCCAAGCCGAGCCAGACCCGGAACCGATTCGAGGCGATTCTGAGTCGCATGGACGCGGAACTGCCGGCGAGCATCCGGGTCGCGCCCACGGGACTTCGCCGAGTGACCGAAGGAACGAACTACAAGGGAATGTCGCCAGAGGACCGGGCGGAAGCTGTGCGACGCGCCTTCATCAGCACTCGACGGTGGGACAGCCTGCGAGTTCTGCTGCTGGATGACATCCTCACGACGGGAAGCACCGTCACGGCATGCGCGGGGATCCTTCGAGCCGCTGGAGCAACGGAGGTCCGGACCGTTGTGTTCGCAAAGGCGCAGACTCCCCTGCTGCGCAAGATCTGCCCGGAGTGCTCGCGAGGCATGCGGGTTCGAACCAACTCCACGACCGGCTGGCAGTTCTGGGGGTGCTCCGGCTATCCGGAATGCCAGTTCACCGAAGACATGCAGAAGGAGTGTCCGAGGTGCGGTCAACCGATGTTGGGGCGGACGAATCGCCAGACACGAGAGAGGTTCTGGGGTTGTTCCGGGTATCCCGGCTGCCGCTACACCGAGAATGCCTGACAGCCGGGGCGCGCGAACGGGCGGCGGCCTGCGACTCACTCCTTGCGGTTCGGCAGGAGGGGCTCTCCCGCGGCTTCCTTTTCGGCGATCTCCTCGAGTGCGGCCTCGAGCGCCACGAAGCGTTCCGGAGAGGACGGGTGGCTCGAGGCGTGGTGGTTTTCGATGCTCCCGGTGTTCTCGATCGCCATCCGCCGCCAGAACAGCGGGAGGTCCGTCGGGTCGGCGCCTGCCCGCGCCAGGAGGTAGGCGCCGATGTAGTCGGCCTCGCGCTCGAAGTCCTGGCTGTGGACGCGACCTGCGACCCCCGCTCCCACGGCGATCGCGGTCGCGCCGACATAGACGCCGGTCGTCCGGCCGATGATCTGGTCGAGCGCCGCCCCGAGAAGGGCGCCGAGGATCATGTTCCCCTGCCGCGCCCGGATGTGGCCGGCGAGGTTGTGGCTCAGTTCGTGGGCGATCACGAACTGCAGCTCCTGGTCGCTCTCCGTGAACCGCATCATGCCGGTCGTGATGTACGCGGCGTCCCCGTCGGCGAAGGCGTTGATGGAGGCGTCCTCGTGGAGGAGCACCGGGTAGTCGCAGCCGGGCTCGGGCAGGAGCTCCTGGACGTAGGGCTCGCGGTCGCGGGTCAGACGGACCGGGACCGCCTGGTAGGCCTCGCGGGTCTCGGCGTATTCGGCGAGCCGCTCGACTGCGGTCTGCAGTCCTCCGGACCCGGAGCGAATCCGGGTCGGGCCCACATGGGTCAGGACGTCGCCAGGTCGAATGTCCGCGTGCCACGCCGGGCTGTCCCGGACCACGAGAGTCACCGTCGGATTCGCGGTGACGCCGAGCGCGCGGCGGGCCGCATCCCGCTCCTTCACGTCGAAGGCGCCGAGCACCGTGAGCTGCATGCCGAACGACGGCGCCACCCGATCCTCGCACAGCTCGGCCCCGTCGCGCTGGATCGGCCAGGCGAGGTCGGCGAGACGCTGCTGCCTCCGGAAGCTCGTCCGGATCGCGACTTCGCGCTGCGCCTCGCGCTCCTGCTCCACCGAGAGCCGGTCCGCCTCGGGCAGCTCGCTCTTCGGAGCGCAGGCGATTCCGGCCGAGACCGCCAGCGCCCCCACCGCCGCCGCTCGCCTCCATCCCCTCGCGGATCGGGGAGCGGTCTCTCGCGCATCGCACATCGGGATGACCATCATTCGGCCCATCGCATCACCTCGCAGTCGGTTCGTGGAAAGGCCGGAATCCTTGCGCAACGGGCCGCTTCGCGCACCTCCGACCCGGACTCCCTCCGATAGCATCCGTCGCCGCCATGGCTGACTTCGACCTGGTCGTGCGCGGCGGAACCGTCGCAACCGGCGTCGGCGCGACGCGCGCCGATGTGGGGATCACCGGAGGAGCGGTGCGCGCCGTCCGGGAGGGGCTCGGCCCCGGCCGGGAGGAGATCCCCGCCGACGGGAAGCTCGTCCTCCCCGGCGGCGTGGACGCCCACACCCACATCGCCCAGCGATCCTCGATGGGGATCCTGACCGCGGACGACTTCGAGTCCGGGACTATCTCGGCTGTCTGCGGCGGCACGACGACGGTGATCTCGTTCGCCGCCCAGCACCGGGGGCAGTCCCCGCGGGAAGTCGTCGAGGCCTATCACGGCGAGGCCGGTCCGAAGGCGGTGGGGGACTACGGCTTCCACCTGATCCTCTCGGACCCGACCCCGGAGGCGCTCCGAGTCGAGGTGCCTGCGCTCGTGGAGGAAGGAGTCTCCTCCTTCAAGGTGTACATGACCTACGAGGCGCTCCGGGTGAACGACCGCCAGCTCCTCGAGGTCCTGCGGTCGGCGCGCGGGATGGGCGCGCTCACGATGGTCCACGCCGAGAACCACGGCATGATCGGCTGGATGTCGTCGGAGCTCCTCTCGGGCGGCCACGCGGCGCCGAAGTTCCACGCGGTGGCCCACGGGAAACTCGCCGAGAGCGAGGCCACGGCTCGGGCCATCGGGCTCGCCGAACTCGTGGACGCTCCCCTCTATGTCGTCCACGTGTCTTCGAAGGAGGCGGTGGAAGCGATCGCCGCGGCGCGGGCGCGGGGGCTCAAGGTCTTCGCCGAGACCTGTCCCCAGTACCTCCTCCTCACCGCCGACGACCTCGACCGGCCGGGCATGGAGGGGGCCGCGATCTGCTGCAGCCCGCCGCCGCGCGACCGGGAGAGCCAGCAGGCGATCTGGGCCGCGCTCCGGGGCGGCGCTCTCGATGTCCTGAGCTCGGACCACGCGCCCTACACGATGGATGAACGGGGGAAGCTCGCGGCCGGGCCGACGCCCCCGTTCCCGCGGATCGGCAATGGCGTTCCCGGGATCGAGCTTCGGATGCCCCTCGTGTTTTCCGAAGGCGTCGGACGGGGCCGGCTCTCGCTGGAGCGGTTCGTCACCGTCTGCTGCGAGGCGCCCGCCCGGCTCTTCGGCCTGTGGCCGCGGAAGGGGACGATCGCGCCCGGAAGCGACGCCGATCTCGCGGTGTGGGATCCGGACCGCGAGGTCACCGTGCGGTGGGCCGACCTCCACGACCGGGCGGGGTACACGCCCTACGAGGGGCGACGGCTCCGCGGCTGGCCGGAGACGGTGGTGCGCCGGGGCGAGGTCGTCGTGCGGGATCGGCAGCCGATCGCGGCGCCGGGCAGCGGGCGGTTCCTCGCTCGGGGGAGCTCCGAGGCGGCGGCGCCGCTGGGCCGGCCGTCGTGGTCGGTGCGGCTCGCCCGGAGGTTCGGGGCGCGGGACTTCCTGCGGTAGTCGCCGACCGCTCCTGGAACGCCGCGGTTCTCCCGGCAGGGGTGCTTCAGAACGGCAACTCCGATGCGCCGGTGCGGAACGTCACGGCGCGCCGGGCGGGAGCAGGGCGCGCCTATGGAACGCCACTCTCCAGAGTGGCAATTCCGATGCGCAGGTGCGCGGAACGTCACGGCGTGCCGGGCGGGAGCCCGGCGCGCCTATGGAACGCCACTCTCCAGAGTGGCAATTCCGATGCGCCGGTGCGGAACGTCACGGCGTGCCGGGCGGGAGCCCGGCGCGCCTATGGAACGCCACTCTCCAGAGTGGCAATTCCGATGCGCCGGTGCGGAACGTCACGGCGTGCCGGGCG
>JAJEAO010000101.1 GCA_022822745.1 Acidobacteriota bacterium
TCATGCGGCCAGGCTCTCGTTCAGCTCGGCGAGAACGGCGTCAAGGTTCTCACCGAACGTCTGCCAGGCGCCGCCGAGGCCGCCCCACTGATTGAACGGCACATCCTCGAAATCCTCCTGCTCGATGGCGAGGCTGGACGCGATGTGATCCTTGATCGCGCCCAGCCAGCGCCGCTGCTCGGCCGTGAACTCCTGTCCCGCGCGCGCCTTCTCCGCAAGCCACGCGCGGTAGCGCTCCTCCACCTCGTCGGCCAGGGGAACGAGCTTCCCGGAGGGACGGAGTACATGTCTGACGATCGCCACCAGATCCACGAGCGCCCTGCCGCCTGCGCCCGTCACCCTGTCCGTCTCCAGCGCCCCGTAGATCCGCCACAGGTCACCCGCCGGGTCGTGGAGACTGACGGGGGGATGACGCAGCAGGTCACGAAGCTCCTTGACGTGGCGATACCGCAGACCGGCCCGGTACGGTCGGCTGTAGAGAATCCGGAGAGCCTCGATCTCGTCCTTGTTCTCTTCGAGAAACTGCTGGAAGTCGTCGAGCTTCGAGCGGGCGCTGTGGACCGCCGCTTCGCTGTGGCCGAAGTCGAGCAGCACATCTCTGGACGCCTCGTCCACGATCTGGGAGTGGCTTTTCGCGATCTCGACGATCGCTCGACGCAGTTCCGGTCGGCTGAACGGTTCGAGCGCCTCAGCCATGCGCTCGTGTTCGACTTCGTCCCGCTGCTCCTGAGTCGGATTCTCGTGCTCGGGGAGGTGGAAGCGCTTGACCGCCGCTTCGTGGGTCGCCTGCGGATCGATGCTGTCCGCGAGGCGACTCGTGAGCCCGGCCAGAGACTCGCCCCCTGACTCCCGCTCGATCCGCGCCGCCTGCGACGCGTCCACCTGCTGCGCGAGACGCGCCAGGCGGGATGCGAGGCTCGACACCAGGTCGGCGTTCACGATCCCCATCGCGGCCCGCTGGAGCAGCTTCTCGGTGCTGACGGATGGCTGGCGATCGAGTGGCGGCGAAGGGTTCTTGTCGCGCTCGCAGACGCCCACGGCGTCCACGATCACGAAGTGGGTCTTGTGCTCTCCGTCCGGCGTGACCCTCCGGAGGTCGCCGGGCTCGATGACGCGCACCCCTCGCCCCTTCATCTGCTCGAAGTACCCCGCCGAGTTCACGTTCCGCATGAAGAGGAGGCATTCGAGCGGCTTCACATCGGTCCCGGTCGCGATCATGTCCACCGTGACCGCGATGCGCGGGTTGTAGGAGTTGCGGAGGGCGTTCAGCAGTTCCTCCGGCGTGGCGCCGGTCGTCTTCGAAGTGATCTTCTGGCAGAAGTCGTTGCCCTTCCCGAACTCCTCCTTCAGGATCTTCACGATGTCGTCGGCGTGGCTGTCGTGCTTGGCGAAGACGAGCGTCTTGGGGACTTCCTCGCGTCCGGGGAAGATGTCCGTGAACAGCCGGTCGCGGAACGTGCGCGCAACGAGCCGGATCTGGTCCGGCGCGACGACATCGCGGTCGAGCTGGTTCGCGGTGTAGGTGAGGTCGTCCTCGAGTTCGGCGAGAGTGGTCTTGCGGGTGCGCCGGTCGCGGTGCGGGACGTAGGGCCCGGCGTCCACGCCACCCCCCTCCTCGGTGATCTTCGTCTTGATTCGGTAGATGTCGTAGCCGACGTTGACCCCGTCGGCGACAGCCTTCACGTGCGAGTAGTCCTGCACTACGTTGTTGCGGAAGAACCCGATGGTTCGAGGGCTCGGGGTCGCGGTCAGCCCGATCAGGAACGCGTCGAAGTACTCGACGACCTGCCGCCACACGTTGTAGATCGAACGGTGGCACTCGTCAATGACGATGAAGTCGAAGGTCTCGATGGGAAAGTCCGGGGCATAGGCAACCGGGGCCGGTTCGCCGCCGGCCGGTCCGTCCGACTCGAAGTGCGAATCCTCCTCGTTGGCGGCGTCATACGCCGCATCGCCCTTCAGGATCAAGTAGAGCCGCTGGATGGTCGTGATGACGACCTTGGCCGCCGGATCTACAGCGTTGCCACGGAGGTGCTGGACCCCGAACTCCTCCGCGAAGCTGTAGGCGGACCCGGCGGCTCGGTACTGCTGGAACTCGTTCACGGTCTGCCGCCCCAGGTTGTTGCGATCCACGAGGAAGAGGATGCGCTTGGCCCGGGCGTACCGGATCAGCCGGTCGCAGGCCGTGACGGCGGTGAACGTCTTCCCGCTGCCGGTGGCCATCTGGATCAGGGCGCGCGGCCGACCGTGGGCGAGTGACTGCTCGAGGTTCCGGATCGCCTCGTGCTGGACGTCCCAGAGTCGGCCTTGGGGCAGGGGCGGCATGTTCCGGAGTCTCCGCCGCAACTGCTGCGAGCCCAGGTCCTGGAGCCGCAACAGCTCTTCAGGTCGGTGGAACCGGAAGACCTCCCGGCTGCGCGGGTCGGGGTCGAGGCCATTCGTGAACTGGGTGATCTCGCCCGTGGACTCGTAGGCGAAAGGGAGTGGGCGGTGCCGGGCGGGAACCTGCTCGTCAAGGCCCTCGGTGTAGCGCTTGGACTGGACGACGACCCCTTGGAGCGTGTGCCCCTTCCGCTTCGCCTCGACGACCCCAATGGCCCATCCGTCGGCGGAGAGCAGGTAGTCCGCGTGGCCTGTCCTGGTGCTGCCGTCCTCCACCCACCTCAGCGGGTATTCGCGGACGGCCACGCCGCGCCGCGCGCCGAGATTCATGGAGGCGAAGTCCTGAACAGCCCATCCACAGGCCTCGAGCTGCCTGTCGATCTTCTCGCGGGCTTGCTGTTCAGGCGTCAGGGGCAAGGTCGTCCGGGGCAGGGCGGGTTACGCCACCACGAGGCGCTCGACCGCGATCTCGTCGGCGCGGCCGCGTACCCGCGACGCATCGTATGTCATCTGTATCCCGATGTGGACCGCCGGCGTCGAGCCGAACGCCTTCGACCGCCGGATCGCCATCTCGACCGAGACCTGGGTGTGCCCGACCAACAGCCTTCGACACGGCCTGCCGGGTGACCCCACCCCTCGGCCGCCCGCGCAGTCATCAGGCCGAGCGGCGGTTCGAAACGGACGCCCCACGACGCCATCCTCCGGCGAAACCCCTGAGCGCGTCAGCCCTCGAGCCCGGCCGAGTCCGTGCCCACGCGGATCGCCCTCTGAGGTCGCGCGTCGCCGCGATGCTCCGCCGCGCGGCTGCGGCCGGCCGCAGCCTCCGCCTCTCCCCGAGAGGCCCCATACCACCATTCCTGTCACCGCCCGGACATCGGCGCCCATCCGCCAACCATCATCGCTCACTGCCAAAGGAGGGTGAGCCCGTACACCCTGTTCCAAGGTGCGGGCATCCGGCTAGAATCAGGCATGATCCCCGCGACCGCCGCCCCCGCGTCCCTGCGAGAAGAGCCGCGTCGTCCGCCGGCCGATGTGTGGCGCGGGGCCAACCACCCTGCCATCCTGGTCCCCCGCGAGCTCATGCGCAGATACACAGCCACCGCTCGTATCGGCTGGGCGCCACGACGACCGGGATCTCTGGCTGGCAGGACATCACCATCCGAGGGACGTTGAGGTGCTGGACACGCGCCTCCCCACCGCCTCAGAGTCGGGGCGAGGTGCGCCAACCCCCGCTCCGGGCGCGCCTCGTTGCTCGGTCCACGCGGTTGACCTCTTTTGCGGAGCTGGTGGCCTGACACGCGGACTACAGGATTCCGGTATCGACGTTGCTCTCGGCGTTGACATGGATCCAGCCTGTCGTTACCCGTACACCCACAACAATGGCGTTCCGTTCCTCGAGCAGTCAATCGAGACGGTCACTGCCGACGACCTCCCGGGTGCCTTCAGTCGTGGGTCCATCCGCCTCCTCGCGGGGTGTGCGCCGTGCCAGCCATTCTCGACCTATAGCCGATCACGGCCACGCGCCGACCACGCTCGGTGGAATCTGCTGGATCATTTTGGCCGGTTGATCCGAGAAACGAAGCCCCATCTCGTCACGATGGAGAATGTCCCGATGCTTCGCCGCGAACAGGTGTATTCCGACTTCGTAGCGACCCTCCGCGAAGAAGGGCTCACAAACGTTTCAACTGCGGTGGTCAACTGCGCCGACTACGGGGTGCCACAGTACAGGCGTCGCCTGGTGGTCCTCGCCTCGGCCCTTGGCCCGATCCGGCTTGTGTCGCCGACCACTCCCGAGCACCGTCACGCCAGTGTGAGAGACGCCATCGCAGACATGCCACGACTTGACGCAGGTGAAGAGACTCACGCAGACCCGATGCACCGAGCGTGCCGCCTATCACCCTTGAATGCGCGGCGGATTCGCGCGTCCAGACCCGGGGGAACCTGGCGAGACTGGGATGAATCGCTGAGAGCGGCCTGCCACCGCAAGCCCGGCGGGAAGACCTACCCCAGCGTGTACGGGCGCATGGAGTGGGACCGCCCATCGCCCACGATCACGACGCAGTACTTCGCATTTGGTAGCGGCAGGTTCGGGCACCCGGAACAGGATCGCGCGATTTCCCTGCGCGAAGGGGCGCTGCTTCAGAGCTTCTCCGCAGACTACCAGTTCGCTGAGCCTGCAAGAACCATGACGGCGAAAGCGATAGGTCGCTTGGTCGGAAACGCTGTCCCCGTCAATCTCGGCCGTGCGATCGGAATCAGTCTGCTTCGTCACGTCAAGCTTCACCACGCGGGGAGAGCGATGTGACTAGTACCAGCCGAGCTCAATCGGCCGATTCCGGCACCTCGGCCACGCAGTCGCCCTATGAGATGACAGTAGATCTCAACATAATACACCATCTCGGCATCAATCTCTATAGTAACATGGCAGCCGTCCTCACCGAGGCAGTCGCAAATGCGTGGGATGCGGACGCAGGGCGAGTGGACATCAAAGTCGATCCTGACAAGAAATGGATATCAATCGAGGACGACGGTGTGGGGATGTCCGTCCACGACATCAACGAGAAGTATCTACGTGTCGGCTACCGCCGCCGACAGACACCCTCTAACGGCGCGGTCACGGCCAGTGGCAGGCGCGTCATGGGCCGCAAGGGTCTTGGAAAACTGTCGCTGTTTTCGATCGCCGACGTGATCGACATACAGTCGGCGAAGGATGGTGATTGTCACGGCCTCCGCATGACAGTCAGGGGTATCCGGGAATCACTAGACGGCCGTGACGGCGCCTATCATCCCCGTCCACTCACGCCTCAAGACGTCACGGTTTCCGAGGGTACCCGCATTCTTCTCAAGAAGATCAAGCGGACGAGGCTACAGCAGGGTGTCAAGGCACTCAGAAGGAGATTGGCCCGGCGTTTCTCGATCATCGGTGAGGCCCACGGTTTCCAGGTGACCATAGACGACGAAGCGATTACTCTGGCAGACCGTGAAGACTTGTCGCTTGTCCAGTTCCTGTGGACCCTTGGTGATTACTCTGCTCCGCCGTCGGCAATGGCGCACATAAGGGAGCATGAATCTCTTCCCGCAGCGGCACCGGACGTGTGCAGCGATTGGAAGGTTCGTGGTTGGTTGGGTACAGCTCGAAAGCCGAAAGACCTGGACAGCCGAGAGGCCGGCAATCTCAATGGAATTGTCGTCTTGGCGCGGGGACGCTTGTTTCAGGAGAACATCCTCGACAGGGTGAATGACGGGCGACTGTATACGAAGTACCTCACCGGCCAAATTGAGGCGGAGTTTCTCGATCGAGACAACGAACCGGACATCGCGACGAGCGATCGGCAACGGATTCAGGAAGACGATCCGCGCTATGTGGCGCTGCTGTCATGCGTGCGATCCAGCCTGTCCCGTGTTGAGAGTCGATGGACGGAGTGGCGTCGAAAGCATGCGGTGAAGCGCGCCAAGACGACCCATCCAGTCTTGGAGAAATGGTTGGACGGTCTTCAGCAGGGGCACCGTAGGTCGGCTGAAAGGATGATCGCCAAGCTCGGTGCTTTGCCGATGGACGACGGGGATGATCGGAAACTGCTGTATCGCCATGGGATTCTCGCGTTCGAGCGCATGAAGTTGCGTGGATCGGCGGACGAGTTCGTGGGCAACCTGGAGGACACAGATGGGCTACTGCAATTGCTTGCCGGTCGCGATGCGCTGGAAGCCGCGTTGTATCGAGATATCGTGCTGTCGCGCTTGGAGGCTGTACGTGCGTTCCAAGGTCTAGTCGACAAGGACGTCGTCGAGAGGGTGCTCCAAAAGTACCTCTTTGACCACCTGTGGTTGCTGGATGCGGCGTGGGAGCGCGCAACAGGCAGTGAGCTGATCGAGTCACGTCTGCGGGAGCATGGTGTGATTGTCGATGATTTGACCGCAAAGGAGAAGCTAAGCCGCGTGGACATCGCATATCGGACCAATGCCGGCAAGCACATTATCGTAGAACTGAAGCGTGCGCAGCGCCTGCCCAAACTCTTGGAGCTACAGAAGCAAGGTTCAGGATACGTGGATAAGCTGAAGAAGATATTGCGTAGCCAGGGAGAGAAAGCGCCGAACATTGAAGTTGTGTTTGTGTTGGGAAGAGCGATTCCAGAGCTGAAAGAGGATCCTGCGCGCGCCAAGCACCAGCTTGAGGCCATATCTCCTGGTAGTCGGATCACTTACTACGATGCCTTGATCAAGGGCGCAGAGATGGCGTACTCGGAGTATTTGGAGGCGGGCAAGAGAGTAGATCAAATCCAGGAGATTGTCGATCGGATCTGAGGCGCCCGCCGCGTATTTCGGTTGGTTCGGCTGGTCGAGAAGGACACCGCGTCATGAGCACCTCGTTCGTGCGGTTCGACGAGTTGCGCGCTCACATCCAGGCGGCGCTCAAGACGGCCCGGCTCCCGGGGGACGCCCCCCCGATCTACCTGATCCGGACCCTGTATGGCCGGGCCGGGCCTTCCGCGTCGGATGAATTCGAGCACGATGACAATCTGGGAGAAGCGCTCGACCGGCTTTCCGTCGCGCTGCAGCGACAGTTGGGCGCTCATGGTTACGCTCCCGACAAGGGGCTGCTGTGGGTGTGGCCGGAGCTGCTCGACTCGGTGGCGGACGGAGCCGAGGAGGTCGCCCCCGGGGTTCTTCTGGACGACCGACTCACCACCGACAGCGCCTGGTGGGCGCTTGACGGGCCGGATGGGGCCGGCCGGCCGATCCGCTACACGCTCCACTCGGTCTCCGGTGGCGTCGGACGGAGCACGACGGCCGCAGTTCTCGCCTGGCGCCTCGCGCGTCGGGGAGAGGATGTCCTCGTGGTGGACCTGGATATCGAGTCGCCGGGCCTCGGGGCGATGCTCTTCGAAGAGCATCGCCCCGACTTCGGCGTCGCCGACTGGTTCGTGGAGGAGCTGGTCGGGCAGGGCGCTCGCGTCCTCTCGAGGATGGTCTCGAGTCCGGCGTGGACCCGAAATCGGCCGGGAAGGGTGTGGGTCGCGCCGGCGCACGGGCGGGTTCCGGGGGAGTTCCTCGCGAAGCTCGGTCGGGTGTACCTGGACTCTGCCCAGGATCCGTGGACCGCGCGGTTGCACCGTCTTGTGGATGGTCTGGAGGCCCCGTTGAAGCCCACAGTGGTTCTCGTGGACAGCCGAAGCGGGTTTCATGACAGCGCCGGCTCCGCAGTGACGAACCTCGGGGCCGAGGTCCTCCTGTTCGGGGTGGACTCTCCGTCAACCTGGACGGGGTACCGGGCTCTCGTCGAGCACTGGAGAACGCTCGGGCTGGCGGCGCGGATTCGCGAGCGCCTGTCGTTCGTCTCCGCTCTGACGCCGGCCGAGAACACCGACGATTACCTCGCGGGGTTCCGAGACAGCGCCGCGAAGCTCCTTCGTGAATGTCGTGACGACGCTCGGGTGGGGGCCCGGGCGCACTCCCCGAACCCCTGGTGATCCACCGGTATCCGGAACTCGAAACGGGAACTCCGCTGCGCCACCCGTCGGAGTCGGCCGTGATGCCGGCGTACGCGTCCTTTCTGCAGCGATTCGAACAGCGCCACCGAGCGCGCTCTGCGGGGAAGGCTCTCCCCGCGCGGTCGAGTCCGTCGGGCAGACCCGGCGCCGCGCAAACTGTCTTGACGGGCCTGGGAACCCGAGAAACGGGAACGGGGTAGATCCGGAGGCGGAGCCGTCCAGCCTCGAAGCCTTGGCTGCGCTACCGTCCCGGCGGTGTCCCGGCGTCCGGACAGGGGAGGGAGCGCGCCGAGGGCCGAAGGAGGATTCTGAACGGTGAACCTGGCGGCCCACTTTCCCAGGGCGCACATCCGGCACTGGAATGACGCCGAGCTCCTCTATGCGCACCAGCGATGGGGGAACGCCGATCACCTCTTCGGCTTCAGCGCCGAGTGCGCGTTGAAGGCGATCATGGGCTGGCGCGGGATGCCCGTGGACCGGTGGGGTCATCCGGCCCGGAGGGAGCACCGCAAGCACATTCCCGATCTGTGGAGGGTGTTCGAGGAGTTCAGCAAGCCTCACGGCAAGGAATCCCTGCGAGCCCTCCCGTCCGGGAGTCCGTTCTCGGATTGGTCCCATCATGACCGATACTCGGCGACCGGCTATTCCTGCCGAGCCGCGGTGGATCGGCACCGCGAGGCGGCTCGCCGCATCCTGCGGATGGTTTCGCGAGTCGAGGAGGAGACTTCGTCATGAGCATGGCCTTCGTGTCGTTCGACCGGTTGCGCGGCCAGATCCAGGCTGCGCTCGAGACAATCCAGCTCCCGGGCAGCGCCCCCCCGATCTATTTGATCCGGAGTCTGCACGGCAAGGTGAGCATCTCCGTTTCGCACGAATTCGAGGATGACGAGGATCTGCGGGGAGCACTCGAACGACTCACCCTGGCGCTCTACCCACGACTGGGGGCGCACGGTTATTCCAGCGGACGAAAGCCGCTGTGGGTGTGGCCGGAACTTCTCGCCATGGTGGACGGCGCAGCCGAGGAGATCGCCCCTGGCGTCTTCCTGGAAGATCGGCGCACGTCCAGTAGCGACTGGTGGACGGTTGACGGGCCGGATCCAGGCGGGCGAGCGATCCGCTACACGCTCTACTCGGTCAGGGGCGGCGTCGGACGGAGCACGACGGCCGCAGTTCTCGCGTGGCGCCTCGCGCACCGGGGAGAGGATGTCCTCGTCGTGGATCTGGACCTCGACTCGCCGGGCCTCGGGGCGGCGCTTTTCGGGGAGCCGGTTCGACCGGACTTCGGCGTAACTGACTGGTTCGTGGAGGAACTGGTCGGCCAGGGGGATCGCGTTCTGCCGGAGATGGTGGGGAGTCCAGCCTGGGCGGGAGAACTTCCGGGGAACGTCTGGATCGCGCCGGCGCACGGCCGCGCTCCGGGAGAGTTCCTCGCCAAGCTTGGGCGCGTGTACATGGACACCGAGGAGGATCCCTGGATCGCGCGGCTGCGCCGTCTTCTGGACGGTCTGGAGGCCCGGTTGAAGCCAACAGTCGTCCTGCTGGACAGCCGAAGCGGCTTCCATGACAGCGCCGCCGCCGTGACGAACCTCGGGGTCGAGATCCTCCTGTTCGGGTTGGATTCTCCGGCGACCTGGGCAGGCTACCGCGCACTCTTCGAGCACTGGAGGGCACTCGGGCTGTCTGGCCGCATCCGCGAGCGCCTCTCGTTCGTGTCCGGCCTCACACCGCGGACCGACGCGGACCACTACCTGGCGCGATTCCTCGAGAACCTCGGAGACCTCTTCCGGCCGCGCCTCGACGACACGCTGGCGGGCGGCGCGGACACAGGGGCCCATGCCATCGGGAACGGCGTCCCGGCAAGGGCTGCGCCTCCCGATCCGATGGTGATCTACCGAGATCGTGGACTCGCCGGGGGAACTCCGTTGCGATATCTGTCGGAATCGGTCGTGACGCCCGCCTACGCGTCCTTCCTGCGCGAATTCGAGCGGCGTCACCGAGCGCGCTTTCCGGGACCAATTCCTGGAGCGCCGTCGAGCTCAACGGGCTTGGGAACCCGGGAAACGGGAACGGGGTAGATCCCGCCCGCGCCCGTTGGGCACTGGACGGTGTCAGGCAAGTGAGCTGTGGTCGCTGGAGGGCGACGCGCAGGAGGCAGGAGGTGAAGGCGACGACCCGTTGGTACGATGCGTCCCATCCTGACCCTGCGCGCGGGGAGTCGGGACGAAGAGGCGAGGGCATTCGATGAGGAAACT
Source organism: Acidobacteriota bacterium (assembly GCA_022822745.1). Classification (GTDB taxonomy): domain Bacteria; phylum Acidobacteriota; class Vicinamibacteria; order Marinacidobacterales; family Marinacidobacteraceae; genus JAJEAO01. The sequence goes on from JAJEAO010000101.1 coordinate 10,124, forward strand.
GGCAGCCTGGAGCATCGATCCGCAGAGTGGGGAGAATGCCGCGCAGCCCGCGCTCCCGCAGCGAATCGGACGATCCCATGTCGGGCTGGAGCGGCAGCTCGAGGACTGGATCGTGAACGACGTGACGCTGATCGCGGAGGGAGTGACGCTGGTTGGGCGACAGATCGTCCTTGACGATGGGCGGCTGGATCTGTTGGCCATTGACTCGCAGGACCGCTGGGTCGTGATCGAGGTGAAGCCCGGCCTGCTTTACGCGGGCGCGTTGACGCAGGCGCTCTACTACGCCTCGTCCCTGGCGCGCCTGAGCCCCGATGAGATCCTTGGGAAGATTGAGTCCGGTCTCGGCGCGTTCGGCGATGCAAACCGGCTCCTGGAGACCGTGAAGCAGCAGCTCGAGGGCGAAGAGCAGGGACGCGAGATCGCCGTGATGCTCGTCGGCGCCGGGATCCACCCCGGTCTGGAGCGCATGAACGAGTTTCTCGGCGGCTTTGGCGTCCCGATCCGCGTTGTCAGCTTCGATGTCTTCGAGGTGGACGGGGGCCCGAAGTTGCTGGTTCGGGAAGTCGTCGAAGAACCCCCGGCGCCGCCAGCGCCGCGTCGCCGGCTCACTGTCGAGAGGATCCGTCGCCGGGCGGTGGATGTCGGAGTCGGTGCGCAGTTCGACCGTTTCGTGGAGATCGCGAAGGCGGCCGGACTCGCGGTGCAGCCCCAGAGGGCATCCGTGAGGATCGCGCCCCCGACGAACCGCACCCGGTTCCTGATGTACGCAAGCCCCCGCGCCGGCGCCGCGGGCGGCGAGCTACGGATCCATGTCAGCGGGAAGGCGCTCGCGGAGTTCTTTCCCGAACAGGTGGACGAACGGGAAGCCTCGAAGGCGCTGAGGGGGTTCAGCGGCAGGCAGGTCGGCGGTGAAGCGCTCGACGAGATACTGGCCGGGATCGAACGATTCCTGACCGACAAGCTTCAGCCGCGGAAGGCCGACACGGAGTAGATCGCGTGACGACGCCGCCGGTCGTCCGAGGGAAGCCCGCCACCGCAAGCACATCCGAGACCTGTGGGAAGTGTTCGATCAGTTCGGCGAACATCGCAGCTCGGAGGATCTGGCCGAGCTCCCCCCGGGCAGTCCGTTCTCGGACTGGTCGCATCATGATCGCTACTCCGCGACCGGTCACTCAGGCCGGGCGGCGGTGGACCGACATCGGAGAGCGGCGCGCCTCATCCTCGGGATGGTTCGGTTGGTGGAGGACGACCCAGCGCCATGACTACGCCGTTCGTGTCGTTCGACGAGCTGCAAGGCCACATCCAGGCGGCGCTGCAGGCAGTCGAGCTTCCGGGGGACGCGCCCCCGATCTATCTGATCCGGAATCTGTTCGGTACGGTCGGAATCGCCGTGTCGGATGAATTCGAGGATGACGACCGCTTGCGGGAGGCTCTCGACAGACTCTCCGGCGCGCTCCGCGAAAGGTTGGGGGCGCACGGTCGGCCCGCCGAACGCACGCAGCTCTGGGTGTGGCCGGACCTGCTCGACACTCTCGGCAGCGCGGCCCAGGAGATCGCTCCCGGCATCGTCCTGGCGGAGCGGCTCACGACGGGAAAAAGGTGGTGGTCGTTCGATGGCGCGAAGAGGAACGGACGGCCCATCCGGTACGCGCTCTACTCGGTCAAGGGCGGCGTCGGACGGAGCACGACGATGGCTGTCCTTGCCTGGGATCTCGCCCGCCGGGGAGAGAATGTGCTTGCCGTTGACCTGGACCTCGAGTCTCCCGGCTTCGCGTCGGCGCTGCTGGAAGAGCAGGCCCGACCCGACTTCGGGGTCGCCGACTGGTTCGTGGAGGAGCTGGTGGGGCAGGGAGATCGTGTCCTCCCGGAGTTGGTGGGGAGTCCGGCCTGGCGCCGGGAACTGCCGGGAAGCGTCTGGATCGCGCCTGCGCACGGGCGCGCCCCGGGGGAGTACCTCGCCAAACTGGGCCGGGTGTACATGGACACCCGAGCGGATCCCTGGACTGCGCGGCTGCGGCGTCTGCTCGACCGCCTTGAGGCGCGACTCGAGCCGACGGTCGTTCTCCTGAAGAGCCGAAGCGGGTTTCATGACAACGCTGCCGTAGCGGTGACGGACCTCGGAGCCGAGATCCTCCTGTTCGGGTTGGACTCTCCGGCGACCTGGACGGGGTACCGGGTTCTCGTCGAGCACTGGAAAGCGCTCGGGCTGGCGGCGGGGATTCGCGATCGGCTCTCCCTCGTCTCCGCCATGACGCCCAGCGCCGACAGCGAGCGTTACCTCGCTCGGTTCCGCGAGAACGTCGTGGATGTCTTCGGGAGCTGCTTCCGGAGAACCGCGGCCGGGAGCGCCGACTCGCGCGGGGATCCGGCTTCCAGCAGCGGTATGGAAAGGATCCCGTCGGATCCGCTGGTCATCTACCGGAATCGCGAACTCGCCACCGGATCCCCGCTGCGGCGCATCTCGGAGTCGGTCGTGATGCCGGCGTATGCGTCCTTCCTGCGCGCCTTCGAACGGCGCCACGAGGAGATCAGCGAGTCGGCAACTCAGTCGGCTGAGGGGGACGCCCGCGACGGGGCCCACGACGGGGCCCACGACGGGCGCTGACGGCTGCCGGAAGTCATCCGAACAGCTCGGCGGTGGGCGCCTGCGCGGACGAAGTTGATGGAGCCGACCCCCCTGGGTGAATCCACGATCTGGTCGATCAAGGGGCCGACCTGACCTCCCTGCTTCTGCGCGCGACGGGGCCGACCTGCCTCCCTGCTTCTGCTCGCGACGGGGCTGATCTGTCCTTCCGGCTCCTGCTCGCGACGGGGCTGATCTGGCCTTCCGGCTCCTGCCCCGGTCGTCTGGACCATTCGCGTTCGCACCAGCATCCTGCTCTCCCTCGGATCCGCCCATTCTGGCCAGTATCGGACCAGCGGAATCCGGCCGTTCCAGGCGCCGAACCGGGTTCGTGTCCGCGTGCGGGGCGTACCGGGATGCCCGGGAACCGTTTTGCCGATGGCCCCGTTACGCCGGGGGAGCCCCCGGTCGGGGTGCGTCCTGCGCTCGCTTTCGTTTCTCCGGGGAAGGGAGACCTGTTCCATGCGCCAGCGCGTTCGAGTCCGGTTGCGTTCGCCCGGGGCTCGCTCCCGGGATCCCGAACCGGATCCTCCCGCCGGGGACGGCAACCTCGAAGACTTCGACCCCTTCGAAGGAGACGCGCTTGCGCCCGATCCGGCGCTGACAGCGGCGGAACGCGCCGAAGCGGAAGAAGAAGCGCGCCACGGCGTGCCTCCTCCGGACGCCGAGATTCCCTCACCGGGAGAGCAGCGCGTCGAGTCCCGATTTCGCGCTGCGATGGGTCGGATCGCGGCGGCGGCCGATCGGGGCTTCGCGCGCCTCGACGAGGCGTGGACGGCGGCTCGCGCCGACGCGTCCCGCATCGAGGCCGGGGCGGCGGCGGAACGGCAGCGGACCGAAGCGCTTGGCGGCGCACTTCCGGCGTGCCAGCGGATCGAAGCCCGCTACCGCGAGGCGCAGGCCGCGAAGCGAGAGCTGGACGGTTTTCGCGCGGACCGCGGGATTCCCGAGTACCGGACGCCGCGGCCGGCGGGACGCGGCTGGATCGCGCTGCTCGTCGGCGTCGCGCTCGCGGAGACCACGGCGAACGGCCTCCTGCTCCACTCCGCCTCGACCGAAGGCGTCGTCGCGAACTGGATCTTCGCCGGCCTGGTGACTGCGCTCAACGTCGGACTTCTTGGATGGATCATCGGGGATCTCGTGTTCCGGCGGATGCTCCATGCCGGAGCGCTGCGGCGCACGCTGCTCGCTTGCTCCCTCCTGCCCTGCCTGGTCGTCGCCGGACTCCTCCACTTCGGCTTCGCCCACTACCGGGACGCGGTTCAGGCGCTCGACGCCGCGACGACGGCTGCCGCGGTGGACATCGGCGACATTGATGCGGGCGCGGGGGTGGACGCGGCGCCGGATCCCCATCCGCCTCGGTCGGTGAGCGTGGAGCAGGCGGTATTCAACGAGCTCCGCGCGCAGTTCCTCCCGTGGCGGCCGGGAGCGACTTTCGTGGATCATCCGGCGGACGTCGCTCCCGAGGACCACTCGCTCGACGTGTCGCGGTCCGCGCCGTCCGGGCGGGTCGGCTACTCCGCGGCGGACGGCGGGCTGGTGCTCGCCGAGGATCCCCTCGCCGGTCGTTTCGAGGGCTGGCGCTCGGTTCTCCTGCTCGCCATCGGCTTCGTGGCGCTCGCCCTGAGCGCGTGGAAGTGGTTCGACGGGCGGGAGCCGATTCCCCACTTCGCCCGCCTCCACCGCCGTTGCGAGGAGACGGGGGCGGCCCTGAACCGGGAGGTGGAGGCCGCCCTCGCGGAGACGCATCGGGACGAGAGATCCCACCGGAGGCGTCTCGACGCCGCGGAGGCCGAGATCCTCGCCCTCGCCGGTCGTCTGACCCGCGTCCACAGCCTGCGGCTGCGCACGGCGGCGGGGGAGGAGGATCTCCTCGGCCGGACGGCTGCCGCCGCCCTCGGCGCCCTCGGCGACTATCGCGAGGCGAACCGGCGCCACCGCCTGTCGCAGGGTCCGCCGCCTCCGGCGTGGAGCCGTTCGCCCCGCCTCGCGCCTCCCGCGCGGCCGTCCGACATGCGCCGCCACTGGGAATCGGAGCGCGAGACCGCTCTCGCCGAAGTGGCGGACGCGGCCGAGCGGATGCGGTTCGCGAACGCGGCGCATGCGCCCCGGGCGGCGGCGGCCTGGGAGGAAGTTCGCGAGCGGATCGCGCAGGCTGCCCGCCTGCCGGCGACGCGGCGGAGCTCCACGCCTCCGGGGCCCGCAGATCCCTCGGGGCCGCCGAGCGGACTGGTGTCCCGCGCGGAGGAAGGGCTGGGTCCCCGGCTGGAGGTGGCGTCCTGAGCGCCCTTCCGATCCCGCGGGCCGCCGGGTCCGCGCTCCTTCTCGGCGCGCTGTTCGCCGGGTGTTCGGGCGGGGCCGCCGTCGAGTGCGACGACGGGCCCGCGGTCGGTCCCCCCCGCCGCATTGTCGTTCTCATGGACGCCACCGACGGGCTGTCCCCGGCCCAGCGGCAGGACATCTGGAGCCGCATTCGCCCCCTCGCCGAGCGCGCCCCGGCGGATTCGGTGTTCCACCTCTTCGAGGTCCGCTCCGACGCCCCCGGGGGATTCCGGGAGGTGGCGACGGTCGCGAGGCCGCCGCACCCGTGCGAAGTGGACCACTGGACGGACAACCCGGACCAGCGGGCGACGCAGTGGGTTCCCCGCTACCTGCGTCCGCTCCGGGACGCGCTCGGGGCCATGGCCCGGGCCGCGCCGAGCGAGTCCTCGGCGATCCTTCAGGCCATCCAGGCGGCCGCGACCCGCTTCGACTCCGATTCGGGCTTCGTCGGCCACCTCGTCCTCGTCTCCGATCTGCTCCAGAACGTGGGCGTGGACTTCTACCGGGGGGTTCCGGCGTTCTCCCGGTTCCGGGAGTCGGCGGTCTATCGCGCGGTGCGCACCCGTCGGCTGGAAGGCGTGGAGCTGACCGTGCTGCGCCTTCCCCCGAGCCGTCCCGGCGTCGTGGACGAGGAGGCGGTGCGCCGCTTCTGGGCCGACTATTTCACCGACCAGGGCGTGGTCGGGGCAGGGGAGCCCTTCCTCGCAGTGGAAGGCGCCCCTCGGTGAGAGCCCGCTCCCTCACCTCGACATTCCGAACCGGTAGGCCGCCGAGATCCGCAGGCTGCGGCCCGGCTGGGGCACGACCGCGGGGAACACGGCGAAGTACTGATCGGTCAGGTTGTCGAGCGCCAGCGTCCAGTCCACGCCGGAGAGCGGCCCGCGGGTCGGGGTGTAGCGAAGGAAGAGGTCCAGCACCCGGTATCCCGGACTCTCCTCCACCAGCTCCGGCACCTCGGTCCGCGCCCCGACCAGGCTCATTCGCCCCCCGAGCTCGAGGTCGAGAGACGGCATCCGGGTGCTGGCCGAGAGGTGGAGCCGGTTCGCCGGGGCTCGCGCCAGGGAGAGACCGCTGCCGACTTCCTCGGTGTCCAGGAGCGACCCGGCGACCCGCATCCGGAACCGCGGCCGATCGAAGCGCGCCAGGCTCTCGCAGCCCCGGAGGCGCGCTTCCACCGATGCGTTCACGGTGGAGCCGGTGAGCACGCCCTCGCCGGTCGCGGGATCCACGATCGGCGGGTAGGCGGGATCGGTCAACAGGACCCGCTGATCCACGTAGTCCGAGACGCTCTGGTCGAAGCAGGTCGTCTCGAGGGTCCAGGCGCCCCGCCCCCCGCGGAAGCCCGCCTCGCGGGAGACGCCCCGCTCCGCGGCGAGATCCGGATTGGGACGGAACCAGTTCAGGAGATCGGCGCCGGCGCCCAGCGGGATCTGGAAGTGGATGCCGTCGGCGAACAGTTCGGTCAGGCTGGGCACCCGGAATCCGCGGGAGGCGCCGATCCAGGCAAAGGCGCGATCCCCGAACCGGTAGCCGACGGTGGCCCGAGGAGACAGTTGGCTCTGGTCGCGCTCGGCGAACCGCTCGGCTCGAAGCCTCCACGAGTCCCGGCGCGCTCCGACGGTCCACTGGAGCCGGTTCCAGAGCTCCGCCTCCGCCTGCGCGAAGGCGGCGAAGTAGGTCGCGGTGGCGTCCGGGAACTGGATGCGGTCCTCGCCGTTGCGCGTCCCGGACTGCTCGTCCCGGTAGGCCTCGAGCCCGGCGCTCACGCGCAGCTCGACAGCGTCGCCGGTCCGGAATCGCGACGTGTTCGTGACCTCCGCCCCGAGCGTTTCGAAGCGGGATCCGTCATGGCGCGGGGTGATCTGCAGTTCCTCCTCGACCCGGATCGCGTTCCGGTAGGCGAGGGCTTGCAGATCCACCCACTCGGAGCCCAGCGAGCGGGTCTCCAGCCGGGCCCGGAGGCCCTCCCACCGGGTGTCGCGGTCCACCAGGCTGCCGGACAGCGCGTTCGCGTTCGTGGGTTCCACGCCGAGGGTGTCGAAGCGCTGCCACGAGGTCTCGATGCGGGTTCGCGCGCCGGAGGTCCATCCCAGCTTCACCAGACCGTTCCGGAGGTCGTCCTCGGTGTTCGGGATCCGATCCCCGTTGCCGTCGCGGAGGGCCCGGCCGGTTCCCCCCAGCGTGAAGCTGGCGAGCCCCTCGAGCGACTCGTTCGCCGCGAAGGTCGAAAACGACTGCGAGAGATCCCGCCCGTTCGTCTGGAACCCCACCCGGTATCGCCCGCCGAAGATCTCGTCCGAACCGAGCAGGTCACGCGCGCTCCGGGTCGTGACCGAGACCACGCCGCCGAGCGCTCCGCTGCCGAACAGCGCGGAATTCGCTCCGCGCAGGACCTCCACCCGCTGGATCAGGTCCGGATCGAGGAAGAAACGCCCGGAGTGGGCGGCGTGGAAGTTCTGCCGGCCGCCGTCCTGGCGCACGACGACCTGCTGATCGGCGAAACCCCGGATGTTCGGAGCCTCGGTGATCCGCCGCGAGTTCCCCTGGATCTGCACTCCCGGGAAGGCGTCGAACACATCGGCGAAGGCGCGGGGCGCCTCGCTCGCGAGTTCTTCGCTCGTCACCACGGAGACGGCGGCGGGCGTGGTCAGCAGCGGGGCGTCCGAGCGGGATGCGGTGACGACGACCGTGTCCGCGAACCGCAGCGCCGGTTCCCGCGTCGCGTCCTTCTCCGTCGGCTCCTCCCCGAGGTCCGAGGAGGCCTCCGGGTCCGTCTCGGCGGGCGGCTGGGCCGTCGCGAACGCCGCGGCGAGCATGGCGCCGGCGAAGAGCTGCGCCGCCATCCCGGGTCGCCACGGCCGCCCGCGGAGCGGGGAGGAGGAGCGGATCATCGCGGGAAACCTAACGCCTGAAGGACTCGGAAGCCGGAATCGCTGCCGCGCCGCGGGACGATTCGAGCCGAAGACCCGCCACTCTAGCACAAAAGATGAAACTCGTTTTCATCATTCCGGCGCCGGACCGTGAGGCGACAACCGGGCGGTCCCGAATCGTCATGTGCGTCCGCGGCGGTTCTGGCGGCTTCCAGCGCGTCGCGCCGGGCGATGATGCTGGTGCGGCGCGTCTCGCCCTCGTCCCGGTAGTCCTTCGACATGTCCTGCGCGAAGTCCAGGTGGTTCTTCACCGTGTCGCCAAACAGCTTCATGGACTGCTCGTAGCGGGCGATGCGGGCGGCGTCGTCGGCGGCGAACTGCTGGAGGAAGGGTTCGATCTCCTCGGGGCTGGCGTTCATGGCGGCGGCGCGCATGAGTGCGCCGCTGCGGGTGGTCGCGCCCTGCATGGCCTCGGCGAGGGCCATCCTGCGCTGATGGCTGACCTGGGCGTGCTCCTGCCCGATCTTCTTCATGGCCATCGCGCCCATCATCCGGTGGGCGGCCGAGAAGATGGCCGCGGTGGGGTTCCCCGGCGTGGAGCGCTCCTGCGGGGTGGAGAGCAGGTTCTGCGCGAACGCCATGCGCGAGCCGATGTCGGCGAGCGCCTGCGTGAACTGCGCGCCCTCCTTCTGGAGGCCGTCGAGCATGGAGGGGGTCGTGGTGGCGCCGGGGGCGTCCTCCATGTCGGGCATGTCGCCGACCTGGCCCCCCACGTAGCCCATGTTCGGCATGAACTGCTCGGGGGCGCCGGGGGCGCTGCCGGCGGGGAGCACGGGCGTGTCGAAGTTCTGTTCGGGGTCCGGGGCTGCGACACCCTGCCCGAAGAGGTCGAAGGACCGGGAGTCCGTGTCGCGCGGCGGGGCGACGGGCGGCGGGGCGACGGGCGGCGGGCCACCGAGAGGCATGGGCGCGGGCGCGCCCTCGACCTGTGGGGGCTCCACGGGCAGCGGGCCGCCGCCGGACACGCCGGGCTGCATCGCCGGGGCCGGGGCCATGCCCGCGGCCGGCTGCTCTACGGGCAGCGCGCCCCCGCCCGGCCCCGACATCGCCTGGGCCATGCCCTGCATGACGAGCACACGCGCGGCGTCGTTGATCCGCTCGTCGGGCGTGGGCTGCGCCATGGTCTCAGTAGTAGTTCAGATCCCAGAAGTTGCCCTCGTCCCAGGCCAGAACATGGTGCAGGGAATCCATGCGGTCCTCCAGGACTCTGTCGTCATTATCCGACCATAGGTCCAGGAGGAGCCAGAACAGGGCGTCGTCGCCGTCCAGGCGGGGCTTGGACGGCTCGGAGATGCCGAGGGCGGCTTCCGCCAGGTATGTCGGGCCGGGTTCCGCGTCCGCCTCCATGCCTTGGCCCGAGAGGTATCCCAAGTCACGCAGTTGATCCTGGAGCCCTGTCGCCACGGCCTCCATCTGATCGACGGTCCTTTCAAGCATGAACGTGGCGGCGAGCAGCGCGATGATCGTGCTCCCGTGCTTCAGGGGGTCCTTCTCGCCTCGCCCCCACCAGTTGCGCCGGATCCGGCGCTTGGCAAGCGCGAACTCCTGTGGGGTCAGGGGCTCATGGTCCTCCGGATCCCAGAAGTGGTCCAGCCCGTGACGTGCGATGTCTCTCATCTGCGTGTGCCTCCATGCTTCGAGCGGCCGATCCGATGACCTTCCGCCAGTTCATCATGCCGTCGCCGTCGTCCTGCGCGCGTCGGCGGACCTCGGATTCGAGGTAGGTGGGCTGCTGGATCACGGTGTCAGGAGTAGATGCTCCAGAAGTTGCCGCGGTCTCTCAGGAGCTCGTTGTCGAACTCGCTCTTCGCCCCGTTATCCGGGTCGGCGACTCCGGTGGACGGATCGATCGGATTCAGCCTGGACCCCAGCCAGTAGGCCATCGCGTCGTCCGAAGACATCCGGGGGAAGACGAACATCTCGTAGATGCCGAGCGCCCTCATGGCGACCTCATCCAGGGTGAACTCGTCCTCGATGTTGACCGTGTTCAGCCAGGAGGCGTCGGGCAGTTCCGCCATCCGGTCCTTGAGCCAGTTCGCCACATCCAGAAGATCCTCGGGGGTCTCTTGCAGCATCAGCGTGACCATGAGCAGACCCAGCACGGGCGGGTAGTAGTCCTCGATCTTGACCGTCCTCGGGCTCCAGCCCTCTCGGACCCACGGCATGGCTCTCGCGTGCTCCTTGGGTGTCAGGGGCCTGTAAACGGCGGAATCGAGTGTCCAGAGTCGACTGACCCCGCGGCTGGTATCTCTCATCTGTGGTGTGCCTCCATGTTCTTCGCGGCGGATCCGAGAACTTTCTGCCAGTCCATCATGCCGATGGCCTTCTCCTTCTTCCGACGCTGCATTTCGGCTTCGAGGTAGGAGGGCCGGCGCTGCGCCATTCTCGCCTGACTCGTCTTCGACAGTTCGGGGCCGGTTTCGGGCGTGGCGGGCGCTGAACTGGCAGCAGTAGCAGGCACTTGCAGATTCGACTGCTCTCCAAACGGAGATTGCGTAGTGCCATACACTGGCCGGATACGACCCGGGGAGGA
>JAJEAO010000004.1 GCA_022822745.1 Acidobacteriota bacterium
GCGCCTGGGGCGCGGGGGGCCCGGGGGCGCCGCCGCGCGCGTGGCGGGCCGCCCGGTTCGGCGGGCCCGCGGCGGCGCCGCCGGACCGCTCGGCGGCGAGGCCGAAGACGGCTTCGAGCGCGCCCGCCAGCCGATCCGGTCGCGCGCGGATGCGGCCCGCGTCCCGGTCCAGCCGCGCGACGTACTCGTCCACCGGGCCGCTCGGACTCGACGGAGCGGGGCGCCGGACGACCAGCGTGGACTCCTCCACCGCCAGCTCGGCCCCCGCCCGCTGCATCTCGTCGAGCACCGGCGCCAGCGGGGATCCCATTCGCAGCCAGCGCGACAGCACCCGGGACGCCGGACGCACGAACCACGGCGGCGCGGTGACGCCGCCTGCCGTGAGCGACCGCAGTCGGGCCCGGAACTCCCCGTCCTCGAACGACGGGCGGGCGACGCCGCTCACGTTGATGAAGCGCTCGCCCGCGAACGGAACCGTCCACGGCAGGGAGAACCCGCCGCGGAGTTCCTCCCCCTCGGCGACGAATCCGAGCCGCGTTCCGGGGGCGAGCCCGCCGGCGGCCACCGCGAGGCGGACCGCCGAAGCGAAGGCTTCGGGAGTCAGCGCGAGCCGGGACTCCCCGGCGCGGCCTCCGGGGTCCGTCGAGAAGGCGGCGTGGTAGTCCGCCGCCGTGGGAACCCGGGTTCCCGCCGGCTCGACGGCGGCGACCCGGTCGGTCAGGACGAGGAGCGCCACCGCCACGATGGCGAGCAGGACGGCGCCGATGCCGAGAAGCGCCGGAATCAGGAGCAGGGCGGCCCCCAGCCCCCGGGCGAGGACGCTCCCCAGGAGCACGCCGGCGAAGGCGCCGGCGGCTGGCGCCAGCAGGTCGAGCACCGAGGGAAGCCGGAACGACCCGAAAACGGTCCAAGGAGCCTCGTCGGGCGCCGCGACGATCAGCACCACGATCGCGGTGGCGATGGGCACCGAGGGCAGCAGGACGACGAAGAGAGCGCCGAACAGCCCGCGCATGCGGGGCAGCACGAGCGGGACGAGGAGCCCCACCGGGGCGAACCAGAGGGCCGTCCGACCGAGGCCGCTGGCCAGATCGCCCAGCGCGCGCCCCGGAAAGCCGGGATCGGGCCCCCGCGAGGCGACGACGAAGGCCCAGCCCGCGAGCAGGCCGAGGGCGAGGAGATTCCGGAGGCCGAAGCGGCCGAAACGGGAGTCGTCGCCCATCGGGGTCACCGCTACGGTCCGCCGGCCTCGGCTCGGGCTTCCGCGATGGCGCGCCACAGAGCGGGCAACTGCGTCTCGACGAGGTTCCGGTACTCGGTCCTCGCCTCCTCGAAGCGCTCGGTCAGCACCGCGTGGACCTCCCGCTGCTGGTCGGTGGGGGCGAAGTCGGCGCCGTCCCAGCCGGCGTCGTTGGCGAGCGCCCCCAATCGGCCGAAGAGACGGATGGGGGCGCGGAAGGCGTCTTCGCGAGCGCCCGTGAGCCCGGTGTCGAACAGCCGACCCTCGATCGCGAGCGCCGTGCCGGCCAGTTCGGATGCGCTCTCGAGGACAGCGGTGAACCCTTCGTCATCGGCGCGCCGCTCCTCCACGTATTCCTCGAACGCGGCGATCTCCCGCCGCGCGAACTCCATCTCGTCCACCATGTCGGCCAACTCCTCGAGCTGCGCGTGGATCGCCCGCAGGAAAGCGTACTTCTCGGCGATGCCAGCCGATGTCCCGGCGGAGGACGGATCCACCTCGACGATGACCTCGGTCTCGGCCGCCCGGTCCCCGATCTCCACGCGGGCGGTGTAGGTTCCGGGCGGGACGAGCGCGCCTCGGTAGCCGGGAAAGATGTCCAGATCCCAGGTGCGGATCCGGCGCTCGCCGTCCTCGCCCATCTCCACCCAGTCGCGGTCGGGAGGCCGGGTGCGGAGCGTGGCGCGCGCCGGACCGTCGTGGCGGAGATCCCAGTGGGTGCGGGAGAGGCCGGTCGCGGCGGGAGCGCGGAGCGTGCGGATCACCTCGCCGTCCGCGTCGGTGATCGTGATCCGCGCCGGCCCGGCGGCGTCTTCGTCGGTCCACCAGGAGATCGCGGCGCCGTAGGGAGGGTTCTGTCCGGTGGACAGGCTGCCCGGCTCGGTCTTGATCGTCTGGCGCGGCAGGAACCGCCACGCCGTTCCCGAGGGGAAGACCCGGAACGCCTCGGGGCCCGACGACGCGAGATCCCGGAGCGGGCCCGAGCCGGACGACGCGAGGTCCCGGAGCGGGCCGATGCCGTCGAGGATCCAGAACCCCCGGCCGTAGGTCGCGACCACCAGGTCGTCGAAGCGCTCCTGGATCACGAGGTCGTAGATCGGCGCCGGGGGCATGTTCCGGCGCAGCGAGAACCAGCTTCCCCCGTCATCGAGGCTGGCCCAGACCTGGTTGTCGGTTCCGGCGTAGAGCACTCCGGCGCGCCGCGGATCCTCGCGGACCACATGGACGAAGGAGAAGGGGGATTCCGGGATCCCGGCGCTGATCCGCTCCCAGCTCTCGCCGAGGTCGCGGGTCCGGTAGATGTGCGGGCGGAAGTCTCCCGATTGATGCCAGCTCACCGCGAGGTAGGCGGTCTCGGCCTCGTGGGCCGACGGCTCGATCCCCTTGATCCAGGCGTCCTCGTCGAGGCGCGGCACCCGGTCACTCCGGTCCCGCCAGGTCTCGCCGCCGTCGGTCGTGACGTGCAGCCTGCCGTCCACGCTCCCCGCCCAGAGCTGACCGGGAGCGAGCGGCGACTCGGCGAGCGCGAAGAGAACCGCGCCGTCGAAGGTGTAGAGGTTGTCCACCGTGACGCCCCCGGAGTCCTGCTGCCGGGCCTTGTCGTTCGTCGTGAGATCCGGGCTGATGGTCTCCCACGACTGGCCCCGGTTCCGGCTGCGGTGCACGAACTGGCTTCCGACCCAGGTCACGCCCGGCTCGTGGCGGGAAAGGACCATGGGGAAGTTCCAGTGCCAGCGGACCCTCACGTCGGCGGGGGTCCAGCCGTAGCCGGCCTCGGGCCAGACCCGCACGTCGCGCACATGGCCGGTCCGGTCGTCGTACACCTCGAGCCCGCCGTCGTAACAGCCGGACCAGACGATGTTGTCGTCGTCCGGCTCCGGCGTCGCCCAGCCGCTCTCGCACCCCCCGACGCCCCGCCACAGCCCGATCGGGATCCCGCCGGAGGGCGTGCGGCTGGGGCCGCGGTAGGAGTAGCCGTCCTGCCGGTTGCCGTAAACGCGGTAGGGGACGCGGTCGTCCACGGTGACGTGGTACATCTGGGCGATCGGTGGAACGACCCGGCGCCAGCTCGCCCCGCGGTTCATCGAGATGCTGCCGCCGCCATCGTGGCCCACGAGGATGCGCCCGGGAAGCCACGGGTCCACCCACACGTCGTGGTTGTCGCCCCCGGCGCGGTAGGAGGTCTCGTGGAGGCTCCGGCCCCCGTCCACCGAGGTTCCGAACAGCACCGAGGCGAAGTAGATCCGGTTCGCGTCGGTCGCATCCACCGCGAAGCGGACGTAGTAGGGCGCCCGTTCGGCGAGGTCGTGGTGGGTCAGGGTCAGCCGCCAGGAGGCGCCTCCGTCGTCGGACCGGTAGAACCCGGGGGCCTCGTCCTCCACGAGCGCGTACCAGCGGTCCGGGTCGCTCGGCGCGATGCCGACCGCGATCTTCCCGACCGGGTGGTCGGCGCCGCCGGGGAGCCCGCGGCCCGCGCCGGCGCCGTCGGCGCTCACCGGACCGGAGAGCCGCTCCCAGGTGTCGCCGCCATCCTCAGACCGGTAGGCGCCGCTGCCGGGGCCGCCGCTTCGGAGGCCGTGGGTCGCGATCCGGAGCTGCCACATCCCGGCGAGGAGCCGGTTCGGGTGGTCGAGATCGAGGGCGAGGTCGGAGCAGCCGGTGTGCTCGTCCACATGGAGGACCAGTTCCCAGTTCGCGCCGCCGTCCTCCGTCCGATAGACGCCCCGTTCCGGCTGCGGCCCGTAGGAGTGGCCCAGCGCGCAGGCGTACACGCGGTCCGGGTCGCGTGGGTCCACCAGGATGCGCGCGATCCGGCCGGTCGCCTCGAGGCCCCGGTGGTGGAACGTGCGGCCGCCGTCGAGCGAGCGGTAGATCCCGTTCCCCATGGCGAGCGCGGGCCGGATGATGAAGGTCTCGCCGGTGCCCGCCCACACCTGGTCCGGATGGGAAGGCGAGACCGCGAGCGCGCTGACCGAGGCGGCCTCCTGATCGTCGAAGACGGGGGCCCAGGTGACGCCGGCGTCATCGCTCCGCCAGAGCCCGCCCGATGCGGCCCCGAAGAAGAGGATGTCCGGATTGCCCCACACTCCGGTGGCGGCGCTGATCCGGTTGCCGTCCGGTCCGATCGTCCGCCAGCGGAGTCCGCCGAGATGTTCGGGGTCCGGGGGCTGGGCGACGGCGATCGCGGCCAGAGGGATCAGCCACACTGCGAAAGCGGGGAGGCGGAAGCGGTCGCGCATGGCGGGACGCTAGCAGAGCCTCCGCGCCGGGCTCGCCGATCGCTCCGGTAGGATCGGAACCGGGCGCGGGGCGCCGGCATCGCTCCGTTCCGGGGCCCGGACAGGGCGGGAGGTGGCCATGAGAAGGATCCGCGTCGCAGCGCTGGGATTCGTCGGGTTCGCCGGGTTCGGGTTCGCCCAGACGCAGACCCCGACCTACGACCTGCTGCTGGTCGGGGGACGGGTCTTCGACGGGAGCGGCAACCCGGCGGGACGCGCCGATGTGGGGATCCGGGAAGACCGGATCGTGGCCGTGGGACGCCTCGAGGGACACGAGGCGGCGAGGACGATCGACCTGACGGGCCTCTACGTCGCGCCGGGCTGGGTGGACCTCCACTCCCATGCCGACCGCGCTCTCGTCAGCGACGACCTCGACGCGCGACGGGCCGTGAATCTGGTGGCGCAGGGGATCACGACCGTGGTCATGGGCGCCGACGGACGCAACCCGATCTGGCCGATCCGGGACGAGATCGCCGCCTACGAGAGTCGGGGGACGGGAATGAACGTGGTCCCGATGGTGGGCCACTCGACGGTCCGGCTCCAGGTCATGGGCGCCGATCACGAACGGCCGGCCACCGATGACGAAGTGGCCCGGATGGCGGAGCTCGTCCGCGAGGGCATGGAGGACGGCGCGTGGGGCCTCGGGGCCGGTCCGGAGTACCGCCCGGCGCGGTTCTCCGAAACGGAGGAGCTCGTGGCGCTCGCGCATGTGATCGCGGATTACGACGGGTTCTACTACTCGCACCAGCGCAGCCAGTCTCCGATGCCCCGGTGGCAGATGCCGAGCATCGTGGACGGGCCGACGCTGACCGGGACCGACGGCATGGCGGAGACGATCCGGATCGGGCGCGAGACCGGCATCCGGGTCGTGGGCACCCACATCAAGGCCAAGGGGCCGTCGAGCTGGGGCCATTCGGCCAAGGACGTCCAGGCGATCCTCGAAGCCCGGCGGCAGGGCGTTCAGGTGTACCTGGACCAGTACCCCTATGAGACCTTCGGCGGCGGGCCGGTCGGGGTGATCCCGATCTGGGGATTCGCGCCTCCGGGCATGGACCGATCCGGCGGGCTCGACGATCCGGCCTGGCGGGCCCCGGACCTCCTCTCTCTGGACAATCTGGAAGCGAACCTCGCCGATCCGGAGACGCGGGCCGACCTCCTCATGGATCTGGAGCAGCAGATCGACCTGTTCGGCGGCGCGAACCGGCTGATCGTGGTCTTCTTCCCCGAGGATCCGGCGCTGGTCGGGAAGACCGTCGCCGCGATCGCCCGCGAGTCGGGACAGTCGGTCGCCGAGACCCTGATCGCCTTCGCCCGCGCGGGCTCGGAGGAGCTGCTCCACGGGGTCCTGATCCGGCCGGTCGCGGGACACCGCTTCGATGTCGAGCACTACATGGAACAGGACTTCACCGCCACCGCGACCGACGCGGGAGTCGCGCTCGAAGCGACCCCCGGACGCCATCCCCGTTTCTGGGGCAGCTACCCGCGGAAGATCGCGCACTACACCCGGGAGCGCGGCGTCATCAGCCTGCCGTTCATGGTTCGATCCTCGACGAGCCTTCCCGCCGCGATCATCGGGCTCGAGGACCGTGGTTGCCTTCGCGCGGGCTGCGCGGCGGACATCGTGGCCTTCGACTACGAGCAGATCGAGGATGTCGCGACGATCCTCGAACCGGCCACTCCGCCGGTGGGCATTCCGTGGGTGCTCGTGAACGGGCAGATCGCGGTCGAGGACGGCCTCCCGACCGGCGCCCTCGCCGGCATCGTGATCCGCCGCGACAACTGAAGCCCGGCTTGAGAGGCGCAGCTCTTCGCGCGTGTGGATCGGCTAGCTAGCCCCGAAGTTTCACGGTGGGAGCGAGGAGTCGTGACTCGGCCGTCAGCAGCGGCCGAAAACACTCCATTACAATGACTTGCAGACTTGCCCCTCGCCTCGAGGCCAGGGTATGAAACTTCGGGGCTAGAGTCCAGGCGATCTTCCAGCATGTCCAACCGACCGCGTACCGGCCATGAGCACCGGAGCAGGGGAGCCGCGCTGCCGTCTCCGAAGCCTCACACGCTGACGGCGGACTGACGATGGCTCGCGCCGACCTCATCCTCAGCCTCGTCCGAGCCAGCCGCCTCGGAGACGAGGCGAGGGTCCGGAAGACCGTAGAGGCGCTGGCCGCCAACGAGCGCGCCAAGAACCACACGATCCTCGCCGATCGTCTGCTCGCGCAGCTCCAGCCCGAGAACGGTCGAAACGCCCGTTCCGTCTCTGTGCCGCGGCGATCCGGTACGCCAATCGTGGTCGAGAAGACTCCGCGTCGAACGCTGGACGACCTGACACTGACTGCGCCGATCCTCGAGACCGTGCAGGAGCTGGTGTCGGAACATCACCGGGCGGACCTGCTCCGTTCCTGCAACCTCGAACCCAGGCATCGAATTCTCCTGTCGGGACCGCCTGGGAATGGCAAGACGACCCTCGCCGAGGCGCTGGCCGACGCTCTGGGAGTCTCGTTCTTCGTTGTCCAGTACGAGGCCGTCATCGGCAGCTATCTGGGTGAGACGGCGCAGAGAATCGCCCAGGTCTTCGAGACCGTCCGGTCGCGACATTGCGTCCTGCTCTTCGATGAATTCGATGTCGTGGGCAAGGAGCGTGGCGACACGCACGAAACCGGTGAGATCAAGCGGGTCGTGAGCTCCCTGCTGCTGCAAATCGATGCGCTCCCGAGTTACGTGGTGGTGGTAGCCGCCAGCAATCACCCGGAACTCCTTGATCGGGCGGCTTGGCGTCGATTCCAGGTTCGGCTCGATCTTCAACCCCCGACACAGCGGCAGATCGCAGAGTGGTGTCGCGGCTTCGAACGGCGGACAAGGCGCTCCTTCGGAATGCAGCCGCGCGATCTGGCTCGCCGGCTGGCGGGGCTGAGCTTTGCCGAGGTCGAAGATTTCTGCACCGACGTTCTGCGAAGACTGGTTCTGGACGGACCCGATGCTCGTCCGAGGGACATCCTCGACAGTCGCTTCCGCCAATGGAAGAACCGCCTGGGCATGGCGTCTGGAAGTGGCGCCAAAGCCTGACTCGTGGTAGAGACCGATTACCCGATCCTGCTGTTCCCCGCGCCGGCGCGCGCGGACCGGACCACGAGACCCGGTTTCGGTGGCGGGCTGAAGCGGCCGAGCGTCCAGAGACAGGGTAAGCGTCTGGCGCGCCAGTTCCAGCGCTTGCAGGATGCGCTGGAGAACCGCCGACTCGCGCTTCAGGATACAGCGCTCGGCATCAAGCCCGAGATGACGCTCGTGCTCGAAACCGTGGGTCCGATCGAGAACCTGTTTCAGGCGGTGCAGCGAGTCGAAGGACTTGAATGGCTCGGGGGTCATGACATTCAGGACATCCCTCCGGGGGAGGGATTCGAGAACCCGAGAGACCGGGAGAAGCACCTCTCTCGCCGGCTCTTTCTCGTGATGTCCGACCATCGAGCCCTTGCGAACCTGCGGGGACTCTTCGAGTCCTGGCGACGCGACCCCGATGAGCCGTTCCCGCACGGATTGGCCCCCCTCAAGCAGGCGTTCGGGTGCTTGCGAGAGGTCCGGCCGTGGGACGAGAAGGACAGGTTGGAGGAAACCGGACTTCTGGAGAACTGGCGCGAGCGGGTCAAGACCGGCCAGGAGACGCTGCCGTTCGAGGCGGAACTCTGGTACCGCGGAAACGAGTCACGACGGCGTGAGGGCGCGCAGCGGCTCCGCCACCTAGTGCGCGAGCTCGGCGGCGAGGTCGTTACCGAGTGCGTCATTCAGAACATCGCCTATCACGGAGTGCTTGGCCACATCGACATCACTCGGGTTGAAGGACTGCTCGATCACCCTGCGGTTCACGGTGAGTTGGCGCTGTTCCAATGCGACGACGTGACGTTCTTCCGGCCCGTTGGTCAGTGCTTGACACCAATCCCGCAGGAGACGGGGGCGACCATCCCGGCCCTGCCGCCGGACTCGGGGCGCCCGCGTGAAGCAGCGCCGGTGGTCGCGTTGCTTGATGGCTTGCCTCTCACGAACCATGCTCTGTTGCGCGGGCGTCTGAAGGTGGACGATCCTGATGAGTACGAGGATCGCTACCAGGCTCGCGAGCGGAGCCACGGAACGGCGATGGCCTCGCTGATCTGCCACGGTGATCTGGATGCCGGGGGGGCGTCGTTGGGCAGGCCGATCTACGTGCGCCCGATCATGCGGCCGCGTCGCGGTTTCGCCGGCAACTTCGTCGAGTCGATACCGGAGCGCGTACTTCCGGTGGATTTCATGCACCGTGCAGTTGTCCGGCTCTTCGAAGGAGAGGGGGATGAGCCGCCTGTTGCGCCCGAGATCCGCGTGGTCAACCTCTCGATCGGCGATCCAGCGCGACCCTTAATAAGGGACATGAGTGCGTGGGCCCGGCTGCTCGACTGGCTCTCGTGGAAGTACAATATCCTATTCGTCGTGAGCGCCGGAAACCACCGACGCCACATCTCGTTCGATGAGCGTGCTGCCGGGCTGCGGGGCGTACGACTTGCAGCGCTTCAGAAGGCAGTGATCTCGGCCATGACAGCCGATACGAGGCATCGGCGTCTCTTGTCGCCGGCGGAAACACTGAACGGGTTGACCGTGGGCGCAGTTCATGAGGACAAGTCCGACCCGGCTCCGGGCCGCCTGGTCGATCCGCTGGAGCCCGGATTGCCAAGCGTCTTCTCCGCGCACGGTCCCGGGCATCGGCGCGCGATCAAGCCGGACATCCTGCTTCCGGGCGGAAGGCAGGTGCAGTCCGAGCACCCCTTGCCACCGGGAGGGAAAGTGGTGCTTCGACCGCACACGTCGCCCCGTCCTCCCGGGCAGCGCGTGGCGACGCCAGGCACTTCGGGGGCAGTGAACGCTACGCACTACACGCGGGGAACGAGCAATGCCGCCGCGCTAGCCTCTCGTGAGGCGTGTGTGTTCTACGAATTGCTGGAGACGCTGCGAGGCGGGTCCGACCGGATCCCACGCGAGTTCGACGCAGTGTTGTTGAAGACTCTTCTGGTCCACGGAGCTGAATGGGGTCACGCGTTCGAGACCTACAAGGGGATCCTGGGCTCAGATCGCGGAAACCAGGCCTTTCGAGATCATGTGGCGAGATTCCTCGGCTACGGCCGCCCCAACTTCGAGCGAGTGGCGACGGGGACGGATCGGCGCGTGACTGTGCTGGGTTTCGGGTCTCTGGAGGACGGCGAGGCCGCGAAGTTTGCCTTGCCGTTGCCACCGAGCCTGTCGGGTGTGAGGGTAAAACGGCGGTTGACCGTTACGCTGGCGTGGTTTTCGCCGATCAACAGCAGCCACCGGAAGTATCGTGCGGCTCATCTCTGGTTCGAGACACCGGAACCCGGTGCTGGAAAGCGCCCATGTGCATCTGCCGACTGGCAGGCGGCACGGCGGGGAACGGTTCAGCACGAAATGTTCGAGACGAAGGATGCCGTCGTCATCGAGGATGGTGGCAAGATGATCGTGAAGGTCAACTGTCGGAAGGATGCCGGCGATATCGACCGGGCCGTTCGGTTGGGCCTCGCGGTGACTCTGGAGATTGCCGTGCCCCTGCTCCTGTCGATTCCTGTTTACGAGGAGGTCCGCCAGCGAATCGCGGTGCGTGTTCAGGGCCCGGCGTGATCCGGTCCGAGTGATCCGGATCCGGGAGGCTGCGCCGCCGGGCGTGACCGAAGAGCGACTCGGCCCGCAGCCCCTCGGCTCGCCCCTCCGGAACCTGGAAGCGGACCTCGGCGATCCGGCGACGGGCCGCCACGCCTCACTGGAACGGAGCTCGGGCTCGACCGACGAGCCCGGCCCGCGTCGGGTCGAGCCATGGGCGGCAGACCGAACGCATCCCGATCGGCGGTGGCGAATGACAGCATCATGCTAATGTGATGCAGCGATGTACCGACGCATGCTCGACCTGCCGTCCGCCGGGAGCGTGACGTTCTTCCTGTGGGGCCCGCGGCAGGTCGGCAAGAGCACGCTGCTGCGCCGCCGCTACCCCGAAGCGCGGTTTCTGGATCTCCTGCGCGCCGACGAGTTCCGCCACTACACCAGGAGGCCGGAAGCGCTTCGCCACGAACTGCAGGCGCTGGGGGCGGATCGCCCCGATTTCGTCGTCGTGGACGAGGTGCTGCGCGTGCCGGATCTCCTCCACGAGGTCCACTCGATGATCGAGACTCTCGGGGTGCGGTTCGCGTTGTGCGCCTCCAGCGCCCGGAAAGTGCGCCGCGGCGCCGCCACGCTGTTGGGAGGCCGGGCGATCCGGTACCAGCTTCACGGTCTCGTCTCCGCGGAGTTCGGAGAGGAGTTCGATCTCCGGAAGGTTCTGGATCTGGGCTATCTCCCGGGGGTCCACCGGCATCCGACCCCGGAGAGGCTGCTCGACGCCTATGTGGGGGACTATCTGCGAGAGGAAATCGCCGCCGAGGGAGCCGTTCGGAACCTCGCGGTCTTCTCGGACTTCCTCGAGGCGGCGGCCATCTGCGACACCGAGATGGTGCGTTTCCAGGGGGTTGCCAGCGATTGCGGCGTGAGCCGGCAGACGGCGCGCGCCTGGTACGCGGTGCTGGTGGATACTCTGCTCGGCCGGTGGCTTCCGGCGTGGAGAAAGCGTCCCAAGCGACGCACGGTGCGCACGCCGAAGTTCTACTTCAGTGACGTGGGCGTGGTGAACCGGCTCGCCGCCCGGAACTCGTTGAGGCCCGGTTCCGACCTCTTCGGCAAGGCGTTCGAGAACTGGGCGCACCACGAACTCGCAGCGTGGCTCGACTACGGCGATTCGGCGGAGCGCCTGGCGTACTGGAAGCTCGCCGGGGGGACCGAAGTGGACTTCATCGTCGGGGACATGCGGGTCGCGATCGAGGCGAAGGCGGCGAGGACGATCCGGCCGCGCCACCTGAAGGGCCTTCGCTCGCTCGTCCGGGACCACCCCGAAGTGGAGCGGCGGCTCATCGTGTGCCTGGAGGAGCGGCCGCTCCGCACCGATGACGGGATCGAGATCCTGCCCGCGGCAGAGTTCGCTCGTCGGCTGTGGGCGGGAGACTACGCTCCGACATCCTCGACGCCGTCCCGGGACCGTCCGCTCTGACCGAAGACTCCCGCGCCGACCGGTTGACCATGGGAAGTCGGCTTCTGATGCCGAGGGGGTCGGCCGGCCGGGTTCAGTGCGCCTCCTGACTCGGGCCTGACCCCGGGGATCCGCTGATGACCGTCTCCATTCCCGCCTCGGATGCAGAGCTCCTGCGCGAGTGCCGCGTGGACACCCTCCGCGCCGGGGGCAAGGGGGGTCAGCACCAGAACACGACCGACAGCGCGGTTCGCCTGACGCATCGTCCCACGAACATCGTGGTCGTCGCCCGCGAGCGGCGCAGCCAGTACCGCAATCGCCAGGTTGCGCTCGCCAGGCTGCGGCAGCGCCTGGAGAAGCACCTGGCCAGGAAGCCACGGCGCATCCCGACGACTGTGTCGAGAGCCCGGAAGAGGGCTCGACTGGAGGCGAAGCGCCGAAGATCGCAGGTGAAGCGTCTGCGCCGGAAACCGGGAGAGGATGGCTGAGGCGCGGGTCGGCCCAGCCTCGACAGCGGGTGCTCCACGCACGGTGCGTGAGAGATGATGCGCCGAATTGGACGATATCTTCGCCATCTCATATGGCGAGGATCTACACTACATCGCCATGGTCAAGGGCGATTTTCCTCGAGCCGATGTTCCGACCTTCGGTGTTCGCGAGGCGCTCGGCGAGAAGATCGCGGCCGCGCACCTGCTGTGGGATCAGCGGATCACTCCGCGTCAGCTCGCCACCGACCCCCGGTTCCCCGGGAAGGCCACCGCGATCGTGGGCATGCGTCGCGTTGGCAAGACGACGCTGATCCACCAGTTGCGGCGGGAGCGGGTTGCCGGCGGGCTGCCGGCGGTCAACGTCCCGTACGTGAGCTTCGAGGATGAGCGTCTCGAGGGCCTGGACCGGACCGCGCTCGGCTTCCTCGTAAACGAATACGACCGCCTCCATCCGGCGGCCCGCGAGCGCGGTCCGGTGGTCTGGCACCTGGACGAAGCGCACCTCGCTCCCGGCTGGGAGCGGTTCGCGCGCCGTCTCCTCGACACCCCGCGGACGGAGGTCGTGGTCTCCGGCTCTTCGGCGGCGCTCCTGTCCCGCGAGGTGGCGACTTCACTCCGGGGTCGGGGGTGGGAGGTTCCTCTCCATCCCTTCTCGTTCCCCGAATTCCTGGCGCACCACGATCTCGAAGTCCCGAACGATCTCGAACGCCGTTCGCGAGAGGGCCGTGCGCGGACCGAGAACGCCTTCCTCCGGTGGCTGGTCACCGGGGGATTCCCCGAAGCACAGGCGCAACCCGTGGATCGGCGGCACTGGCTCCTCCGGGCCTATGTGGACATCGCCGTGCTCCGGGACGTGATCGAGCGCCACCGCGTGCGCAGCCCGGACGCGCTGACGTTCCTCGTGCGTCAGCTCCTGAGCGCCCCCGCGGCGCTGTTCAGCGTCGAGCGGTTCCACCGGACGCTCCGGTCCCGAGGCTTTCGCGTCAGCCGCGCGACGATCCATGCCTTCCTGTCGCACCTCGAAGACAGCTTCCTGTTCGGGTTCGCCTCCATGGCGTCGGGTTCGGAACGCCAGCGCGCCGTGAATCCGCGGAAGGCCTATCCGGCGGACACCGGACTGATTCCGGTGTTCGAGCGCCGCGGCCGACAGAACCGCGGACGGATGCTGGAGACCGCGGTCTTCCTCGAGCTGCAGCGGCGCCGCGTGGATGTCAGCTACGTGCACACTCGCGGGCGTCGGGAAGTGGACTTCCTGACACGCGCTCCCGACGGCTCGCTGGAATTGATCCAGGTCGCGGCGGACCTCTACGACCCCGACACCGCGCGCCGGGAATTCAGTTCTCTCACCGAAGCGAAGGAGATGTTCCCGACGGCAAAGCCGCGCGTCCTCACCCTGACCGCCGACCCGCTGCCGTTCGAGCCTCCTCCCGGCATCGAGATCGGCCCGGCGTGGGAGTGGATGCTGGAGCGCGGCGACGCCCCCGCCTGACCCGCCTCGGCCGGCTGCCATCGCATGGCCGATCCGTCGCTTCGAGCCGTGGGATTCACCCGCGGCTCTCGACCACTTATAGCGCGTTTAGGGCACTTTATCGGATTTCGATAAACCGCGGATAGGAGCCTGCGCCGCAGAAAACCATGAGAGTGGTGGACGCTCGTTGCGGGCGCGGATCCGTCGTTCCATCTTATGGGAGGAGGTCGCTGGACCGGGTCCTCGTGGCGGGCATCGCGGCGGGGCGCGGATGGTGTCGGGGTTCCGCTGGCCGGTGACCGTGCTCCGGGATCGGTGCTTGAAGTTGGTCTAACTCGTTGGTACAATAGGCTATTACGAGTCACGGCCACGCCGTGCGAGGAGGAGATGGACGTGGGAACGCGATTCCGGCCATATGGCCCGGACCAGATGCTGCTCATGCCGCCGAAGCCGAGCGACTGGCTTCCTGCGAACCACCTCGCCCACCACGTGAGCGACATCGTGGACCAGC
>JAJEAO010000091.1 GCA_022822745.1 Acidobacteriota bacterium
TAGGCCACTCCTGTCGCGCATACTCCTAGTAACACTCTGGGCCACAACGAACATTGGCCAACGGCCTTTTGGAGCAGAGGGCAGCTGGGCGCAGAGGTTGCACCGACAGGTGGCCGATGAAGCGTCAAGTTCCCAGGAAACGGGGGACGCTCCACCTCCCATCCCGTCGCAACACTGAAACTCCAGATTGGAAACCCTATGACTGAATACATTTCTCAACTTCTGTCCTCTCCTGTAGGGGTATTCTTGGTAGCCGTCGTTGTCCCAATTGTGAGCTCTATGGCTGCTCTCCTCACTGTGGTCCTCCTGCTCTTCACTGTCCTCTTCTCGTGGTGGTCGTTGAGATGGAAAGTCACTCCCAGAATCGAGTGTTACCTTCGTCCGAGACCATCTACTGTTGTTGACTTCGTTCTCTCCAATTCAGGAGAGGGGACGGCATACAATGTCAACTTCCAGATCAATGCTGACGAGGAAGACCTCAAGAAGCGTGATGTTCAGATGGAGAAGAGGAGTCTGGATGCTCCAATCCCTGTCATTGAATCCGGCAGGGAAGAGATCAACCTATTTGGATTTGCCAACCCTCTCGTGGGTGGCTCTTCTCCTTTGAAGTCGTTTCCCGTCACTGTGACTTACGAATGGCGACCACCCTGGCGGATTCTCTGGTCAAAGAAGATGCGTAAGGAGAAGCGTGAGTTTGTAATGGACCTTCGGTCTTACATGGGTGTTGCTTTTTCAAAGGAGAGGAACGAGATTGTGGAAGTGTTGAAGGAGCATCTCTCAAAGATCGCGGAGGAACTGAGAAATGGGAATGGACCTCCCAGGATCTCCGCTGATAGTCAAGTTACCGACTGGGGCACCATTAGGAATTTGGAAAATCAAATGCCAGATTTGTTTGATAAGATTCGGGAGGAACTGCGAAAGAACCCCCTCAAGAGGTTCTTCACCGTGTACGGTAACAACGTCCTTTCAAGGGGACGGACGCACGAAATAGAAAACCTGGAAGATAAGATGGTTGTGCTGGCAAACAACGGGATTGTCAAAGACATGACCCACAATCGCTTCAACAAGTACCTGCTTTCAGAAAACGTCGTCAGCTACTTGAACAACAACAGGGGATGACAGATCATGGCGCTGTCCGAAAGTAGCATGAGAGAACCGTCCCGAAACGCAGGGTTAGTCAGATATATAACCCCCATCGAGAAGGCCCTGCGGCGCCCGGAGGCGGCCGCTTCACTCCGGTACACGCTGTTCGCCCTGACCGGACCGAAATCCGGCGCAGCCCACAATGAGCCGCGCAAGGACGACTACGTGGTTCGGAGCGAGGAGCACGCAGTGCCCCAGTCGCGCCACCGAGTGTTCATCGTCGGGATCCGGGCGGATGTCGCATCCACGATGCCCTCCGCAGCCAGACCGAGACTCGAGCCGAGGCGCTCCCGAGTCAACGCGGGGCAGATCCTGGCCGGAATGCCGAGGCTCCGCAGCGGCCTGAGTTGCGATGACAGCCTGGATGCGTGGCGCCGAGCCGTCGAACGCGCTCGCCATCTCATACTGGATGCCCAAGCGTTGCGGGTGTATGCGCGTGGCCAGTCAAGCAGATTCTGCAGGATTGAGGGGTTCTTCTTGATGACGAATACTGCGAGTTCAGGCAT
Source organism: Acidobacteriota bacterium (assembly GCA_022822745.1). Taxonomy (GTDB): domain Bacteria; phylum Acidobacteriota; class Vicinamibacteria; order Marinacidobacterales; family Marinacidobacteraceae; genus JAJEAO01. The sequence continues at coordinate 1,650 of JAJEAO010000091.1, forward strand.
GTAATTCGAGGAAACGGCGATAGCCTGCGCACTTGCCAGACCGAAGTCACGTACGGCGCTCGTTAGCGGCACAGGCTCGCGCGAGCAGTCCGCGCGCCCGACACCCACCAAGGCAGCCGGTATCGAGCCAGAGGCAAAGCGCGTCGCATGACCCCTCGCGACAACGCGGAGACCGACGAACTCACGGACGACGAGGTTCTGGATGAGATCGAAGAAGCACTTATGGACCGCGGCATAGACCCAAGCACCGTAATGCCGCCGCCGCACCCTGTCCGTCGCCCCGCTTGCCTCGCGATGCTGGTAGTACATGGCGCGATTGCCCTTGTATGGGTATTCGTCTTCCGCGCCTGCTACGCCTGCATCTAACTCCATCGCGGCAGGCACAGCCCCGCATCCGCTTCCAGCCGGCGCTCCCGTCTCCTGGAACACGACCTCTCTCGGCGGCCTCTGAGCCTTCTTCCGCTTCGTCATCCCCCACCTCGAGGTGAATCTTGCAAGGTGCCCGGCCACGTGCCGATCAAATACGTCAACGAGTTACAGAACTATCGACTCCATTGATCGCGGATCGGGGGTGATATACTACCGGTGGTGCCTACCGTGATGTCTCCTCCCGATTCAGAGTCCTCCCGGGCCACTCCGTCCCCGCTGCCCGCGAACGAGCGCCGCCCCCTGCTCGCACGTCTAGGGTTCACGACGGCCGGCATCGTCGGGGTCGCAGTTGTCGCCGGGACCATCTTCGGGGCCGCCGCCTATGTCACTAGCGGGCAAGACGCGACGCAGCAGAACATCCTCGGCCTCCGCGCCGAAGTCGCAGCCGACCGCCGCGAGGCGGCAGCGGATCGCGCCGACATCCGGAATCATCTCGCCGACATCCGGGATCGCCTTGCCGACATCCGGGAGCGCCTTGCGCAGATCGAGACACGCCTCGGGCTCACGGCCGCGCCCGTGAAACAGGACCAGTCCGCTCAGTAGCTCCCTCTCGTGCGCCCCGTCGTCGCCCTCGCCGTCGGGCTCGCGCTCGCCGCGACAGTCGCCCCCGCTACCGGGCAGGATGAGAACCTGGAGCAACTGCGGCTCCAGCAACTCCATGTCGACTTCTTCAATGCCTGCCGTCCTATGGCGGTGCACGCCCTCGTGGCCAACGATGCGGCAGAAATCGGGCTATCGCAGGATGCCCTCCGAATCGCCACGGAGAGAAGGCTCCGTGCGGCCGGTCTCTTCACCGACGACAACGACGAGTCGCTCGGAGCGTTCTTCTATGTGCATGTCTCCGTCGTGGGGTCAGCATTCAGCGCCACAATCGCCTACCACAAGCTCGTGGTGGACCTATTCAACTTCTTCGGCATAGCGCGAATATGGTCACGTGGAGTTACAGGGACGCACGGAGGGGATGCTGACTAGGTCCTCCCCAGTGTTTCCGAATCTGTGGATACGTTTCTCGACAAGTATCTGAGTCTCAACACCGCACACCTGCGTGACAAGACATCCCAAAAAGAGTACACCAAAATTCTGACCACCTACGGGACAGCCTGCGAAACGTGGCGGTAGGCGTGACGAAACGAAGGAGGGAAACATGACTGACCGAAAGAAGCACAGGCGAGGTCTCCCCGTCAGCTCTCAGGGTGCCACCCTGGAGCAGGTCGCCCGCGTCATGTTCGGCCTGCCGATGATGCGGGAGGTGGAAATCAGGACCACCGTCCACCCCCAACCTGGGGAAGCGCAAGATCCATCCTCTGCTGACCCGCTTCTGCGAGGTGCGCGCGGAGTGATATCTGGTGTGCCTTGCGCTGAATATTCGGAGGATGGGCGCGCTCGGAGACGCGTGAGCTCTCTTTTGCCGGGCGGTCTTTCCGCTGAGAATGCGCCCGGATCGCCGGTCGGGGCCCGCTTCGGACCGGGCAACTCGGTTCCGGGGCATCCGGTCCTTGTAGGACCGGGGGCATGAGGGTCTCCGGCTACTTCAGTCAGCTACCAGGAAACTCCTGTCGCGCACACTCCTGGATGTCTTGCCCGCCCAGGTCGAGAAGATCCTCTCCGACAACGGCTCCGAGTTCGAGGGGCGCTTCCGCAAGCGCGTCGAGACGCTCGGGCTCGGACGCATGTTCACCTACCCGAAGACCCCCAGATGAACGCCCACGTCGAGCGGTTCAACCGCACCGTCCAGGAGGACTTCGCGGACTACGACGAGGCCCTCCTCTGGGCCGGCGAGGAGGGCCTCACCGAGTTCAACCGTGCCCCCACCGGGAGAACTGGCCTCGCCGACTGGCTGGTCTGGTACAACACCGAACGACCCCATCAGAGCCTCGACGGCGAGGCTCCCATGGCCGTCCTCGCCCGAGAGGCAGAGCTCCACGAGGACCGGCCCCTCGACCGACCGCCACCCCCGCCGCGAACCCGACCCCGCACCTCCGCCCTTGTTGCCGGCGCCCAACTGCCTCGACATCCCCGTCCCCGCTTCGGGAAACTCCCTTCCGGCATCCCCCACTGCCAAAGAGGGTGGGCCCGTACACCGGTTCGGCGCTTTCTCCGGCCACGCCTAGAATCCGGGCGCGATGATCGAGTCCGACCGATTCACCTCCCGGCTGTGGGCCGGGATCGAGCCCACCTGGAAGGAAATCCTTCGCCACCCGTTCCTCCTCGGATTGCGTGACGGGAGCCTCGACCGGCAGGCGTTCCGGTTCTACGTGATCGAGGACGCCCTCTACCTCCACGAATTCGCGCGGGCGGTGGCGCTCCTCGGAGCGAAGGCGCCCCACCCCGACATCACCGAGGCGCTCTGTGGCGACGCCGTGGAGACGATCCGCGCCGAGCGGGAGCAGCTCGGTCAGTTCCTCGAGGAACTGGGCGGGTCGAGGGACGAGCTGTTCCAGCGGCGTCCGGCGCCCACGAACCAGGCCTACACCAGCTACTTCCTCGCGCAGGTCTGGTCCCGACCATTCCACGAGGGGCTCGCGGCGGTGCTGCCCTGCTACTGGATCTACGCCGAAGTGGGGAAGGAGCTGCTCGCCCGGTCTCCGTCGCCGGACCCGCTCTACCGGCGGTGGATCGAGAGCTACGGAAGCGAGGAGTACGACGCGGTGGTCCGTCGGGTCGTGGATCTCACCGACGAGATCGTGGCGCCGCTCGGAGACGAGGCCCGGCGCGCCATGGCCCGCCATTTCGCGATGAGCTCCCGGTACGAATGGATGTTCTGGGACATGGCGTGGCGGCAGGAGGCGTGGCCGCTTTGACCCTTCGCCGGCGCGCCGGACGCCGGTCCTTCCCGCATCGGGGGCCGCGCGGCGCCGTCGGCTCGGGAGTTCGCCTGGGGAGGCCGGTCCTCCGGGCTGCGGCCGTGGTCGTGCTGGCGCTCCTCGCCGCTGCCCCGGCGGCGGCGCAGGCGCACCCCTACTTCGCGGTGTTCGGGGAGGCGGGCTCCCGCCGGTCCGGCTGGCGGATGGGCTGGAACGAGGACCGACTCTGCTATCCCACGATGGCGAACTGCGACGGGAGACACGACGGCTTCACCTGGGTGGACCGGTTCGCGAGCGGAGGGCAGACCGGGGTCGGGATCGCCTGGGGCAGCAGTCTCGGACGCGGGCCCCGCTTCGAGATCGCCGCGGACGCCACGCTCCCGAGCGGGGACATCGGCGGCGAATCGCTCGGCAACTACTTCCTCGAAGGTCGAGGGAAGCCCTTCCCGGACGCCGGGACGTTCGGCTTCTTCGACGCCACCGCGCAGGAGGAGCTGCTCGGCGAGCTGGTCCCGGTGGAACCCGATCCGGGGTACGCGGGGGCGATCCACGAGAGCGGCTTCTCCGGGCTGGCCGCCGCGACAGTCACGGTGAACTTCCTCTACGACTTCCGGGAGCTTCGCGGAATCGTCCCGACGATCGGCTTCGGCTTCGGCTACAGCGTCGTCACCTCCCGGCTGCTGTTCAACGCTTCCTACGCCGGGTATCCCGATCTGGAAACCGCGAGCGACTCCCGGTTCCTGGGACGGAGCGTCGCGCTCCGTCTGATCCTGGGGGGACATCGGCGGATCAGCGACCGCTTCGGCGTGGGTCTGGAAGGCATCCTCACCCGGGTCGGAGAAGCCGCCGGGACGATCGAGGCCCAGATGCACCCGAGCAGCCTCGAGTCCGGTCAGGCCCTTCGGGACCTGCGCCGCTTCGCGCTTCGCCTGGTGATCCGGACCTACTACTGAAGGCGCCGCAGCCGAGCCCGTATCGGGACGGGCGACATCGGGAACTCAGCGGATCCAGACCGTCTTGCGATTCGTGAACTCGATGAGGCCGTCGGGGCCCAGCTCCCGTCCGAACCCGCTGTTTCGGGTGCCTCCGAAGGGCACCCGGGGATCCGACTTCGTGATGCCGTTCACGAAGACCGCCCCCGCATTCACGCCGGCGATCATCCGCTCCGCGCGTTCCCGGTCCGACGTCCACACCGACGCGCCGAGTCCGTAGGCGGTGGCGTTGGCGACCCCGATGGCCTCGTCTTCGCCGTCGAACCGGATGAGGGTGGCCACCGGGCCGAAGAGCTCCTCGGTGGCCGCCGGAGAACCGGGAGGCGGCGCCGCGAGCATCCCGCAGGCGGAGTAGAAGCCCCGACCGGGAGCCTCGCCCCGCCAGCTCAGTTCGGCGCCCGCGGCCACCGACCGCTCGACCAGCTCCTCCAGCCGGTCCCGCAGATCCTCCCGCGCCAGCGGCCCGACAGCGGTTTCCGGCGCGAGCGGATCTCCGACGGCGGCCTCGCGGAGCCGGGCCTCGAAGGCGGCGGCGAACCGGTCGAAGATCCGCCGGTGGATGACGAACCGCTTGGCGGCGATGCAGCTCTGCCCGGAGTTGATCAGACGGGCGGCGGCGCCGGCGGCCGCAGCCTCCTCGGGATCGGCGTCGCCGAACACGATGAACGGGTCGCTGCCGCCGAGCTCGGCCACCATCGGCTTCAGCGCCCGTCCGGCGAGCGAGGCGACCTCGCTGCCAGCCCGGGAGCTGCCGGTGAGCGTCACGCCGCGGATGCGGGAATCCGCGATGGCGTCGGCAGCCTGCTCGTTCGTGAGGAAGAGATTCGAGATCAGCCCCTCGGGAGCGCCCGCCTCCGCGTAGAGCTCCACGATCCGCAACGCGCACTGCGGCGCCGACGGGGCGTGCTTCAGCACCATCGGGTTCCCGGTCATGAAGTTGGGCGCCGAGACGCGGATGACCTGCCACAGCGGGAAGTTCCACGGCATGATGGCGAGGATCGGACCGATCGGGTCGTAGCGGGTGTAGGTCTCGCTGCCGTCCGACGGGTAGTGGCGAGGCTGGAGCGTGGCCTCGGCGGTCTCGGCGTAGTGACGCGCCACCCACGCGCACTTCTCGACTTCGGCGACCCCCTGCGCGAGCGGCTTGCCCATCTCCAGGGCCATCAGGCGGGCGAGAGAGTCCGCATTCGCCTCCAGGACATCGGCGAGGCGCTCGTTCAGCCGCCGACGCACGGCGAAGGGTTCCCGCCGCCACCGCCGGAAGGCTGCCACCGCCCGATCGAGCGCCGCGTCCATCTCCGCGGACCCGGCGGTGGGGAAAGCGGCGACCGTCTCGCCGGTGGCGGGGTTCACCGTGCGATAGAGCATGAGGAGTCTCCGGATCAGCGCTCCCCGCCGGGCGGGTGGAGCCGGTTGTACTTCCGGCCCACCTCGAGCAGCGCCTCGAGCGGCAGCGCTTCGCGGGTGTTGCCGTCCCGCCCGGTCACGGTGACCGCCCGGAGCATCGAGTTGTAAACCGCTTCCTCGGTCGCCTCGATCGCGGCCTGGAACAGCGGCGAGAGCCGGTCGCCCCGGAGCACGCCGCCCGACTCCAGAGGCGAATCGCTCCGGAACCCGCTGCGAAGCGACTCCGCGCTCGAGAACGCGATCACGAAGTCGCCGCTCCCGTGGGAAGAGGTGGCGCCCGTCCGCGCCAGTCCCAGCATCGCCCGCTTCGCCAGCCGCGTCAGGCCGGGCGAGCGGACCGGCGCGTCGGTGGCGAGCACCATCATGATCGAGCCATCCGGGTTCTCCTCGAAATCCGCCCCCCCGGCGCCTCCCCCGGCACTTCCTCCATCGCCGCGCACCTGATCCCGCAGGTAGAAGCGGCCGAGTTCCTCGCCCACCGGGAGCCCGTCCATCGTGAGCACGCCCCCGTAGTTGCTCTGGACCAGCGCGCCCACGGTGTAGCCGCCCAGGCTCGCGGGGAGCCTCCGGGACGACGTGCCGATCCCGCCCTTCCAGCCGAACGCGGAGGTTCCGGTCCCCGCGCCCACGGCGCCTTCCTCCACCGGACCGGACGACGCCCCCCGGATCGCGTCGTGAACGTGCTCCTCGGTGACATGGAGACCGCGGATGTCGTTCAGATACCCGTCGTTCGTCTCGCCGACGAGTGGATTCACCGAGCGGACACCCTCGTTTCCGGGGAGCCCGAGCACCCAGGTCACCACGGCCCGGGCGGCGTCCCAGACGGAGAGCGTGTTCGTGAGGACGACCGGGGTCTCGATCGTGCCCAGTTCGACGACCTGGGTGGAGCCGGCGAGCTTTCCGAAGGCGTTCCCGATGTGCACCGCGCCGGGAACCTTCTGCTGGAAGATGTTCCCGCCGTGCGGGAGGATCGCGGTGACTCCGGTTCGCACCGAATCTCCTTCGATCACGGTGGTCTGTCCCACCAGTACGCCGGGAACATCGGTGATCGCGTTCTCCGGCCCGGTCGGCAGGACTCCGGGGCTCAGCCCGACGTCGCGGGCGCGCGGCCGAACGGAGTCCTGACCGAGGGCGGCGGCGGCGAGCAGCGGAGCGCAGCCCGCGACAAGCGCAACGCGAAGACGGTTCGTGGGCATGGAGGCCTCCCGGAGCGGCGTCCGGGACCGGATCCGGACGGGTGGGACCGGAGAATACCGGGGCCGAAGGGAACCCCGGCCGCCCGCCGTCGTTCAGAATTGGTCGTCAGCATGACTCTGGAGCCCCGCCCCCCCCACCTTTCCTGGCCCGCCGGACTCGCTCTCGCTCCGTTGCTCCTCGGGGGGAGCGGCTGCGGGATCGCCTTTTCGCCCGAACCCGGCGCCGAGGAGACGCAGGTCTTCACCGAGGAGTTCGCGCCCGGGGACCGTCTCGAAGTCCGCAACACGAACGGTCGAATCACCATCGAGAGCTGGGAACAGGCGGGCGCCGAGATCACCGCCCACAAGGTGGGATCGAGCCCTTCCGCGCTCGAGGCGCTGGATGTGGAGATCGTCCGGACCGCGGATGGCGTCCGCATCCGGACGCTGACGCCCCGGAGGGGACGCCCCTGGGCGCACCGCGGCGGGCGCGTGAACTACGACGTGCGGGTTCCCCGACGCGCGAACCTGCGGATCGATTCGGTGAACGGGCCGGTCGAGGTGGCGGGCATCGAAGGCGCGGTCGAGGCGCAGACGGTCAACGGGGCCATCCGGCTCCGGGATCACGACGGCAGCGTGACGGCGCAGACGCTGAACGGCGGCATCGAGTGCGAGCTGGAGCGTTTCGGCAGCGGAACCGAGCACTCCTTCCGCACGGCGAACGGGCGCGTGGATCTGACCTTCGGCCCCGGTGCGAACGGTCACGTGGACGCCGCCGCCGTGAACGGTCAGGTCCTGCTGGATCTCGAGGACGCGGAGCATCTGGACGCCCCGACCAGGCGGCGCCAACGGGTCCGGCTCGGCGACGGCGCCGGTGAGTGCCGGGTCCGCACCCTGAACGGCGCGATCCACATCCAGTCGGCGGATCGCTGACCCCGCCGGGCCGCCGCCCGGGCCCTCACGCGACGACGAATTCCGGCCGGCGCGCCAGCGCGGGGATCGAACCGATCGGCAGCGCTTCGATCGAGTCGTCGAGCAGGTAGCGATCCTCGCCGGGATAGACCACGAAGAGGCGGGCGAGGCCCAGGTCGCTCATCGCGATGCGCATGGACCGCGTCGTCCGGGGCGCATCGGTGTATTTGATTTCGAACCCGTAGCGACGGGCGTTGCGGAACACCAGCAGATCGAGTTCGCCCCCGCCGTGGGTGCCCCAGACATAGGCCTCGCGGACCGAGAGCGCAGCAAGGATCTGTTCGATGGCGAAGCCCTCGAAGGAGGCGCCGATCTTCGGATGGCCGCTGAGGGTGTGGAGCGACGGGATGTCGAGGAGCGTGTGGAGGAGGCCCGAGTCCCGGATGTAGATCTTTGGCGCGCGGACCTGGCGTTTCTTCAGATTCTCGAACCAGGACGGCAGCGCGCGGACGATGAAGGCGCCGACCAGCAGGTCGAGATGGTGACGGGCCGCCGCCTCGCCACGGCCGATCGCGCGAGCGAACTCGCGTGCGTTCCAGACCTGCCCGTGGTAGTGGGCAATCATGCGAAAGAAGCGCCGAAGGGCCTCCGGGGGCACACGGATCCCGAGCGCGGAGAGATCCCGTTCGAAGAACGTGCGCACGAAGTCGTCGCGCCACCGGACCGAGGAGGGGAGGTCGGGCTGAAGGAAACTGCGGGGAAAGCCGCCGCGCTCCCACAGCGTCCTCCAGTCGGCGCCCTCACCCGTTTCGTCGAGCCCGAACCCGGTCAGGTCGCAGAATCCGAGTCGACCGGCCAGGGATTCGGAAGCGCCGCGCGCCAGCCGGAACGAAGCGCTCCCGAGCAGCAGGAATCGGGCGGGTGCGCCGGGGCGGTCGAGCAGGGGGCGAAGCGCCGGGAACAGTTCGGGGCGACGCTGGATCTCGTCCATGACGACGAGTCCGGTGAGAGGCGAGAGCGTGAGTTCGGGGTTGGCGAGGCGACGCACATCGGCCTCGCGCTCGAGGTCGAAGACATGAGATTCCGGTTCCTTCGCCGCGATCTGCCGCGCGAGCGTCGTCTTGCCGCACTGGCGCGGCCCGAGCAGGGCGACGGCCGAATGCACCCGGAACGACTCCTCGATGCGTCGGGTGAAGGCGGGGCGCGGAACAATCATTCGTCCTTTTTCCTTGAAAATCCTCCATCCACCAGTGGATTTTCAAGGAATATAGCGTCCTCCGCACACTGAGGGGTCAGTCGGTGAGCGGCAGGAGGAGCTGACCCGCCTCGACGCTGTCCCCCGGGGCCGCCGCCGGCTCGCCGAGGCGTCCCGGGGCGGGGGCGCGAACCTCCCAGTGCATCTTCATGGACTCGATCGAGGCCACGACTTCCCCCTGATCCACGCTCAAGCCCGGCTCGTCGCGGATGGAGAGCAGCCGCCCGGCGAGCGGCGCCAGGACTTCGGACCCGCCGGAGAGACGCTCCTGCTTCCGCTCGACATCCCCGAGCTGGTGACGGAGGGTTCCCCCCGCAGCCGAGAACCAGGCGATCCGGTCGGCGCCGGGCGCGGTCGCGGTGATCTCGAGCGCCGTCTCCCCATGGAGAATCGCCTGTCCCGGCCGATCCCCGGGTTCGACCCGCGGAAACGAAGCCGAAGCGCCGACGGATCCGAAGATCGCCGCCGCGGGGTCGGACCGCCGGCCGCTCGCGGCCGTGATCACGGCTTCCGCGACCCGGGGCGCCAGGAGGCGCGCCGTCGCCCAATCGGGGAAGGGGTCGCGGACCAGCTCGGCGAGCCGCTCCTCGACCCAGCCGGTGTGGATCCGACCGGCGAGGAAGTCCGGATGGCGAAGCGTGGCCACGAGCAGGGAGAGATTCGTTTCGACCCCGTGGACGACGGAAGCCTCGAGCGCCCGCGCCAGCCGCGAGGCCGTCCGGGACAGGTCGGCGCCGGGGGCGATCGCCTTGAACAGCAGGGAGTCGAATCCGGCGGGAACCGGGGATCCGGCCTCGACGCCCGAGTCCACCCGGATTCCCTCGGGGGGCCGATAACGCCGGATCCGTCCGGGACTGGGGGCAAACCCTTCCCGCGGCGATTCGGCGATCACGCGGGCCTCGATGGCCGCCCCCCGCGGCGCCAGCGGCTCGAACGCCGTGGGGGCGGCCGGAGGGGGAAGCGTCTCCGGCCATGTCCCCAGCGCGAGATCGAACTGCGCCCCCACCAAGTCCACGCCGTACACGGCTTCCGTGACCGGGTGCTCCACCTGGAGGCGGGTGTTCACCTCGAGAAAGTGGAAGCGACCGTCCGGTTCGACCAGGAATTCCACGGTACCGGCCCCGCGGTACCGGCTCGCGGCGACCAGTTTCAGCGCCGCTTCCCCCAGCCGGCAGCGGAGCGAAGGGGTCATCCCGAAGGCGGGGGTCCACTCGAGGAGCTTCTGCCGCCGCCTCTGAGCCGAGCATTCCCGCTCCCCCAGGTGGATGCCTTCTCCTACCCCGTCGCCGAACACCTGGACCTCGATGTGGCGGGCGCGGTGGAGCCAGCGCTCCAGATAGACGGTCCCGTCGCCGAAGGCGGCCCGCGCCTGGGCCGAGGCCCGGGCGAGGGCTTCGGGAAGCTCGGCGGCGTCCTCCACGACGCGGATTCCGATCCCGCCCCCGCCGGCGGACGCCTTCACCGCGCATGGCAGCCCGATGCCGAGCCGGGTCAGGACGTCGGCCGGGTCGGTCCCGAGGTCCAGCGCGTCGGTGGGGTCGGTTCCGAGGTCCAGCGCGTCGGCGTCCGTCCCCGGGATGACCGGCACGCCCGACGCGAGCGCGAGGCGGCGAGCGGCCTGCTTGTCGCCCAGCCGGCGCATGGACTCGGCGGTGGGACCGCAGAAGGCGATTCCGGCGCGCTCCACCGCCGCAGCGAAATCCGGGTTCTCGGAGAGGAACCCGTAGCCCGGGTGGAGCAGATCCGCTCCCCATCCTGACGCCGCCTCGACGACCGCCCCGCCATCGAGGAAGTCCTCGACATGAAGCACATGATCCGCCTCGGCCCGCACCGGCGCCCCCCGGTCGGCAGGCGTGGAGATCACCGCGACCCGGAATCCGCGGGCCCGGGCCGAGCGGAGAACCCGCCGGGCGATCTCGCCGCGATTCGCGATCACGAGCCGCGGCGCCGGTCTCATGCCCGGGGCCCCGGCGGGGTTTCGGCTCCGGTTCGGGGGGACCCCAGTGTGGCTTCGGCTCCGGTTCGGGGGGACCCCAGTGTGGTTTCGGCTCCGGTTCGGGGGGACCAGGGCGGTGGGGTGCGGGCGAAGAACGCCGCCGTCCCCGCCTGTCCCTCGGCGCCGGCCCGAGCGGCGGCGATCGCCCGGATGGTCCGCTCCTCGAGCTCGGCGGATGGCAGCGGCGCCGCCCGCAGCATGAGCGCCTTGGCCTCGCGGACGCCCCGGGGAGCGCTCTCGAGGTGCTCGCGGATGACTTCGTCGAGACACGCCCCGAGCTTCCCGTCGGGCGCCACGCGGTGGACGATGCCGCGCGCCTCCGCTTCGGGACCGGCGAACGTCATGCCGCCGAGGAGGAGGGGCGCGGCCCGCCCCGGTCCCAGCCGCCGCACCACGTATGGCGAGATGACCGCGGGGACGAGGCCGAGCCGCGCTTCCGGCGTTCCGAACCGGGCGGTCTCGGCGGCGACGACGAAGTCGCTGGCGACTGCGAGCCCGAACCCTCCGCCGATGGCCGCCCCCTGGACGGAGGCGATCACCGGAGTCGGAAAGGCGGCCGCGGTCCGAAACAGTCGGGCGAAACGCCGGGCGTCCTCCCGGTTGGCCTCGTCGCCCGCCTGGCCGGAGGCGCGCATCGCCGCCAGATCCGCGCCGGCGCAGAACACCGTCCCCTCTCCCTCGAGCACGACGAGCCGGCACGCCTCCGGAGCGAGGTCGCGGAGCCGGTCGAGCAGGTCGGGAATGCCCTCCACCATCGCCGGAGTCAGCGCGTTCCGCGCCTCCGGACGACGGAGGACGAGACGCCACACGCCGCGCGGGCGGGGATCGAGGTGGAGATGGGGAGTCGGCGAGTCCAGGTTCATGGCGCGGACCCCGAAGCGTAGGCCGGGGAAGCGGCTCGGTCCTCGGGGGCGATCGTGGCGAGCAGGTCGGCGGGGATCGGGACCGGGCGGCGCAGCAGATCCTGCGCCAGCGTCTTCCCCTGCGGATCGAGGAGCAGGCTCCGCGTGCCCCCGCCGCCGAGCGCCCGCTCGAGGATGAAGTTCAGCGCGAGCAGACCGGGCAGCTCGTACCGGGTCACCGGGCCCTCAGCCACGCCGCGCGCCCACCCCGCCACCCGCTCGGCGGTGAGGTGATGGCGCAGCCAGTCGAAGCACGCCGAACTCCGACCGACGACGCCCAGGTTCGCGGCGTCCCCCTTGTCGCCGCCACGCGCATGGGCCACCGCGCCGAGCGGGACGCGAAGCATCGGCCCCTCGGGCGCATCCGCGACCGGAGCGGCGGCCACCTGCCCCGCGGTCGAGCCGGTCGTCGGGCCGGAGGGAGCGTGCGTCGGGCCGACCGGACGCACCTCTTCCTCGGCGATCTTCTCCACCGCGCCACCCGCCGAGCGCCGGAACGCCCGCACCCGCGCCGGAACCCGGTTTCGCGGGACCAGCGCCGGCCAGTAGCCCACGACCTGCGAGACGGCGGGCGCGCCGCCGGTGACGGCCAGCCCGGCGGGGCCGCTCAGGATGAGGCTCGAAAGCAGCTTGCGAAAGATCAGCAGCGGCCCCCGATCCGGGGCGAAGGCGGCGAACCGCACCAGCCCCTCGGAAGGCTCCCACGCCTCCCCGCCGAGACCGCGCTGCGCCGCTCCGTCCCCGACGAGATCCACGCGCAGCTCCTCCACCGGGCCGACTCCGGCGGTGGCGCACGCCTCGGCGAGGCGGCCGGCGAACGCCTCCCGAAGCGCCCGCGCCTTGGCCCGGACATCCGGCCCGCCCACGACGAGACTCCCCCGGGCGGCGAAGCCGGAGGCGAGCGAGGCGCTCACCTTCAGATCCGGCGGGGGCGGCGCTCCGCGGGCGCCGGTCACGATCACCCGGTCCGGTCCATCGGGCGCGACCTCGAGGCCGGAAAAGTCCACGGTGGCGTCCGGACACAGGTAGGCGGCGGGGTCGCCCAGCTCGTAGAGAAGCTGCTCCCGGACCACGGCCGGGCTCACCAGCCCGCCGGTCCCGGGCTGCCGGGTGAGCGCGAAGCGCCCGGAAGCCTCGACCTCCACGACCGGGAATCCCTGCCGGGCGAGCCCGGGCACCCGCTGCCAGTCGGTGAAGTTGCCCCCGGTCGCCTGGACGCCGCATTCGATCAGGTGTCCGGCGACGATGCCGGCGGCCAGCCGGTCCCAGTCGTCGGCGGGCCACGAGAGCGCGTGGCGGATCGCGGCCAGCGTGATCCCGGTGTCGGTGACGCGCCCGGTGATGACGATGTCCGGGCGATGCGCCAGGGCCCGCACCACCGGCTCGGCGCCGAGATAGGCGTTCGCGGAGAGCACCTCGGCGCGATGCGGGCCGAACGGCTCCCCGGTCTCCATGTTGTCGAAGCCGACCCCCTCGGCGAGCAGGTCGTCGAGACGGCCCGACAGGTCATCGCCGTCCACGACGGCGACCGTGAGCGGCTCCCCGGCCCTCCGCGCCGCCTCGAAGACGGCTTCGGCGCAGCCCTGCGGGTTCACGCCGCCCGCGTTCGCGATCACCGTGACGCCGCGCTCCCGGATCGGGCCGAGGAGCGGCGCGACCTGCGTCACGAAGTCCCGCGCGTAGCCCATCCGGGGGTCGCGGGCGCGCTGCTTCTGCAGGATGCTCATCGTGATCTCGGCGAGGAAGTCCGCCGTCACGAAGCGGGGTGGATCCTCCCCGAGCACCTGCTGGCGGAGCGCCGCCGGATCGTCGCCCCAGTAGCCGCCGGCGTTGCCCACGCGGACGGAACGCATGCCCTCCATCCCGGCTACATCCGGAAGATCCCGTGGGGGGCGTTCCGGGGGGGAGCGTTCATGGCGGCGGCGAGGCTCAGCGCCAGGGTGCGCCGGGTCGTGCGCATGTCCACGACCCCGTCGTCCCACAGTCGGGCGGTGGCGTGGAACGGGTGGCCCTCGCGTTCGTACTTGGCCCGCACCGGAGCGGCGATGGCTTCCGCTTCGGCGTCCGAGAGGGTCTCGCCGTCGCGCTCCCGCTGGTCGCGCTTCACCTGGACCAGGACCGAAGCCGCCTGCTCGCCCCCCATGACCGAGATCCGGGACGAGGGCCACGACCACAGGAAGACGGGGTCGAAGGCCCGCCCGCACATGGCGTAGTTCCCGGCGCCGAAACTCCCTCCGGCGATCAGCGTCACCTTCGGCGTCGCCGCCGTGGCCACCGCGTTCACCAGCTTCGCCCCGTCCTTCGCGATGCCGCCCCGCTCGTAGCGGGCGCCGACCATGAACCCGGTGATGTCCTGGATGAACAGCAGCGGCAACCCCTCGCGGGAGCAGATCTGGATGAAGTGGGCGCCCTTGAGCGCGCTCTCGGAGAAGAGCACGCCGTTGCTCGCCACCACGCCCACCGCGATCCCCTCGATGTGGGCGAAGCCGGTGACCAGGGTGGTCCCGTAGCGCTCCTTGAACTCGTCGAGGCGGCTGCCGTCGAGGAGCCGCGCCAGCGTCTCGCGGATGTCGGTGCGCACCCGGGGGTCCCGCGGCCAGACTCCTGGCAGTTCCTCCTCGGGGTAATCGGGGGGTTCGGGCTCGCGCGCCTGGAGCGGCCCGCTGCGGCGAGCCGGGAGACGGGCGACCGCATCCCGCAGGATCCGCAGCGCCTCCGCGTCATCCCGGGCGAGGTGATCGGCGACCCCGGAGACATCCGTATGGACCCGCGCCCCTCCCAGCTCCTCGGCGCTCACCTCCTCGCCGGTGGCCGCCTTCACGAGCGGCGGCCCGCCGAGGAAGATCGTCCCGGCGCCGGCGACGATGACGGCCTCGTCGCTCATCGCCGGGACATAGGCGCCTCCGGCGGTGCACATGCCGAGCACGGCGGCGAGCTGCGGGATGCCGCGCGCGCTCATGACCGCCTGGTTCCGGAAGATCCGGCCGAAGTGGTCGCGATCCGGGAACACGTCCGCCTGGAGCGGCAGGAACGCGCCGCCGCTGTCCACCAGATACACGCACGGCAGCTCGCACCGGGCGGCAATCTCCTGCGCCCGGAGGTGCTTCCTGACCGTGAGCGGGAAATAGGCGCCGCCCTTCACGGTGGCGTCGTTCGCCACCACCATGACGAGTCGGCCGGCCACCGAGGCCACGCCCGCGACCAGGCCCGCCGCCGGGGTGGGGACGTCGTAGCAGTCGAGAGCCGCCAGCGACGCGATCTCGAGGAAGGGCGTCCCCGGGTCCGCGAGCCGTTCGATCCGCTCCCGCGCGAACAGCTTCCCCTGCCCGGCGTGGCGGGCCCGGGCCCGCTCGCCGCCCCCTCGGCGCGCCGTGGCCAGCCGGTCGCGGAGCGCCTCGCAGCGCGCCCGCCAGTGGGCCTCGTTCGCCCGGAACTCGGCGGAGCCGGTCTGGATGCGGGAGCGGATCCGGGGCAAGGGGAGGGGTCTGGGGGAGGGACCGCGAAGTGTAGAAGTTCGGGGCGGCGGACGCGGAGCCGCGCGAGTCGGCCCGGGGGTGACGGGATTCTTCGCCCCCTCGCCATAGACTCGCCACCCGTGGCGCGAAACCCGGCGGCCGGCGACCGGCCCCTCGCCGGCGGAGACCCCGGGGTCCAGCGGGTCGCGCTCGAGAGCCTTCGCGAGCAGCTCCTCGACATCAGCAAGCGGAACCGGCTCCTGAACACGCCGCTCCGTTCAACCCGGACGAAGCACCTGCGCATCGTCGAGGAGCGCTCCGACGCGCTCTTCCGCATCCTCGTCCGGGAAGGTCGGAAGATGACCTTCCTGCCCCTCGAGGGCGCCGACGACGCCGCATCCGACGGGGAGCGCATCCGGCTGCCGGACGATCCGGCGCCCGCCGGCGAGGGCCCCGAGGACTTCCTGCCCCACCACGTGGACCGTCGGCTCCAGACGCCGCACGGTCCCGGAAAACTCCAGCGGAAGCTCCTCGGCCTCTATCGCGACGCGCGCTCCGTCGAGGAGGAGCAGGGCGTGAGCGTGCTGTATCTCGCGCTCGGCTTCCTGCGCTGGCGCGAGGCCGCCGCCTCCTCGGTGGACCGGTTCGCGCCGCTCCTGCTGATCCCGGTGGAACTCTCCCGGGACGGCGCCCGCGGGCGCTTCCGCCTCGGCGTCCGCGACCAGGATCTCGAGCCCAACCTGTCGCTCGGGGCGCTGCTGCAAACGGACTTCGGTCTCCATCTCCCGGAGCTGCCGGAGGCCGACGACTGGCTGCCCTCGGGGTACTTCGGCCCGGTCCGCAACGCCGTCTCCTCGAAGACCGACTGGAGCGTCTTCCCCGACGAGATGGTCCTCGGCGCCTTCTCGTTTGCCAGGTTCCTCATGTGGCGGGACCTCTCCGCCGAA
Source organism: Acidobacteriota bacterium (assembly GCA_022822745.1). Lineage (GTDB taxonomy): Bacteria > Acidobacteriota > Vicinamibacteria > Marinacidobacterales > Marinacidobacteraceae > JAJEAO01. The sequence goes on from JAJEAO010000091.1 coordinate 17,924, forward strand.
GCCGAGTGGCCCGAGGGGACCGGACTGAACGGCAATCCGCTGATGGACCTCCTGCTCGCCGGCGGCGAGACCTCCGGGAGCATCCCCGAGAGCGCTCCCGGGGATCTCGACCGGGAGTTCGCCGACCCCCGGGAGCTCGGCCACATCCTCGAGGCCGACGCCTCGCAGGCCCGCGTCATCGCCGCCGCCGACGAGGGGCTGAACCTGGTGGTCCAGGGGCCTCCCGGCACCGGGAAGTCGCAGACGATCACGAACATCGTCGCCACCTCGGTCCGCGCCGGGAAGCGGGTGCTGTTCGTCGCCGAGAAGCGCGCCGCCCTCGACGTCGTCCACGACCGCCTCCAGAAGGCCGGCCTGGGACCGCTCTGCCTCGAACTCCACTCCCACAAGGCGAGCCGCAAGCAGGTGTACGAGGAGCTCCGGAAGACCCTCGCGCTGGGAAGGCCGCAGGCGGTGACGGACGAGGCCTACACCCGGCTGAAGGCGGTCCGGGACGATCTGAACCGGACCGACGCCGTGCTCCACCAGGTGGATGAAGCGACCGGCGAGACGCCGTTCCTCGTCCTCGGCGCGCTCGCGAAGCTCCTCGAGGATCGCCTCCCGCGCCTCGACTTTGCGGTCGCGGGGAGCGAGTCGTGGGACCGGGACGCCTTCGAGAAGCGAATCGAGGCCACGCGCCGGCTGGCGGAACGGACCGAACGGCTCGGAAGCGAACGGGAGCACCTCTGGCGGGGAGCCCGAAGGCGGCTCGACCCGATCCAGCGGGGACGCCTCGCCGACCGCCTCGAGGCGGCGACCCGCCGGCTGGACGCGCTCCGCTCCTCGCTCGAAGTCGCGGCCGACGCCGTCTCGTTCCGGCCCGCCGCGACGCCCGGCGACGCCGCGGCGGTCCTGGACGCGCTCGACGCCCTCCTCGAGATGCCGGAGCGCGCTCCCGAGTTCCTGAGGCCGCCGATGCAGGCGCACGATGCGAACGAGGTCCTCGATCTGACCCGGACCGTGGCCGGGCTCCAGGCGCTCGCCGAGCGCCTCGCGGAACGGGTCGTGGCGTCGGCGCTGGAACTCCGGTGGCGCGAGGTCCGGCTGGAGATCGCGGCGCGCGGCGGTTCGCTGCTGCGCTTCCTCCACGGGTCCTACCGGAACGCCCGCAGCCGACTGCGGGGCGTCATGGCGGACGGGCAGCTTCCCCCGTCGCAGACCGACCAGCTCGCGCTGCTCGACCAGCTCCTCGAACACCGACGTCTCTCCGACCGGATCACGGCCCGCCGCCGGCTGGGCGAGGCCGCCTTCGGAACCCGCTGGGCGGGCGGCGAGACCGATGTGAGCCGGACGCTGCCGGCGCTGGAGTGGTTCGTCGCCAGCCGGGAGCGCGTTCCCTTCCTGCGGGGCGCCGGCGATCCGTTCGCCGAGGTCGCGGCGGAGACGGACTTCGCGGCGCTCGCCGACCGGTTGCGCGGGGACCTCGAGGCCTGGGACCGGGCGTGGGGGACGGTGGTGGAAGCCGTCGCGCTGGTCATGCCGGAAGCCTTCGGCGAGTCGCGCCCGGAGGCCGTCCCGCTCGAGCGACTGCGTCGGCGGCTGGAAGCCTGGAGAGCCGGCGTGGAAGCGCTCCCGGACTGGAATCGGCTGGAAAACGCCGCCCGCGAGGCGTCGGAACTGGGGCTGGACGAGATTCGCGGGCGGCTCGCGGACGGTCGGCTGCCGGTGGATCAGGCCGAAGCCGCACTCCGCTTCGTCCGGGCGGAGTCGGTGTGGCGTCGGATGACGAGCGAGCATCCCGAGCTCGCGGCGCTCGACGGCGAGGAGCGCTCCGCCCGCGTCGCCGAGTTCCGGAGACTCGACCGCCGTCTCCAGCAGCTCGCGGCGCAGGAAGTCGCGATCCGCCACTACGAGTCGCTCCCGACCGGCTCCGCCGGCCAGGTCGGGATCGTGCGCGGCGAGGCGGCCAAGAAGATCCGGCACCTTCGCCTCCGGAAACTGCTCGACACCGCGGGCGAAGCGGTCGCGACGATCAAGCCGGTGTTCCTGATGAGCCCCCTCTCCGTGGCGCAGTATCTGAGCCCCGGCGGGCTGATTTTCGATCTGGTGCTGATCGACGAGGCGAGCCAGATCCGGCCCGCCGACGCCATGGGCGCGATCCTCCGGGGGCGGCAGATCGTCGTCGTGGGCGACCAGAAGCAGCTTCCCCCGACCTCGTTCTTCGACCGCCAGGTGGGAGGCGAGGACGAGGCCTCGCCCGAAGACGAAGAGGACATCCGGGCCGCCCAGCTCGGGGCGATGGAGAGCGTCCTGTCGCTCTGCGAGGCGCGGGCGCTGCCCGGCCGGATGCTGCGCTGGCACTACCGCTCGCGGCATCCGTCCCTCATCCAGGTCTCGAACATCGAGTTCTACGACCAGAAGCTGATCTGCCCACCGAGCCCCGACCACGCCGGAGGCGCCTCCGGGCTGCGTTTCACGCACGTCGAAGGCGAGTACCAGCGGGGGAAGAAGCGCGACAACCCGAAGGAAGCCGACGCCATCGCCGAGGCGGTTCTCGCCCGGGTGCGGGAGCGCCCCGACGCTTCGCTCGGCGTCGTGGCGCTCTCGGTGTCGCAGCGGGACTGCATCCTGAACCGGATCGAGTGGATGCGCGGCGAGCATCCCGAACTCGAGGCGTTCTGCCGCGGGAATCGGGAGGAGCCGTTCTTCGTCAAGAACCTCGAGAACGTCCAGGGCGACGAGCGGGACGTGATCTTCATCTCGATCGGCTACGGCAAGGACGCCGGCGGCTACATGGCGCAGAGTTTCGGACCGGTTTCCGCGGAAGGCGGCGAGCGACGGCTCAACGTGCTGTTCACCCGGGCGCGTCTCCAGTGCCGGGTGTTCTCCTCGATCCGGCACCGCGACATCCGGCTCGACGCGACCCGGCATCGCGGGCCCCGGGTGCTGCGCCGGTTCCTGAAGTTCGCCGAGACCGGCGATCTGGACATCCCGGTGCTGAGCGAGCAGGGGCCGGACAGTCCGTTCGAGGAGGCGGTGGCGCAGGCGATCGAGAACCACGGCTACCGCGTTTCCGGACAGGTCGGGTCGGCGGGCTTCCGGATCGATCTCGCCGTCCACGACCCGGACCACGAGGGGCGGTTCCTCCTCGCCGTCGAGTGCGACGGGGCGCGCTACCACTCCTCGAGCTGGGCGCGGGAGCGGGACCGGCTGCGGCAGGAAGTGCTCGAGGGGAAGGGCTGGCGGTTCCACCGCATCTGGAGCACGGACTGGTTCCAGAACCGGGAGGTCGAAGTCCATCGGCTGCTCGACGCGATCGAGCGCGCCCGGCGAGAGGCGCCGCCCGAATCGAGGCCGCCCCCGGCCGTCGCCCCTCCGGTCCAGCGCGAGGCGCCGCGATCCGCGCCGAAGGGACCGACCCCGGGAACGCCTTACCGGGAGGCCTCCTTCCAGGTCCGGAACCCGAAGGGACGGACGCTCGCCGACGCGTCCGTCGAGGAGGTGGCCCGGTGCGTGGAAATCGTCGTGGAGCAGGAGGGACCGGTCCACCGCGAACTCGTCATCCGCCGGGTCAGCGACGCCTGGGGGACCCCGCGACTCGTCAAGAGGATCCGCGCCGCGGTCGAACGGGGGATCGAGGCCGCCATCCGCGCCGGCGAGGTTCGGCCTCTCGGCCCCGACGCCGGGGACGACGAGGGCAGATTCCTGATCCCGGCCGAGTTCCCCGCCGGACCGGCCCCGGTGCGCAACCGCGCCGGGCGCCACGGGCTGACCCGTCGGCTGGCGCTCGTCCCGCCCACCGAAATCTCCGCCGCCATCCTCCGCGTCGTCGAGGCGAACATCGGGATCGGCCTCCGGGAGTGCTCCACCGGAGTCGCCCGGCTGCTCGGCTACCGGGCCACTCCGAAGGGAATGCGGGACCGGGTGGAGACGGAGGCGCGGCGGCTCGTCGCCGCCGGGAAGCTCGCGCGCGAGAACGGGGAGATGCGCCTTCCGTAGCCGGCCGAAAGCGCCCGTCCCGCCTGGGGTGGGAGCCCGGCCCCCCGGCTACTACACTCGGCTCTCGGAGGCCCGCCCATGAACCACCCGCCCGCGCGCCGCTCGCCGAACCGACGCTCCCGTCATCGCTCGTGGGCGCTCCCCGCGATGGGAGTCGCGATGCTCGGTCTCGCCGCCTGCGGGGGAGCCGACGCCACCGACCTCGAGGAGGAGAGCCCGATGGCCGATTTCGACGCCGCGGTGGCCCGCTTCGACCAGGAAGCCATCGCGCACCTCCCCACGCCCTTCGAGGCGATGCCGTCGCTCGGCGCCGAACTCGGCGGACCGCGGCTGTTCGTGAAGCGCGACGACCAGACCGGCCTGGCCTTCGGCGGCAACAAGGCGCGGAAACTGGCCTTCATCCTCGCCGACGCGGTGCGCCAGCAGAGCGACACGGTGATCACATGGGCCGGAGTGCAGTCGAACTGGGCCCGCATGACCGCAGCCGGGTCCCGACGGCTGGGGATGACTCCGATCCTCGTCCTCCAGCGGCGCGAGGACCAGTCCGTCTCGCCCGCGGACGGCAACCTGCTGCTCGACCGGATCCTCGGGGCCGAGGTCCGGATCCTGGAGCCGGGGGAGGACCGCGAGGCCGCGGTCGAGGAGATCGTCGCCGCGGAGCGGGAGGCGGGCCGCCGCCCCTATGTCGTCGCGGTGGGCGGCTCGCACACCGGCGGCTCGATGGACCAGCCGCTCGGCGCGGTGGCCTACGCCGACGCCTTCGGAGAGATCCTGAAGCAGGCCCGCGAACAGGGCGTGGAGGTCAGCCATGTGGTCCACGCCTCCGGGTCCGGCAGCACCCAGGCCGGTCTCGTCGTCGGGGCGAAGATGCTCGCGCCCGAAGTCCGGATCCTCGGCGTCTCGAGCGGCGGGAGCAAGGCGCGAGGCGAGGCGAACGTCCTCGCCATCGCCCGCGAGACCGTGGAGGCGATGGGCCTCGGGATCGAGATCGCGCCCGCGGACGTCGTCGTGTACGACGACTATGTCGGCGAGGGCTACGGGATCCTGAATGAAGCCGTCGTGGAAGCCATCGCGGTCACGGCGCGGACCGAGGGTCTCCTGCTCGACCCGGTGTACACCGGGAAGGCGATGTCGGGGCTGTTCCATCTCGTCCGCTCGGGCCACTTCGCCGACGACGACGCCGTGGTCTTCCTCCACACCGGCGGCACCCCGGCGCTCTTCCCCTACCGCGAAGGCGTCCTCGAAAACCTCGAGGAACTCCCGACGGACGTCCCGTAGTCCCGCGGCCCGCCCCTCAGAGGGGCCTCAGAGAGGACGGACGGCCGGGAGCAGAGCCTCGCCCGGGCGCCCCGCGACCGTCGCCGCCCACCCGACCAGATTCGGTCGGCGGCCGAAGAGGACGAACTCGGCGCGCGCTCCGTCCGGCGTCTCGCAGAAGGAGTGAGTCAACTGACCCGCGCGGTTCCAGCGGGATGCCGGCTGGCGATCGTCCTCGCGGAGGAACGGGAAGCGGGGGTCGGTGTAGCGGAAAGCGATCACGTGACAGGGAGCGGCGCCAGGGCGTGAGCGAGGGCGCGTACGCGCCGCGGTCCGCTGCCCTCCGGGGACCACGCCCCACCGAGTTCCTCGGCGGGCGTCCTGCCGTCGAGGAGGCTCCGACGGCGATCGAACCATCGGCGAGTGCCCATGTCGTTGTATGCGCCCGCAAGATCGCCCACGACGAGGGCGAGGAAGTGGAGTCGCGCGGCCACGGCGTCGGGCGTCGCGCGGACGCCGCTCCGGCAGCGGCGCACGCTGATCTCGGAGACTCCGACCAGGCTCGCCACCAGCCCCGATCCGAGCGTCCTCTCCATCGCCCGCCACTCGAAATCGGGAGCGGGGGAGTGATCGAGAGCGTCCCGGACACCTCGGAGGGCCGCGGTCAGCAGGACCGGATCGGCCCCCGAGTCGGGAGCAAGCGCGGAGGCGAAACGACGGCCGATCCCCGCCCGCGTGATCGCCTCTCCGAGGCCGGCGAGGGCGACTTCGTCCAGACGCTCGATCCGCTCGGAGAGAAGACCCATCGCGTCGGCGCGGCTCAGCGCAGCCACGGCGCACGATGCGAGATTCGGATCGTCGAAGGGATGCTCGACGGATCGGATACGGAGCGCGCTCATGGTCCGGAACCTATCGCGGCATGATCCGGAGCGCGACCGGCCGGGACGGTTCCCGGGGATGGTCTGCCACTACGGCTGGGGAAGGACGATGCCGCGCATTCCGGCCGCGGCGAGCGCCTCGTTGAAGCCGTCGAGGTCGGAGCCGAGAAGACCCGCGAGGCGCTCCAGCACCGGCGCCGCCTCCGCTTCGAGGTCCGCCAGGCGCTGGAACGAGCCCGCGGTGGGACGGCCGTAGTTGCGCGCCACGATGCTGTAGAGGTAGGCGACCTGGTTGTCGAGCCGGGGCGGGAAGTTCACGGTGTCCTGGCCGGCCTCGGTCTGCGTCTGGATCAGGATCTCTTCCTGCTCCGTCAATGCGGCGGTGAGCGCCTCGGCGCGTTCTCCGAGGTTCTCGTTCCAGTGGCCGGTGGCGCGAGCGCGCTCTCCGGCGCCCTCGATCTGGCGGCGCGCCTCGCGCAGCGCTCCGATCCGGTCGTGGATCCGTTCGAGCAGCGCCTGAATCCGGCGCGCCAGGTCATCCTGCTGGGCGAGATCGGCCGCGGTCCACGAGGTCCGGGGGTCCGGCCGCACCGCGAAGGAGGTCGTCCCGGCGGCCGCCGTGGACCCTTCGCCGTCGGACCACTCGAGCGACGCCGTCCACTCGCCTGGAGCCGCGAAGGTGCCGCCGGTGTACGAGATGGACATGAAGGTGTCGTCGAGCAGATCCGGGGGCCGCCGCTTCAGATCCCAGACGATCCGGTGGAGTCCGGCCTCGGTTGCCAGGACGGCTTCGGTGTCGTCCTCGCCGTCGCCGTCCTCCGTGTCGGAGGCAGGCTTCCGCGTGAACTCGCGCACCGTCTCGCCGGCGCTGTTCGAGATCACGAGCGACACGGAATCGTCCTCGTCGAGGTCTTCGGGCAGGAAGATGTGGAGCAGCGCCCCGGCCGGGCGGTTCTCCGGCGCCCCGGGACCGCGGAAGGACCGGGCGCCCCCGGTGGCGAGGCGGACGGCATCCCCGGCGGGGAGCAGGATCGGAGCGTTCCAGGAGCCGTCCGGAAGGGCCCGGACCGGCGTCAGGTCGTCCAGCACCCAGAACGAGCGCCCCTGCGTCGCGACGATCAGCTCGTCGCCCGCGACCTGGAGATCGGTGATCGGGGTCGCCGGAAGGTCGCCGAACGGGAGGAACCGGCGCCCTCCGTCGAAGCTCGCGAACAGGCCGAACTCGGTTCCCAGGTAGAAGATCCGGCCGTCCACCGGATCCTCCCGAACCACGCGGGCGAAATGGCGGGCCGGGATGCCGCCGTCCGCGCCCAGACGGGTCCATCCGACCCCGAAGTCCGTCGTGCGAAAGACATAGGCCCCGAAGTCGTTCTCGCGGTAGCGGTGGACGGCGATCGTGGCCGCGCCGCCCTCACGGGGCGAGGGCTCGATCATGTTCACGGTGGCCCCCGGCGGCATCGCGGCGGGGGTCACGTCCGTCCAGGTGGCGCCCCGGTCCCGGGAGAGATGGACCCGGCCGTCATCCGTTCCGGCCCAGAGCAGCTCGGGCAGGATCGGCGACTCGGCGAGCGCGAAGACCGTCCCGTACACCTCGACCCCGGTGTGGTCGTGCTGCACCGGGCCGCCGGGCAGCGGCATCTTCTCCTCGTCGCCGACGGTGAGATCGGGCGAGAGCGTCTCCCACGAGAGCCCGCCATCCGTCGTGCGGTGGACGAAATGGGAGGCGTGGTACACCACATCCGGGTTCCACCGGGAGACGAGGATCGGGGCGTTCCACTGGAAGCGGTAGTTCAGATCCCGCGGCGCGACCCCGTCGGCGAGCTCGGGATAGACGATCACGTCCCGCGCCCCCGCCTCTTCCCGGTCCTGCCGCTCGATCTGGCCGATGTAGTTCCCGGCGTAGGTGAGCTCGGGGCGGCCCGGCGTCACGCCGATGTGGCCGCTCTCGCCCCCGGCCACCTCCAGCCAGTGCCCTTCGTGGGACAGCCCGCTGTCGGTCCAGGACGGCACCGAGATCGTGGAGTTGTCCTGCTGGGCGCCGTAGAGGCGGCGCGGGAAGGCGTCGTCCACGGCGACCCGGTAGAACTCCGCCGTCGGCTGGTTGTGGATGGAAGACCAGGTCTCGCCGCCGTCCAGGGTGACGACCGCCCCTCCATCGTTCCCCTCGACCATGATCCGGGGATCGTCGGGGTTGATCCAGAGGTCGTGGTGGTCACCGTGCGGGAGGGAGAGGGTCGAGAACGTGAGCCCCCCATCCACCGACTTCAGGAACGGGGCGTTCAGGACGTACACCGTGTCCGGGTCCGTCGGGTCGCTGACGATGTGGGAGTAGTACCAGCCGCGGCCGCGCAGTCTCCGGTCGCCGTTGATCCTGCTCCAGCTCTCGCCGCCGTCCTCGCTCCGGTAGAGGCCGCCGCGATCCCCCGCGGCCGTCACCAGCGCATAGACCCGACTCGGTTCGGACGCCGCGATGGTGACGCCGATCCGGCCCACCGGCGCCTCCTCCGAGGCCGGCGGCAGGCCTCCCGCCACCCGGCTCCAGGTGTCCCCCCCGTCCACGCTCCGGAACAGCCCGCTCTCCGCGCCACCGTCCACGAGAGTCCACGGCTTGCGCTCGGCCTCCCAGATCGCGGCGAACAGACGACGCGGGTTCCCGGGATCCATGGCGAGGTCCACGGCTCCGGCGAGGTCGGAGACCTGGAGGACCGCCTCCCAGTTCTCGCCGCCATCCTCGGTGCGATAGACCCCGCGTTCCGCCGAGCGCCCGAAGATCTGCCCCAGCACGGCGATGAGGGCGCGGTCGGGATCCTCGGGATCCACCACGATCCGGCCGATGAGCCCGGCCTCGGGGAGGCCGACATGGGACCAGTTCCGGCCCCCGTCGGTCGAGCGGTACACCCCGTTGCCGACCGAGATGTTGCCTCGCGGGCTGGCGGAGCCGGTCCCCACCCAGACGACTTCGGGATCCGAGGGCGCGATCGCGACGGCGCCGATGGAGCCGACCGCGAAGGCTCCATCCGAGACGTTGGTCCACGAGACGCCGGCGTTCTCCGTCTTCCAGACCCCGCCGCCGGTCGAGCCCATCCAGAACTCGTGCGGCCGGCCGCGGATCCCCGTGACCGCGGTGACCCGGCCGCCGCGGGAGGGGCCGACCATGCGGAAGTCGAAGCCGGTCAGGACCGCGGCGGGGATGGGGGAGTCCTCGGGGACCGCCGCCCGCTGGACCGGTCCCTGCGCGGCCGCCGGCAGGGCGCAGAGGAGCGCGCATCCGGCGATTCCACCGGCGCGGCGCCGGGCAGCAGCCGTCCGACGCCGGGACCGCCGGAGGATTCGAAGTCTCGCCATGGCGCGGGCGATTCTATGGAGGGCGCCGGAACGGATGGCCTCCGCCGCAAGTCGCCGGGATTCGGTGAGCGCCGGACCCGGAATGGACATGGCGGGCATCTGTCGGGGCAGGGGAGGGGCGGGGCCGCGCCGCGTCACGTCGCTGTCCGGGCGGAGTCGCTCCCGGATCGGGGCCTCGTTCCCTGGCCCGACCCGGATCGGGGCCTCGTTCCGTAGCTCGACGATGTTGTCGTCCCGTTAGTTAGCCCCAAAGTCTCATACTCCGGCCTCGAGGCGAAGGGCAAGTCGGTGCAAGTCATTGTCATGAATGGTTTCGGCCGCTGCAGACGGCCGAGTCACGACTCCTCGCTCGCACCGTGAAACTTCGGGGCTAGGAGTATGCGCGACAGGAGTGGCCTACATCCGGCGTGAACCGAGCCGGGATCCCTATTTGGCCCCTACAGTACACGGTTCAACGGCCCAGGACCGCTTCCGGGACCCGAAATAGG
>JAJEAO010000037.1 GCA_022822745.1 Acidobacteriota bacterium
TCGGGAGCGTCACGTTCCGGACCCCCCTGGACTGGCGGCGTCGGTGTGGCGAGTCGGAGACTCGCCCGGCTGCGACGGCGGCTACGGCCGCGATGACCAGCCGATGTCCACGCCGAAGAGCACATAGACGGGACGCGCGACAACCTGCACCGACTCGCTCCCGAGCTCGATCCACTGGAGGCCGTCAGGGAGATCGAACTCGCCCTCCACCTCCCAGCTCAGGGCATCTTCTCCACCTGACTCGATCGGCGCTTCTTCGAGAACGTGCGCATCGCCGAGGGAGGCGAAATCGCCTGGGGCAATGAGATCGATATGTGCAGGCATGCTCTCTACCTGCGGATCACGGGCAAGAAGCCCGAAGTGATGCCGGCTGGACGTGCCGGGCGGGGCCGCTACCGCGAGAACCGGCCCGGCGCGCCGGCAGGGGGCGCTGGTGGGGTTTGGTGGCGGTGGGTGGCGCCGTGGTTCCGTGCCGGGCAGGGCCGCTACCGCGAGAACCGGCCCGGCGCGCCGGCTGTGACGTCGGCGGGGACGGGCCTTCCTACAATCCGCGGCTTCCATGGATCGGGCCGCGTTCGTCGCCTTCCTGCGCGAACGCCCCCGGGTGGGGGACGGCGCCATGGGCACGGCGCTCTACACCGGCGGCGTCGGGGTCCGACGCTCGTTCGATGACCTGAACCGCTCGGATCCGGAACGGGTCCGCGCGATCCACGCCGCCCACATCGCCGCCGGAGCGGAGGTGGTCACGACGAACACGTTCGGCGCGAACCGGATCAAGCTGGCCCGCTACGGGCTCGCTTCGGAAATCGGGGCCATCGCCGCCGCCGGAGTCCGGGTGGCGCGGGAGGCTGCGGGCCCGAAGGCGCTCGTCCTGGGTTCGATCGGCCCGACCGGGATCGAAGTGCGCCTGTCCGACCGGCGGCTTCGGCGAAAGATCCGGGCCGCGTTCCGGGAGCAGGCCGAGGCGCTCGTCGGCGCCGGTGTGGACGCAATCCAGATCGAGACGTTCACCGGAGTCGGGGAGTGCCGCCTGGCGATCGAAGCGGTGCGTGAAGTCGCCCCGGAAATCGGGCTCGCGGCGCTCGTGACGTTCAACGAGCGGGGGGTCACGCCGCTCGGCGTCGAGGCGGGGGCGGCGGCCGGCTCCCTCGTGGAGGCCGGGGCGGATGCAACGGGTTCCAACTGCGGGGTGGGTCCGGACAGCAGCTTCACCGCGCTGGAGCGGATGCGCGCCGCGGTGGACATTCCGCTGATTGCCCAGTCCAATGCCGGGATCCCCGCGACGGTGGACGGGCGTTTCCTGTATCCCTCCTCGCCCGACTACGTGGCGCACTACGCGAAGCGCTACCTCCGGCTCGGCGTCTCGCTGATCGGAGGCTGCTGCGGGACCGGGCCGGAGCATGTCGCCGCGATCGCGGGCGTGGTCCGGGCGAGGTCGGCGGGAGCCCGGGTGGCCGTCGCCGCTGCGCCCGCGGAGGGACAAGGTCGGGCGCAGGCCGCGCGCCGGACAGCCGTTCCGCCCGCGGAGCGGTCCGAGCTGGCGGCGACGCTCGCGTCCGGTGGATTCGCCGTCTCGGTGGAGATGGATCCGCCGCGGGGAGGCGCGGCTCGGCGGCTGCGCCGGGGAGCGAGGAAGCTGGCCGACGCCGGGATCCGCCATGTGAACGTCGCCGACGGACCGCGCGCCTCGGCGCGGATGAGCGCGATCGCGTTCGCGGCGCTCCTCGAGCGCGACGGGGCAGTGGAGACGATCCTCCACTACCAGTGCCGTGACCGGAATCTGATCGGCATCCAGGCCGATCTGCTCGGGGCCCATGCGCTCGGCATCCGCAACCTGCTCGCGGTGACCGGGGATCCCCCGAAACTGGGGGACTACCCGCACGCGACCGCGGTATTCGATGTGGATTCCGTGGGGCTCGTGCGCATTCTCGAAGGGCTGAACCACGGGGTGGACCTCGCCGGGAACCGCCTCCCTGCGGCGCTGCCGTACTTCCCCGGCGTGGGGGTGAACCCGGCGGCGGTGGATCTCGACGCCGAGGTGCGGAAGTTCCACCGGAAGGTCGAGGCGGGGGCGCACTACTGCCTCACGCAGCCGGTCTATGAGTCTCGGCTGCTGGGAGACTTTCTCGACCGGATCGCCGGGCTCGACATCCCGGTGCTGGTGGGCGTCCTGCCGCTGGTGAGCGCCCGGAACGCCGAGTTCCTCCACAACGAGGTGCCCGGCATGACCGTGCCGGCGGCGGTCCGGCGACTGTTGAAGGCGGCGCCGACGCGGCGGCGGGCCCGCGCGGTGGGGGTTTCGGTGGCGCGCGAGATGGTGGTGGAGGCGAAGGTGAAGGCGGCCGGGGTTTACGTGATGCCGCCGTTCCAGCGCATGGGGCTGGCGATCCGGTGCGTGAAGGGCCTTCTGTGACGCGGGGGACGGTGAGAGAATCGGGAACGTGAGTTCGCCGGCGCGCCCGTCTTCCGACCGGCCCCCGGCAGGTTCTGCGGCGTTGCGTCCCGCCTTGCCGGGAGGGCCCCCGCCCCTGCCGGGAGAACCGGCCGGGAGAACTGGCCCGGCGCGCCGGCATCGCTCTTTGCTGGGCGCCGTCGTCCTCGCTCTCGCGGCGTGGCCGGCCGCCTCGCAGCAGGTCTTCGAGTTCGAGTCGGGGGTGGATCTGGTCTCGGTGCCGGTGGCGGTCATCGCGGACGACGATTCGTTCGTGACCGGGCTGGAGGTCGCCGACTTCCGGGTGTTCGAGGACGGCGTGGAACAGGAAATCCTCGTCTTCGGGGCCGGGCTGGACGAGTCCTGGGTCGAGCTCCCGCCGGATCAGAAGGAGGAGCTCTCCCGGCGACAGGTCATCGGACTGCTCCTCGACTCCTCCGGCAGCATGGAAGAGGACATGGATCTGCTCCACGAGGCGGCGATCAAGTTCCTCACGAACATCCCGCGCACCGAGCACCTGTTCGTGATCAGCTTCGACGAGAACATCCGGCTTTCCGAGTACTCGTCCGACGATCAGCGGATCATCGCGAACCGGATCTACGACATCGAGGCCGACGGCTGGACTGCTCTCTACGATGCGGTGGCGACGTTCCTCGACCGGATCTGGGACTACGAGGGACAGAAGACGCTGGCGGTGCTCAGCGACGGCGCCGATTCCCGTTCCACCCTCAGTTTCAGCGATGCGCTCGACCTGGTGAAGCTGAGCGACGCGACGATCCACTCGATCCAGTTCGGCGACCGCACGCGCCACAATGAGGTGTTCCACAACGCCCGGTTCCTGCGGGCGATCTCGGAGACCAGCGGAGGCTCCTACGCGCTGGCTTCCTCGCTGGATCAGCTCGACGAGCTCTACGACCGCATCCTCGACGAGCTTTACAGCCAGTACAGCATCGGCTACGTCTCGTCCAACACCCGAAGGGAGGGGCGGTACCGGGAGATCGAGGTGAGGCTGGCCCGGGAGGATCTGGGGGAGTTGGAGATCCGCGCCCGTCGGGGCTATTACGGACCGCTCGATCCTCCGTAGGCCCGGAGCGTCACTCTACGGTCTGGCAGACTGCCGGCGCGCCGGGCCAGTTCTCCCGGCAGGGGCGGGGCCCTGCCCGGCAGCGCGTACGCTGGCGATGCCGAGAAGCAGCGCGAATTGCCGCCCTGGAGAACCCCGACCGGGAGAACCGGGGCGCTCCACAGGGCGGCGCCGGGTGGAATGGGGCGCGGTGCCGCTCTGGAGAGCGGCGCTCCATACAACCGGCGCTCCACAAGAGCGGCGCTTCGTAGCGCGGGTCAGGCCGGGGCTTTCTTGCGGACCGGTCGCGCTCCCGTGCGTCGAACGACCTTCCGCCGCACCACCTTTCGCCGAACGACCTTGCGACGGACCTTGCGCTTCGGCGGGTCGTACTTCGGCTCCGGCCCCTGGTACTGCGTCACGAACCGGTGATCCACGATGAAGTCGAACCCCGAGGCGAGCGGCCGGAGCCCCAGCTCGGCGACGAAAGCCCGCTCGAAGGCGCCCTGCAGCAGGATCTCCGCCTTCCCGTCCGGCGCGCGCCGCTTCGCTTCATCGGCGGCGACGCCGGTCACCTGGAGCCGGCCCTCGATCGTCCCCTCGGCCGCGTGGGGCCCGCTCGCCTGGAGCTGGACCGTCCACGGGTGGTGCTTGTCCTTCGCCGACTTTTCGGCCGGCGTGGCATGACCGCTGTAGGCGAGGCCGTAGCCCTCGAAGCTCAGTTCCATGTCGTTCCGTTCCGTGTCGAAGTCCGTATCGGGTTCGGGAAGCGCCCTACCGCTCAGGGCAGGTCGGGCGGGCTGAAGATCATGGGACCGCTCCGGCAATCGAGCGTCCCGAGGAACGCCACCAGATCCGCGATCTGCGCGTCGTCGAGGTTCCGGTCCACGAGTTCGTCACGGTCGATCCACGGGTTCTCGATGCCCCCGCTCGCCATGAGCCGGACTGCCTCTTCGAGGGTCGCCACGCTGCCGTCGTGGAAATAGGGAGCGCTCTTCGAGATGTCGCGCAGGGTCGGCGTCTTGAACGCGCCCTGGCAGGGCTCGTCGTCCGTCGTGCTGCACTCGTCGGCCTCGGTCACGCGACCCCGGCCCAGATCCGGCTCGTCGGCATCCATCCCGATCCCCACGTTGTGGTACTTCAGGTCGGTGAACAGGACGCCGGCGTGGCAGGCGGCGCAACCGGCTTCGGCGGTGAACAGCTCGGCGCCCCGCTGCGCCTGCTCGGGGATCGCGTTCGGTTCGCCGCGTCGCCAGTCGTCGTAGGCCGTGTCCCCGCAATAGAACGCGTCGCGCTCGAAGGATGCGATCGCGGCGACCACGGACTCCGGCGTGGCCGGGCCGCCGAAGACCGCCTCGAACTGCTCGCGGTAGCCGGGGATCCCGTTCAGCGTCTCCACGACCACCTCGGCGTCGGCGCCCATGTTCCCGCCGGTCCACGCTGCCATCGCCTGGGCTTCGAGAGACCCGCTGCGACCGTCCCAGTAGAACCGGGTGTGGTAGGCGATGTTCCACAGCGTCGGGCTGGATCGGGTCAGCACCCGGCCGAGCGCGCCCTCGGCGACCGGCAGCCCGTCGGTCAGCCCGTTCTCGACGAGGTGACACGAGTAGCAGGAGCGGCTTCCGTCGGCCGAGAGCCGGGCGTCGAAGTAGAGCTGCTTTCCGAGGGCCACCTTTTCCGGGCTCTGCGGGTTGTCCTCCGGGATCATCGGCTCGGCGAAGTCGGCTGGAGGCCCGGGCGTGAACGGCGCATCGGCGGCCGCCGGCTCGGACGCCTCGGGCGACTCGGATGGCGGCGCGCACCCGGTCAGCGCGATCCCGATGGCGAGCGAAAGGAGGCCGGGCAGGACGATGAGCCGCATGAAGAACCTCCTCGGAGCGCCGCGGGCGGGGCCGAAAGTCGCCGCGCGGGACGGGCAAATCCTACCAGCGGCCCCGACCGGCTCCGGGGAGGCCGGTCCCCTCCGCGATAGTCTCCGCATCGTGCCCGCCCGGACCGGAATCCGCGTCGCCGCCGCGACCCTGCTTGCGGTTGTCGCCGCCTCGACGGCGCTCGGACTGCGTGGTGGAGGCCGGGCGCCCCAGGCGACGCCTCAGGAGCTCCGGTCCATGATCGCCGCCGCCATCGGCGGGGGTCGGGAGGACTCCGACCCGTTCCTGCCCGGGCCGCGCGAGGTCCACGACTTCTACTTCACCCGCGCCGCCTACTCCGGATACGGCTGGCGCGGCTGGCACGTGGACTACCCGAAAGCCGATCGGCAGTTCCTCATCGGCCTGCGCCGGCTCACGAACCTCGACTCCTACGCCATGGAGAACGCGGTTCTCCTCACGGATCCGAACCTCGGTCGCTATCCGTTTCTCTACGGCGTCGAAGTCGGCTACATGCAGATGACGGAACCGGAGGTGGCGGCGCTGCGACGCTATCTGCTGCAGGGCGGATTCCTGGTCGTGGACGACTTCTGGGGAACGCGCGAGTGGGTCAACTTCGCTCACGAGATGGGCCGCGTGCTCCCCGGCCGTCCGATCGAGGACATCCCCCTCGACCACCCCCTGTTCCATTCGTTCTACCGGGTGGACGAGATCGTCCAGGTTCCCAACGTGGGGCAGGGCATCCGCGGAGGGCCGACCTGGGAGCGGGACGGTTACGTGCCGACGGTGCGAGGCATCTTCGACGACGAGCGAAGGCTCATGGTGCTCATCAACTGGAACACCGACCTCGGGGACGCCTGGGAGTGGGCGGAAGACCCGCGTTACCCCCTCACCTATTCCACCTACGCCTACGAGATGGGGATCAACTTCATCATCTACGCGATGACCCACTGACGCGCCCCCCGACGGCGGCGCGCTCTCTCCCGGATCCCGGTTCCTCCTCATGTTCTCCGACGCGGTGGAGTGGCTCTTCGGCAGTCCTCCGATCGCTTTCTCCCGCGGCGAGCTGTCCCTCGGCGCGCCGTGGCCGGTCTTCCTCGTCGGCGCCGGGCTCGTGGGTCTCCTCGTGTGGTTCCTTCTCGGCTACCGAAGCGCGGGGAACCGGGTCGGGTCCGTCGGTCGGGTGCTCCTGGCCCTGGCCCGGGCGGGGGCGATCGCGCTGGCGCTGCTGTGCCTGCTCCGGCCGCAACTCGTCCTCTCGCTCACCGTGCCGCAGGAGAACCTGGTCGCGGTGCTCCTCGACGACTCCGCGAGCATGCGGATCGCGGACGCCGGAGACGACGCCGGAACCCGGGCCGATCGGCTGCTGGCCGCCTTTCCGGAGGATCCCGTGGACGCTCCCGACGAGCTCGGTCCGCGGCTCGAGCAGAGTTTCGTGACCCGCTTCTTCCGCTTCGCGCAGGACGCCTCCCGCCTCGACGCCCCGCAGGATCTGGGGTTCGCCGGGGCGCGCACCGACCTCTCCGGAGGCCTTCGGCACGCGCTTGACGAGCTCGCCTCGCTCCCGCTCGCCGGCGTGGTGCTGCTCACCGACGGAGCTTCGACGACGGGAACCCCCGACGATCTCGAAGACGTCCTGCTGGAGCTGCGGGCGCGGGGCGTGCGGGTCTTCCCGGTGCCCTTCGGCCGCTCCGGACCGGGCGCCGACATCGAACTGGGCCCTCCCGACCTGCCCGCGCGGGTGCTCGACGGATCGCTCGTCGAAGTGCGGGCGCGCGTCCGGGGGCGCGGCCTCTCCGGACGCACCGCCCGCCTCGAGGTGCTCGACGAAGGGCGCATCCTGGCGCAGCAGACGGTCCGGTTCCGCTCCGACGACGACGAGGTCGCGGTGACCGCGATGGCGTCGCTGGAGGAACCGGGCGCCCGCCGGTTGCGGATCCGGGTGGCGCCGTTCCCGGGCGAGGCCGTCGTGCGGAACAACGAACGCAGCGCGCTGCTGCTCGTCGAGGAACAGCCCGCCCGGCTTCTGTACTTCGAGGGGCAGCCGCGCTGGGAGATGAAGTTCCTCCGGCGCGCGGTGGAACCCGACGACGGAGTCCGGGTCGCCAGCCTCCTCCGGACCGCCGAGGGGAAGTTCTACCGGCTGGGCGTGCGCGGGCCGGAGGAACTCGCCGGCGGGTTCCCGGACACCCGGGAAGAGCTCTTCGGCTACGACGCGATCATCCTCGGCAGCGTGGAGGCGGCCTTCTTCACCCAGGACCAGCTCAACATGCTGCGGGACTTCGTGAGCCAGCGCGGCGGCGGGCTGCTGACTCTCGGCGGGGGCCGGTCCTACGCCGAGGGCGGTTATCGGGGCACGCCGGTCGGAGAGATCCTCCCGGTTGCGCTTCCCGAAGCGGGCGACGAGAACCCGCCGCTCCGGGAGCTCGGCGTGTCGCCGACCCGGGCCGGCGCCTCGCATCCGGTCGTGCGGCTCGAGCCCGATCCGGTCGCGAACGCGGACCGCTACCGCGCGCTTCCGATGCTCTCCACGGTGAATCGCGCCGGGACTTCGAAGCCGGGGGCGATCACGCTCCTCGAGGGCGCCGGCGCCGACGGTGCGACCGAGCCGGTCCTCGTGTTCCAGCGCTTCGGTCGGGGGCGGGTGACGAGCCTCACGGTCCAGGACCTGTGGCTCTGGCAGATGGACGCGACCGTGCCGGTGGACGACCTGACCCACGAGACCCTCTGGCGGCGGCTGCTTCGCTGGCTGGCCGCCGACGCCCCCCGCCGCGTCGAGGCCTCGGTGGCGCCGGCGCGGGCCCTCGGCGGGGAGCCGGTCGCGATCCGGGCGCGGGTCGAGGACGAGCGGTTCCTCGCGGTGAACACGGCCGCGGCGGAAGCCTGGATCACCGGCCCGGCAGGCGAGCTGCCGCCGGTTCCGCTCTACTGGACCGGCGAGGAGGACGGGGAGTACGCCGGCTCCTTCGTCCCCGATGTGGACGGGCTCTACCGCGTGGAGGTGCGCGCCGTCACCGAGGACGCGGGCGATGCGAGGCCGCAGGTGGCGGAGGCGTGGGCCGAGGTGGGGGCGGTGGACGACGAGTTCTTCGGCGCCGACACGGATCGCGATCTGCTGGAGCGCATCGCCGAGGCGACCGGAGGACGAGTCTTCGAGCCCGAGGACGCCGAAGACCTGGTGACCGACCTGAGCATCGCCGAATCGGGCGCCACCGTCGTGGAGCGCCGCGATCTGTGGAACCAGCCGGGGGTGTTCCTGCTTGTCTTCGCTCTGCTCGCCGCCGAGTGGTGCGGGCGCTCGCTGCGGGGGATGGCGTGACCCGGGTCACCGTGCTGGCGGTCTTCCTCGCGCTCACCCCCGGCGCCTCCGGGGGGCGGGCCCCCACGCCGGCGCGTCAGGTCGGTTCGGCACCGGTGCTGCTGATCGTGTCGGGCGTCGGGGGGAGCCCCGAGCACCGGGAGCGGTTCACCGGGTGGGCCCGGTCGCTGTGCGAGGCGGCGCTCGCAACGCCCCGTCCACCTCGGGTCGAACTCCTGGTGGAGCGACCGGAGGAAGTCTCCGAAGCGGAAGGGACCGGGAACTGCGCTCCGACGGGACGAAGTCGGCGCGACGACATCGGCGCCCGAATCGCCGCCGCCATGGGCGCCGAGAGCCTCGTCCTGGTGCTGATCGGTCACGGAACCCGGGCGCCGAATGCGCGCTTCAACCTCCCCGGCCCGGACCTCGCTCCGGCGGATCTGGACGCCATGCTGGACGGCGTCGACGGGCAGGTCACCGTCGCCCACCTCGGGAGCGCTTCGGGGGCGTTCGTGCCCGCGCTCTCCGCTCCCGGCCGGGTGGTTCTCGCCGCCGCCTCGGGACAGGAGGCGAACGAGACCCGGTTTCCCCGGCACTTCGTCGCCGCTTTCGCCGGAGGTGACGACGGCGTCGCCGCCGACCGGAACAAGGACGGCCGGGTCTCGGCGCTGGAAGCCTTCGATTTCGCCCGGGTCGCGGTCGAGCAGGAATACGAGCGCGCCGGGCTGCTGCGCACCGAACACGCGCTGCTCGACGACAACGGGGACGGGGAAGGGACGCGCGATCCGGCGACGGAGGCGGGCAAGGACGGCATCCTCGCCGCCCGGACCGCTCTGCTGGTCGTGGAGGCGGAGCCTGGCGCGGGGGGCGCGGCGAGTCCCGCGCTGGCTGCGCTCATCGCCGAGCGCGACGCGCTCGCCGCGCAGGTGGATGCGCTGCGTGAGGCTCGCGAGGGGCTGGACGAGGAGACCTACCTCGTCGAGCTGGAGGAGCTGCTGGTGCAGATCGCCGAGATCAACCAGCGGATCGAGGCTCTGCAGGAGGAGGCGGGATGAGCGCTCGCCGCCTGTGGAGGCCCCGCCCCTACCGGGAGAACCGGCCGGGAGAACTGGCCACTCTCCAGAGCGGCAAGTCGAAGCAGGCACGGCGCCTATGGAGCGCCACTCTCCAGAGTGGCAACTCGGAGCCGCCAGCGCGAAGCGTGACGACGTGCCGTTCTGGAGAACGGCGTTCCATACGACGCCACGGCCTATGGAGGCCCCGCCCCTACCGTGAGAACCGGCCGGGAGAACTGGCCACTCTCCAGAGTGGCAATTCGGAGTCGCCAGCGCGAAGCGTGGCGACGTGCCGTTCTGGAGAACGGCGTTCCATACGACGCCACAGCCTATGGAGGCCCCGCCCCTACCGGGAGAACCGGCCGGGAGAACTGGCCACTCTCCAGAGTGGCAATTCGAAGCCGCCAGCGCGAAGCGTGACGACGTGCCGTTCTGGAGGACGGCGCTCCATGCGAGGACGGCGCTCCATGGGCGCGATCGCCGCGGCCCTGACCGTGGTCGCGGGGCTGGGCATCGCCCGCCCGGCCTCGCCTTCGTCCTCCTGGCCCCCGGGTCCGGAAGCAGCGGCCGCCGCCCTCCGCGCCGGCGCCTGGGAGGAGGCCGGGGCGGCCTACCGCGACGCCCTGGCCGACGGGCGCTGTGACGGGCGGGACCGAGGGGCCGACGCCGAATGCTCCGCCGCCCGCCGCGGGCTCGCCGAGACGCTCCGACTCACCGGTCGCGCCAGCGAGGCGCTCGAGGTGCTCGCGGCGGCGCCCGATCCGGACGCTCCCGCGCTGCGCCTCGATCGCGCCCGCATCCACATCGGGATCGGCGAAGGCGAGACGGCTGCGCATCTCCTCCGCGCGCTGCTCGATGCGCCCGACGAGGCGACGCTCTCCGAGGCGGTGGAGGCGGCGTCGCGGCTCGGCCGGCTCGAGCTCCGGCTCGGCCGGCGGACCTCCGGGCTCGATCGGCTCGACCGTGTGCTCGACGCCTACAACACCGCGCCGGAGAGCGCGTTCACGCCCCGCGGCCTCGTCGCCGTCGGAGCGGCCGCCGCCCGGCTGGGATTCGAGAGCCCGGGTCTCTTCCGCGACGCCCTGCGGGTCTTCGACGCCGCCGCCGCGCGGGAGCCGGACTTCCCGGAGCCTCATCTGGCGGCGGGCGAGCTGCTGCTGTCCAAGTTCAACAGCGCCGAGGCGCTCGACAGCTTCCGGGCTGTCCTGGAGCGGAATCCGCGGCACCCCGACGCGCTCTTCGGCCTGGCCCGCCTTCCCCCGGGCGCCCGGCCCGCCCTCCCGGAAGGAGCGCCGCCGCTGCCCGATCCCCTGGAGAGGCTTCTCGAAGCGAACCCGGTCCACCCCGGCGCGCGAGCGCTCGAGGTGCAGCGCCTCCTGGAGGCCGGGAAGCAGGAGGCAGCGGAGGAGCGCGCCCGCGACGCCGCCGGGCTGCTCCCTTCGTCCCCAGAGATCCTGACCGCGCTCGCCGCCGTCCATTTCGTGGCCGGCGACCGGGCGGCGCTCGCCGGCGCGGAGGCCGCCTTCGCCGCCGCCTGGCCCGGCGACCCCGCGTTCCACCTCGGGATCGCCGAGGCCGCCGAGCGGCAGCGTCTCTACGAAGAGGCGGCGGCGCGAGCGCAGACCGCGCTCACCCTGGCGCCCGGGTCCGCGGCGGCGGCGCGGCTCCTCGGCCTGAACCAGCTCCGGCTCGGCGACATGGCCGGGGGACGCGCCACCCTGGAGGCGGCCTTCGAGCGGGATCCGTTCGATGCCCTGATCAAGAACAACCTGGATCTCCTGGACGAGATGGACGGCTTCGAGACCCGGCGGGACGACGGCCTCGAGGTCGTGCTGCCCGCCGATGAGGCCGAGCTCCTCGGGCCCTACGCGGCGGCGATCGCTCAGGAGGCCCTCGAGGAGTTCCGGAGCCGCTACGGAACCGATCCCGACGGGGTGATCCGGATCGAGATCTACGACCGGTCAGCGGACTTCTCGGTCCGCACGGTGGGGATCCCGGGGATCGGGGCGCACGGCGTCTGCTTCGGTCGCGTGATGGCGATGGAGTCTCCGTCGGCGCGGGATGCGGACGCCTACCACTGGGCCTCGACCCTCTGGCACGAGCTGGCCCACGCCGTCCACATGACCCGGACCGGCAACCGCGTGCCCCGGTGGTTCACCGAGGGGCTCAGCGTCCTCGAGGAACGGCGTCGGTTCGGGGACGGGGCGCCGTTCGGCTTCTACATGGCGCTGCGGGAGGACCGCCTCCACGATGTGGCGAACCTCGACGAGGGCTTCATCCGGCCGAGCTGGCCGGGACAGGTCGCGGTCTCGTACTTCCACGCCTCGCTCGTCCTCGAGACGCTCGAGGATCTCCACGGATTCGACGCGGTGCTCGCGATCCTCGATGGCTTCGGCCGCGGCCTCGACTTCCGGGAGGCGCTCGCCGAAGCGGCGGGGATGACGCCGGACGAGCTCGACGCGGCGGCGGACGCCGGGATCGAGGAGCGCTACGGCGCGGCGGCCCGCGGGCTGGCGGCCGCCCCGCCCCGCGGGCCCCATCCGCCCGCCCCGAACGCGCCGATGCCGGCG
>JAJEAO010000042.1 GCA_022822745.1 Acidobacteriota bacterium
CTCGCGGCCGCCGACAGGACCCGGTCCCGGGCCCGGCGCGACGCGGAGCGCGCCGTCGCCGCCGCCCGCGCCGCCCGGCGACGGCTCGGCGAGATCGCCGCCAGCCTGACCCGGAATCGGGAGGATCGGGAGCGAAACGACGCCGCCGCCGAGCGGGCGGGCCACGCCCTCGACCGCGACCGGAAGCGGCTCGACTCCACCGCCGCGGACCTCGATTCCGGGGAGGCCGAGCTCGCCGCGGCCCGGGAGCGGCTTCGGACGGCCGAGCGGGACTGCCTCGCTTCCGACCGGGAACTCGCCCGCGAGCAGGCGGTGGCCGAGGAGGCGCGGCGCGCCGAGCGGATCCGGGACCGCGAGGCGAGGGCGGACGCGGCGCGGCTGGAGGCGATCGCCGCGGCCCGGGAGCGGCTCGTGGTCGAGGAGGAGGAGTGGATCGCGCGGCGCCGGGCGGAGGCGGCGGTGGTCGAGGCGGCGGCGGCCGGCGCTCGCGAGGAGCAGACTGCCGCCGATGGGCTGGCCCGCCGGGCGGAGGTCCTCGCGGCCCGCGTCTCCGAGGGAGAGGCCGCGCTCTCGAGCCGCCGGACCGAGATGAAGGCGGTCGAGCGAAGGCGGGGCGAGCTCCGGTCGGAAGTCGCGCGGGCCGAAGCGCTCCTCGGCCACCTCGAGGAGGAGTTTCGCGGCGAGCAGGGCCGCGATCTCGCCGATCTGCCCCGGGTTCCGACGAACCGGCCGGTGGAGGAGATCGAGGCCGAACTCGCGAAGGCCCGCGAAACCCTCGAGGATCTGTTGCCGGTGAACCAGGTCGCCGAGTCCCGTCTCGCGGCGCTCGTGGCGGAGCGCGCCGGTCCGGCCGCGGAACTCGCCGACGTGGAAGCCGGGATCCGCGACGGACTTCGCGCCATGGAGCGGCAGGACCGCGAGGCGCGACGCGCGTTCCGCGAGAGTCTCGGCCGCGTCGGCCGCGCGTTCGACGAGGTGTTCCGCCGGCTCTTCGGAGGAGGACGGGCGGAGCTTCGGCTCCTCCTGCGCTCCCCCCGGCCCGCGGCGGGTTCGGAAAACGGCGCCGGCCCCGGGCGGGGCGACGATCCGGGAGAGGCGGCGGGGATCGGCATCTTCGCCGAGCCGCCGGGAAAGCGGTTCCAGAGCGTGCGCCTCCTGTCGGGAGGCGAGAAGGCGCTGACCGCGATCGCCTTTCTCATCGCCCTGTTCCGCTACCGGCCGGCGCCGCTGTGTCTCCTCGACGAAGTGGACGCTCCGCTCGACGACGACAACGCGCACCGGTTCGCCGCCCTCCTCGACGAGCTGCGGGAGGTCGCCCAGCTCATCGTCATCACGCACAACCGGGTCACGATGGAGGCATGCCAGCACCTCTACGGCGTCACCATGGAGGAGCCGGGCGTCTCCCGGGTCCTGTCGCTGACCTTCGACGACGGCCTCGATCTCGATCGCCTGTTCGCGTCGGCGCCCGAGGCTTCGACGCTCCCCGCCTGAGTTGCCGCCCCCGTCCCCGACCGTGGCGCGGGTTCCGGCCCGGGCCATGGTGTTCGCGGCCGGACGCGGCGTTCGCATGGGGCTGCTCACGGCGGACCGCGCCAAGCCGGCCCTGCCGCTGTGCCAGGCGCCGCTGATCCGCCGGGTGCTGGAGCGGCTGCGGCAGGCGGGCGTTCGCGAAGTCGTCGTGAACCTCCACCATGCGCCCCACAGCCTCGAGCCCCTCCTGCGCGCCGCCGGGTCCGACGGGTTCCGGATCCACCGCTCCTTCGAGACGGGGCTGCTCGGGACTTCCGGCGGGCTCCACCGCGTCCGGGACCGCTTTCGCGCGGGGACGTTCCTCGTCGTGAACGGGGACACCCTCCATACCCTGGATCTCGGCCGACTCGCGGCCGCCCACGCCGCCGGCGGCGGGGAGGCCACGCTGGTCGCGGATCCGGAGCCCGCTCCCGAACTCCGGGGAGAGCGCCGGCTGCGATCGGAGCGGGGGCGCTTCACCGGGCTCACCGCGCCGGGCGGGCCCGGACCGGCGTTCACCGGAGTCTGGGCGCTCGAGCCGTCGGCGCTTCGTCACCTGTCCGGGCGGCCGGTCGGGCTGGGCGCGGACCTCCTCCCGGCGCTCGCCCGGGCCGGGACCGCCCGGGTGTACTCCAGCCGGGCGCCCTGGTTCGAGATCGGCACCCCGCGGCGCTACCTCGAGGCCTCGCTCCGCGCGCTCGCGATCGGCGTCGTCCGGGGAGATCCGGAGGCCCGCCTGAGCCTGGCGGCGGGGGCGAGGGCGGCGCCGGCGGCGCTGCTCGGCGACGGATGCCGGCTGGGGCGGCGAGCCCGGGTGGAGCGGTCGGTCCTCGGAGAGGGCGTGGAGGTCGGCGCCGGGGCGGTCGTGCTGGACTCCGTCGTCGCGGCCGGGGAGCGCATCGCGGCCGGCCGGCGGCTCGAGCGTCGGCTCCTCGCCGGCGGGCGGGAGACGGCCCTGTGACCCGGCGGGCCCGCCTCGAGGCCTTTTTCGAGCGAACCGGCTGCGCGGGCGCCGATGTCGCGCGCCTGGTGCGCGACGCCGGGGAGCGGGTGTACTACCGCGTCCGACCGGCGGCCCCGGCCTCGGTCGGACTCGCTGCGAATGGCGAGGCCGTCACCTTCGTCGCCTGCGTCATGGCGGCCCCCTACGCCCCCGGGGCGCTGCCGTTCGTGAACTCGGCCCGGCTCTATCGCCGGCTCGCGGTCCGCACACCGCGAATCGGCTTCGAGGCCCCCGACCTCGGCGTCCTCGCGCTCGAGGATCTCGGCGACCGGCTGCTCCAGACGGCGGCGCGGGAGGGAGATCCGCAGGCGCCCGCGCTCTACGGGGAAGCGATCCGCATCCTCGGGACGATCCAGCGCCGCGGAGCGAAGATCGGGGCGTCGGACCGCGCGAGCCGCTACCTGGCCTTCGCGATGCGGCTCGACGAGGCGCTCTTCGCGCGCGAACTGCGGTTCTTCGGGGAGCACTTCGTGAGCCCGGTCCGCGGCTCGACGCCCGATCCGGAGCTGGAGCGGCTTCTCGCCGCGCTGGCCGCCGAGGCCGCTTCCACGCCCCAGGCGCTCTGCCACCGCGACTACCACTCCCGCAACCTCATGGTGTGCGACCCGGGATCCGGGGTCGCGCCCGCCCTGACGGTGATCGATCACCAGGACACGCGCCTCGGGCCCCGGCTCTACGACCTGGCGTCGCTCGCGCGCGACCCGTACGTGGCCGGATCCGGGCCGTCGTTCGCCCTCCCGTTCCGGGAGACCGCTCTCGTCCGCCGCTTCACCCGGGAGACCGGCCTCGCCGCGACCCCCGGGGAGCTGGCCGAGGAGCTCGACACGGTGGCGCTCCAGCGTCAGTTGAAGGCGCTCGGCACCTACGGCTACCAGGTCCATCGCCGGGGCAACGCGGTGTACCGGGCCTTCATCGCGCCGACCCTCGCGATGGTCCGGCGCAACCTGGACCGGTGGCCGCGGCGCCGGCCGCTGCGCGACGGGCTCGCCGATCTGCTCGAATCCTGACCGGCGGGATCCGCCCGGAGTACCCTCCCCGGCGCCGCCATGCCTGCTTCGCCCACCCCCCATGTCTCGTGGAAGGACCGGATGGGTCCGACGCTCGACGGCCTGCGTCGGGCCGTCACCACGGAGGACGGGCCCTCCGGCGTCCCGGCGAGGCTGCGGGGATGGCTGGCCGGTCGCCGCTCCAGCGGTCGGCTGCTCTTCCTGAACTTCCGGGACGGTTCCGGGTTCGCCCAGGTCGTGGTGGCGAAGAACCGGGTTCCCCCGGAGTCGTTCGAGGCGGCCCGGGCGTGCCCCCTCGAGAGCGCGGTCGAGATCTCCGGGGCCGCCTTCGCGGATGCCCGGGCGCCCGGCGGGATGGAAGTCCGCGCCGAGGCCTTCGCGGTGATCTGCGCCGCCGAGCCCTACCCGATCTCGCCCAAGGAGCACGGAGCCCAGTTCCTCCTCGACCACCGCCACCTCTGGCTGCGTTCGAAGCGCCAGCACGCGCTCCTCCGGATCCGCGACGAGGTGCTGCACTCCTTTCGCGAGTACCTCAGGGAACAGGGGTTCGTCTGCGCCGACACACCGATCTTCACCCCGAACGCCTGCGAAGGCACGACGACGCTGTTCGAGACGCAGTACTTCGACCGCCGCGCCTATCTCGCGCAGAGCGGACAGCTCTACAACGAGGCGGTGGCCCTGTCCGTGGGTCGGACCTACTGCCTGGG
Source organism: Acidobacteriota bacterium (assembly GCA_022822745.1). Classification (GTDB taxonomy): domain Bacteria; phylum Acidobacteriota; class Vicinamibacteria; order Marinacidobacterales; family Marinacidobacteraceae; genus JAJEAO01. The sequence continues at coordinate 4,227 of JAJEAO010000042.1, forward strand.
CCCCACCTTCCGAGCCGAGAAATCGAAGACCCGTCGCCACCTGATCGAGTTCTGGATGCTCGAACCCGAAGTGGCGTGGGCCGAGCTGGACGACATCGTGGCGCTCGCCGAGGGGCTCATCTGCCACACCGTGGAACGCCTCCTGGAACGGCGGGCGCTCGAGCTGGAAGCCCTGGGCCGCGATCTGGCGCCGCTTCGCCGGATCCGGGCGCCGTTTCCGCGGATCACCTACGACGAAGCCGGCGAAATCCTGGCGGGGAAGGGGACCGGGTTCACGCTCGGGGACGACTTCGGCGCCCCCGACGAGACCGCGCTGACCGAGGATCTGGACCGACCCCTGGTGATCACCCATTTCCCGGCGGCGATCAAGGCGTTCTACATGGAGCCGGCGCCGGGACGGCCCGACCGGGTGCTCGGGCTCGACATCATCGCCCCCGAGGGGTACGGCGAGATCGTGGGCGGCAGCCAGCGGATCCACGACCCCGGGCTGCTGCGCCGGCGGATCCGCGAGCACCGGCTTCCCGAGGACGCGTTCTCGTGGTACCTCGATCTGCGCCGGTTCGGGAGCGTGCCCCACTCGGGATTCGGATTGGGGATCGAGCGGTTCGTGTCGTGGATGGCCGGGCTGAGCCACCTGCGGGAGGCGATCCCGTTCCCGCGCCTCCTCTACCGGCTGTCGCCGTGACGACCGACGGATTCCGCCGGGGCGCGCCGCCCCGGGTGGGGCTCGTGAGCCTCGGCTGCGCGAAGAACCTGCTCGACAGCGAGGTCATGGCGGGCGTTCTCGCGCGCGGCGGGTTCGAGATGACGACCGAGCCGGAATCGGCAGATGCGCTGATCGTGAACACCTGCGGGTTCATCGGCCCGGCGAAGGAGGAGGGCGTCAACACGATCCTCGACCTGGCGCGGCTGAAGCGGTCGGGGCGGTGCCGCCGGCTCGTGGTCGCCGGGTGTCTCGCCCAGCGCCACGCCGCCGAGCTCGCCGACGCGATCCCCGAGATCGACGCGGTCGTGGGACTCGACGAGGTCGAACGGGTCGCGGAGATCCTCGAAGGGAGCCTCGGCGGGGCCGCCCGACGGACGCCGCCGCTCACGGCGGATCAGTCGGTCACCTGGCTCTACGACCACACCTCGCCGCGGATCCGGTCCACGCCGCCCCACACCGCCTACATCAAGGTCGCCGAGGGGTGCGACTACCCCTGCACCTTCTGCGTGATCCCGCAGATTCGCGGCAGGTTCCGCAGTCGGACTCCGGACTCCGTCCTGGCCGAGGCGGAGGATCTCGCGTCGGACGGGGCGCGCGAGCTGATCCTGGTGGCCCAGGACACGACGGCCTACGGCGCCGACCTCGGCATCCGGCACGGGCTGGCGACCCTCCTCCGGCAGCTCGCCGGGGTGACGGGCGTCGAGTGGGTGCGCTTCCTCTACGCCTATCCGACGACGCTTGACTGCGAGATCCTCGCGGCGCTCGCCGAGGTTCCCGAACTCTGCCGCTATGTGGACATCCCGCTCCAGCACGCCAGCCGGAGGGTGCTCTCGGCGATGCGGCGGCCCGGCAACCGGGCGAGCAACGAGCGGCTCGTGGCGCGGATTCGGGAGGCCGTTCCCGGGGTGGCGGTTCGCAGCACCTTCATCGTGGGATTTCCGGGCGAAGAGGAGCAGGACTTCGAGGAGCTCGCCGGATTCGTGGAGGAGACGCAGTTCGACGCGATGGGCGCGTTCCTCTATTCGAACGAGGACTCCGCCGCCTCGTTCGTGCCGGAAGAGCGCATTTCCGAGGCCGAGAAGGAGAGCCGGCGGGCGCGGCTCATGGAGATCCAGCAGGCGATCTCGCTCCGTCGGCACCGCGCCCTGGTCGGGCGGGACGTCCGCGTCCTGGTGGACGGCGCGCCGGAGGAAAGCGACCTGCTGCTCGCCGGACGAACCGAGGGGCAGGCGCCCGATGTGGATGCGCGAGTGCTCCTCGTGGACGCCGACCGGCCTCCGGAGGAGCTGGTCGGACGCTTCGTGACCGCCCGCATCACCGAGGCGCACCCGGAGGATCTGGTCGGCCGGGTCGTCGGCTGAGAGCCGCCGGCGGGCGAGTGGCTGACTGTTATACTCGCCCGCCGTTCGGACCCCGGAGCGCGGGGTTCGGCCGACTTTCGCAACCCGCCGCGTCCGGTGCGCGGCGGTTTTTTGGTCCCGTTCCCGGAACCGCAGTCCGGTGGGTTCTTCGGGGCGGCCGCCGCCGACACGTCATTTCCGGAACCAGCTCGAAGAGAGAGGTCCCACGCATTCCGCAGCACGAACGCGAACCGCATCACCGCTCCCGGGTGGAGGAAGACCTCCCCGCCCGGGTGGAGCGGCTGGCGCGGCGGGCGGCGCAGAGTGCCGGGGTTCGACTGGCATGGACGGAAGTGAGAGGGCCCCGCGGCTCGCGTCGGGTGCGGGTGTTCATCGAGGGGCCGGACGACGTCCCGGTGGGCCTCAGAGACTGCGAACGGATGAACGGGAAGGTCTCGGCGCTCTTCGATCTCGAGGATCCGGTGCCCGGCTCCTATGTCCTCGAGGTGAGCACTCCGGGACTCGATCGGCCGCTCCACTCCCCGGCCGACTGCCGCCGGTTCACCGGGCGTCGGGTCCGGGTGAAGCGGCGGATCGGCGACCGGACCCGGACGATCAGGGGGACGCTGGAGGCGGTGGAGGCCGACGCCGTCCGCGTCGTCTCCCACGCCGCCGGCCGCAGACGCGCCGCCCCTCGCGTCGCCGGCGGCAGCCGAGCCGCCAACAGGGAAGGGGAGTGGATCCGGTGGGACGCCGTCGTCAGCGCCCGGCTCGACCCCGACACGCGAAGCCTGTTCGGCGCCCGAAAAACCCCTCGCGGGAGGCGGCGGCCCGCCTCATGAGCGCGATCGAGGAGCTGGCGACCGAGGTGGATCGCGCCGAGATCATCGCCAGCGTGGAGCAGGCGGCGGCGCTCGCCGCGTCGCGGAGCGCCGGAAGCGCGCTCGTGGCGCGGCTCGATCCGGAGACCGGCGTCCTCCGCTGCTTCGCTTCCCGCCGGGTCGTGGCCGAGGTCTCCGATCCGGCCCGCGAGATCCACCGGGACGAGGCGCCCGCGGGCGCGGCGGAAGGCGATGTCGTCGAAGTGCCGGCGCCGTTCGGACGGGCGAGGTCGAGCGCGAGTCGAGCGGCGCGCGAGGTGCTCGAGCTCCGCCTCCGGTCCGCCCGGCTGCTCGGACGCGCCGACCGGTTCCGGGACCGGGTGGGCCGGCTGGAGACGGGCCGGGTCCTGCGCCGGGAGGGCCACGATCTGATCGTGGATCTCGGTCCGGTGGAGGGACGCCTGCCCGCGGGAGAGCAGAGCCGGCACGAGGTCTTCAACCCGAACGACACGATTCGCGCCTCGATTCGCGCCATCCGTCCCGAGGATCCGCCGGTGATCCTCTCGAGGATCGCCTCCGAGGTTCTTTCGGGCGCCATCGAACGGGAGACGCCCGAGGTGCGCCGCGGGGTCGTCGAGGTCCGGGCCGTCGCCCGCCACCCCGGGACCCGGGCGAAGGTGGCGGTGTGGAGCGATGCCCCCGGAGTCGATCCGGTGGCGGCCTGTCTCGGTCCCGGAGGCTCCCGGATCCGCGCCGTCAGCCGCGAGCTGCGGGGCGAGCGCGTGGACGTCGTGCGCTGGAGCGAGCCTCTCGAGGCCTTCGCCGCGACCGCTCTCCGTCCGGCGCGGGTCCTGCGGGTCGAGCGCAGCGATTCCGGGCGGGACGGGCCCGAGCTCGTCGCCCACGTCTCGGCGGCCGAGCTGCCGCGGGCCGTCGGGAAGCGCGGCGAGAACGTCCGGTTGGCCTCGGAACTCGTCGGGGCGCCCATCCAGGTCGTGGAGGAGGGGCAGGATCCTCGCGACCGTCGCCGGCGCCCTGGACGCGGCCGGCCGGCGCGTCGCGGCCGTCGCCCCGATCGTCCGCCAGCGCGTCGGGGTCGCCACTCCGATCGTCCCCCGGCGCGCCGGGGCGCCCGCAAGGGTCCGGGCCGCCCGCCCCGCCGCCCGGGTTCCGGCCACCGTCGGTCCCGCCCGGGGTCGCGGGAGCGGGGAGGAGAGCGCTAGCTCGACATGCCGGTCAGAATCCGGGTCACGGACCTCGCGCGCGAACTCGGCCTGCAGCCGCGGGTTCTGCTGCGGATGCTGCAGACCGACTTCAGGTTGCGCATCCGGACGGTTTCGGCGGCGATTCCCGAGCCGGTGGCGCGGCGGGTGCGCGCGCGGCTGCGCCTCGCGAAGCGCCGCGCCGCGCGCCCGAACCGTCGGGCGCGAGCCGAACAGAACATCCGGCGGGCCGCCGAGCAGCGCCGCCTGCGGAAAGCGGCCGAGAAGCGGGCCGCCGAGCGGAAGGCGAAGGACGAGGTGGCGCGCAAGGAGCGGGAGGCGGCGGAGGCGAAGATCCGGGCCGAGCGCGAAGCGAAGGAGCGGGCCGAACGCGAGGAAAAGGCGCGAATCGCCGCCGAGCGACGGGCAAAGAAGGAAGCCGAGGCCGCCGAGATCCGCCGCACGGCCGACGCCGCCCGGAAGCAGGCGGCCCGCGCCCGCCGGGAGAAGGCGAAAAAGGAAGGGAAGACCGAACCGCCGCGGCCGCCGGTGCGCCCGCTTCGACGGGCCCGGCCGCAGGACCGGCGGATCCCGCCGGTCCGGCTTCCGCTCCGGCCCCTTCGCGAGCCGCTCGCGTCGCCGCCCCGTCCCACCGGCCGGCGGATCGAGACGCCGAGCATCGCGGCGCCGCTCACGCCCGGGGCCTTCCGTCCGGGCGCCACGGACCGGAAGATCGTTCCTCCGAAGCCGCCCGTCCGCCGGGCGA